>NZ_JBIWAF010000009.1:0-179531 GCF_044759925.1 Pseudomonas sp. NPDC099000
GGTCACGCTGGGCCTCACGGGCCGGTTTCTTTTTGGTTGGCATACATGCACCTCTGCTACATGTTATGCCCGAACACAAAATTTATGACACTCCCTTGGCCGCAACTCGGTCCTAAGCCAGGCGCAATACGACTTCCACCCCACCCTCGACATTGCCAATGCTCAACGACCCACCATGCAACTTGACCACTTCTTCCACAAAGTTCAGCCCCAACCCGGTGCTCTTGCGCCCACTGTCCGGTCGCGGCAGCGAGTAGAAACGCTCGCTCAAACGCGGCAACGCATAGTCTGGAATCGCCTCGGCCTGGTTGAACAACCTGAACTCGATCTGCTCACCGACCTTCTCGGCGCTGAACCGCAGCAGCCCCTGAGGCGCAGTGAAATCCAAAGCATTTTCCAGCAGATTCCCCAACGCCTGACGCAACAGAAACGGCTCGCCATGCAGATTCACATCCGGAGCTATCCGCTGCTCCACGCGCAACTTCTTGCCTTCGATCCGCGCGGCCTGTGCGTTGAGTAATTCATCCACCAAACCCGCAAACGGCACCGCCACCCGCTCTTCCAGCCCTTGACGCTGTTCGACCTGGGCCAGGTTCAGCAGCCGCTCAATCAACTGCTGCATTCGCACGCTTTCACTGTCGATATTGCTGACGAAACGCTGCTGCTGGGCCAACGGCATGTCACCTTGCAGTAACTCCGCCGCGCCACGAATCGCCGCCAACGGGCTTTTCAATTCATGGGTCAGCGTGTGCACATAACGCTCGACGTAGGCTTTGCCTTCCAACTGGGTTCGCATCTGTTCCACCGCCGTCGCCAGTTGCTCCAGCTCACCGCCGCGATAATGCGGAACCTCGACGCGCCGTCCTTCGCTGACGGCCTGCGCATAGGCTGTCAACCGCCGCAGCGCCGCGCTCAACCACCACGACAACAGCGCGCCGAACAGCAGGCCCAGGCCGATCAGCCCGGCGCCATAGGCGAGCAATCGACGTTCGGTGCGATCCACGTAAGGCTGCAACGAACTGTTGGGCTTGGCCACGGTGACCACACCGATGATCTGGCCGTTGTCGCGAATCGGCGCGCCGACGTGCATCACCGAAGAGGTCGCATCGTTCGGATCGCTGCGGGTGGAACGTGCGCCGTATTCACCGCGCAACGTCAGGTAGACGTCGTTCCAGCGCGAGTAATCCTGCCCCACCGCCGTGCCACTGGAATCCAGCACGACGATGCCTTTAGCGTCGGTAACGTAGATGCGGTGGTTGACCTGGTTCTTCGGCAAGCCCCAGATGCTTGCCTTCGGCTGCCGCTCGCCATATGCCTTGAGCAGTTCCGGCCAGCGGTTCTGGTTGAGGGTGCCGGCCTTGAAATCATCGCGAAGAATCTCCGCCATCAGGTTGGCGGTGTCGACCAGGGTTTCTTCGGTGGACTGACGCACCCCGGGGCGGATTTCTTCCATCACGGTGTTGAGCATGAAGTAACCGGTCAGGCCGATAAACAGCACATAGACCAGGAAAATCCGGATCCCCAATGGCATCAGCTGTGCCCCGGACTGTAGCTGTAACCGAGGCCGCGATGGGTCTGGATCGGTTCGGCGTCGGCCTTCACCAGACGCAATTTGGCGCGCACGCTTTTGATGTGGCTGTCGATGCTGCGCTCGTAACCGGCATCGGCGGCCACGCCCAGCGCATCGAGCAATTGCTCGCGACTGAAGACCCGTTCGGGTTGTTCCAGCAGGCATTGCAGGAGGCGGAATTCTTGCCGCGTAAGGCTCAATGGCTGATTGCGATAGCTGATCTGCACGCGTTCGCTGTCGACACGAAACAACGCCGATGAGACTTCGGCCACCGGTCGCGGTGCCATGCGCTTGAGAATCGCCCGGACCCGCGCCGCGACTTCCCGGGGGCTGAACGGCTTGACCACGTAGTCGTCGGCGCCGATTTCCAGGCCCACCACGCGGTCGATTTCCGCATCACGGGCGCTGAGGAAGATCACCGGCACTTCGCTGAAACGCCGCAGTTGCTTGCAGGTCTCGAAGCCGCTGATGTCCGGCAGGCCGATGTCGAGAATGATCAGGTCGGCCGGGGTCTGGCGCTGATGCTCCAGCGCCGCCGCGCCGAGGCTCAACCAGGTGGTGGTGAACCCCTCCCCCTGCAACGCGAATATCAGGGTGTCGGCAATCGCCGCTTCGTCTTCGACAATCAGGATATGAGGCATGGCGTCCGAGCCCGGCAGTTAAGTGGGCGAACGGTGCCCCAAGCCTCTCGTTCCGTCAATCAGCAGTCGGGTTTGTCTGCCGTGAAACGTCGCGCCGGGTTCACCGCTGCGCCGAATTCACGCAAGGCTTTGGCCCCGATCAGCAACGGGTAGTTGAAGCTGCTGCGGTCGGTCAGGTTGACCTCGACGGTGCGCTTGACGTTGCCCAGGCACAGTTCCAGATCGACCACCGGACGCTTGGTCGGCTCAACGGCTTCCTTGTCATCATCGTCTTCTTCGGAGCGGGTCTTGATCTTGCTGATCCGCGCAACCTTGTGCTCGTAGACCTTGTTGCTCGCGCCTTTGGTGGCGAGGCGGAAACGTACCCACTCGTCGCCGTCGCGGGTAAAGGTTTCGATGTCCTTGGCAGACAGCGACGCCGTCAGGGCGCCGGTGTCCATTTTTGCTTTAAGGACTTCGCCGCCGATTTCCGGCAGCGCAATGTATTCGTAACGCCCGTACAGCGTCGGCTCGGCAGCCAGGACCGGCAGGGCCACGAGGGAAAGCAGTGCAAGAAGGGATTTCACGTAATGGGCATCCATAAGGAGTGGGCAGCGGGATTTTAGACCTTTATCGGGTAGATCGTTCCCACGCTCCGCGTGGGAATGCCTCAATGGACGCTCTGCGTCCGCTCTTGGGACGCAGAGCGTCCCGGGCTGCATTCCCACGCGGACGGTTCGACGCCTCGACGTGGGAACGATCAGTGTGAGGAGGTTAACGGTTTAAAAGTGAAACATTCGTCACCGCCGATTTGGCCTGCCGCCCGAAGCTGCATATCATGGCGCGCCCAAATGCTTTCAAGAGTTACTTATGCGCCGCCTGCTCACCGGCTGTTTCGTTACCCTGCTGCTGTTGCTCAACACCTTGGTCCTGTTCGGGCCGCTGATGGTGTTTGCCCTGCTCAAACTGATCCTGCCCGGGCGCTTTCGCGACTACGCCTCATGGTCAGTCATGTGGATCGCCGAAACCTGGGCCGAGATCGACAAGCTGATTTTCCGCCTGTGCATCCCCACCCAATGGGACATCCGCGGCGGCGATGACCTGCGCCGCGACACCTCATACCTGGTGATCAGCAACCATCAATCCTGGGTCGATATCCCGGCGCTGATCCAGACCCTGAATCGCCGCACGCCGTTTTTCAAATTCTTCCTCAAGAAAGAACTGATCTGGGTGCCGTTCCTGGGGCTGGCGTGGTGGGCCTTGGATTACCCGTTCATGAAGCGCTACACCAAGGCATTCCTGGCCAAACACCCGGAACTGGCCGGCAAGGACCTGGAGATCACCAAAGCGGCGTGCGAGTTGTACAAGCGTCAGCCGGTGACCGTGGTCAATTACCTGGAAGGCACCCGATACACCGTGGCGAAAAGCGCTCAGCAGCAGTCACCGTTCACTCACCTGCTCAAGCCCAAGGCCGGCGGCGTAGCGTTTGTGCTGGCGGCAATGGGCGAACAGCTGGACGCCGTGCTCGATGTCACGGTGGTGTATCCGCAGCAGCAGATTCCGGGGTTTTGGGACTTGATCAGTGGCAACGTGCCGAGGGTCATCATCGACATCAAGACCCGCGAACTCGACCCGGCGCTGTGGCAAGGCGATTACGAAAACGATCCGGTGTTCCGCGAAACGATCCAGAACTGGGTCAACCAGCTCTGGATCGAGAAGGATCAACGCATCGACGCCTTGCGCGCCGAGCGCCGTTGAATCAGGTACCGGTGCCTGCGCCCCAGATCCCGCCCAGGCTTTCCAGCAGCGAACCGCCAACGCCCTGCTGACCGAGGTATTGCAGAAGCACTGGGGCAAACTGGCCGATCATCCCGCTGTCCATGCCCAACGCGCTGAAAGCGTTGTTCAGATCGTTGGTGTTCTTCACGGTGCCCAGGGCGTTGTCCAGACCGGCCGCCTTGCCGGAAGACCCGAGCAAGCCCGCGAGAGCACCCAGCTCACCGCCGCCGGACAGCTTGTCGATCCCCGGAACGCTTTTGGCCAGTTCAGAGTAATCCGTCGAGCTCAACTGATTCTTCGCCAGCCCCAACATCGCCCCGGTCCCGCCGACGGCCTGTTGGGGCGTCACGTTCAATTGAGTGAGCGCGCTCAACAAACCGGCCGTCTCTGAAGTTGGCGCTGCGGCTGCGGCAGCATTATCACCCTGCATGCTTGAGGCCGCTTTGGTCACATCTTCCAGGCTGAAACCGGCGAAGACAGGGCTGGCCGCGAGGGTCATCAGCGAAGCCAGTGCAAAACCGCGTGAAATCTTCATCCAGACATCCTCTTGCGCCATAAAAACCGCCCGGCAATGGGTGGCGGAAAACTGTTCCTTGGACTGGTGACCCTAAGGATTGTTCCCAGCCCAGTGAGCTTGTCGCGGTTTCTGTAGGAGCTGCCGAAGGCTGCGATCTTTTGATCTTGATTGTTGGCGGAACTGAATACGCTGAAGATCAAAAGATCGCAGCCTTCGGCAGCTCCAGGGTCATGTGTTGTGGCCAAGTCCAAAAAGAATGCCTTCGTGCTGCATCCAGTCTGGCCCCACCCGCGTATATCAAGCACGGACAGACATTTCTGGCCGATTCTCCCCACAAGGATCATCACCATGAAACGCACTTCGATCAAAACGCCGTTGATTGCCAGCCTGCTGACCCTGGCTCTTGGCGGCGGATTCGCCCTGAGCACCGTGCAAGCGGCAACCATGAGCCACGACTCGGTCATGGTCGGCGGCCAGAGCATGTTGCCGAGCAAGGACATCATCGACAACGCCGTGAACTCCGCCGACCACACCACCTTGGTCGCCGCCGTGAAAGCCGCAGGCCTGGTGGATACCCTCAAGGGCAAAGGCCCGTTCACCGTGTTCGCTCCGGTCAACTCGGCCTTCGCTGCGCTGCCGGCCGGCACTGTCGACACCCTGCTCAAACCCGCCAACAAAGCGACCCTGACTCACGTCCTCACCTACCACGTCGTCGCCGGAAAACTCGACATGATGACCCTGGCCGAGAAGATCAAGGCCGGTGGCGGCAAAGCCGAACTGACCACCGTCGCGGGCGGCAAGCTGTGGGTGATGATGAACGGCCCGCACAACATCACCATCAAGGATGAAAAAGGTGACGTCGCCGACATCACCACCTACGACGTCTACCAGTCCAACGGCGTGATTCAGGTCATCGACAAAGTGCTGATGCCGAAAAGCTGAGCCGTGCCGCCGACCCTGCGCATCAGGGTCGGCGGTTTTCCCGAGGTGTCCGCCGTGAATGGAACAACTGCACAGCGTGAACTAACCTCTGCCTGCAATCGGCTCCTCACGCAGCCCACCTCAATTGCTTGGAGAACTGCCATTCCCAACGCCGACGCCGATCAGCTCAGGCAGCTTCTGGCCCAGTGTTCACTGGGCGACCGCCGCGCTTTCGAGACGCTTTACCGCAGCGTCGGCCCACGGCTGCATGGCGTAGCGCTGCGGTTCATGGGGCGACCGGATCTGGCTGAAGAAGTGCTGCAGGAAAGCTTCGTGCGCATCTGGAACAACGCCTCGCGCTATGAGGCGCATTTGTCGGCGCCGCTGACCTGGATGATCAACATCACCCGTCATCAAGCCATCGACCAGTTGCGCAAACACCGTGACCGGCCATTAAGCGACCTTGAAGAACAGGCGCTGGTGGATGAAACCCCATCGGCCCACGATCAACTCAGCAGTGCCCGTGAGGCCAACGCGTTGAACCGGTGCCTGGAAAGACTCGACGGCATGCAGCGCCAATCGATCACCGTGGCTTACTTTCAGGGGCTGTCCTGCTCTGAGCTCGCCGAACACCTGGACGCGCCGCTGGGCTCGGTGAAATCCTGGATCCGCCGCGGTATGGAGCGACTGCGCAGGTGTCTTGAATCATGAACTATCAAACCCCGACCCTGCGCCGCGCCCTCGCCGCTGATTACGCCATTGGCCTGATGCCTTCTGCCGCGCGTCGGCGTTTTGAACAGTTGTTGCTGGAAGACGCAGCGCTTCGCGCGGAACTGGCGCAGTGGCAGGAAAGCCTGGTCAGTTTGACCGAAGCCCTGCCCGAGCAGCCGGTGCCAGATCGGGTGTGGCAGGGAATTACGGCACGCATAGAGCCGCAAGTGCTGCATATGCCAGAGAAGCGTTCGTTCTGGAACTGGTTGCGGGTGACGGGGGCGGTTTGCTCGCTGGTGATCGCCGTGACCTTGGGCGTGTTCTACAACCGCGACAATGCGCGTTACAGCGCCACACTGCTGACGGCCGAGGCGCAGCCTGCGCTGAAGGTTGAGGCGCATGAGGATTATCTGAAGGTCGAGCCGCTGACGCTGGCAGCGGTTGAACCGGGGCGCAGTCTGGAGTTGTGGGCGATTCCGGCGGATGGCAAGCCGATTTCACTTGGTGTGATTCCGGCTGACGGCAAGGGTCGTGTAGAGCTCAGCGATGTGCAGAAAGCGCTTATTGGCAAGCCGATTGTGCTGGCCGTCAGTCTTGAGCCTAAGGGTGGTTCACCGACGGGGCAACCGACGGGGCCGGTGTTGTATCAAGGCGCATTAGCAGCCCTTTGAAAACATAAGATCAAAAGATCGCAACCTGAGGCATCTCCTACGCCGACCGCCTATCCCTATAGGCGCTGCCGCAGGCTCGGGCCGCGATCGGACGATCTTTTGATCCAAAAAAAACGGCGCCCCGTAGGTCGCCGTTTTGTTTTTGCGTAAAGCCTTACGCCGCGCTAAACAGTTTGTGCGGATCAATCACAAACTTCTTCGGCACGCCCGCATCGAACTCGCCATACCCACGTGGCGCGTCATCCAGGCTGATGACTTCCACACCCACAATGTCGGCAATGTGAATGCGGTCCCACATGATCGCCTGCATCAGCTGGCGGTTGTACTTCATCACGGGCGTCTGGCCGGTGTGGAAGCTGTGGGATTTGGCCCAGCCCAGTCCGAAGCGGATGCTCAGGCTGCCCATCTTCGCGGCTGCATCGACGGCACCCGGATCTTCAGTCACGTACAGGCCAGGGATACCGATTTTGCCGGCCACACGGACAACGCCCATCAGCGAGTTGAGCACGGTGGCCGGGGCCTCGTGTTTCACGCCGTCATGGCCGTGGCCGCGCGCTTCGAAGCCTACGGCGTCGACGGCGCAATCCACTTCTGGCTCGCCCAGCAGTGCAGCGATTTGTTCGTGCAACGGGGTGTCCAGGGACAGGTCGGCGATTTCGAAACCCTGCGCCTTGGCGTGCGCCAGGCGGACGGTGTTGACGTCACCGATGATCACCACGGCCGCGCCCAACAGGCGAGCGGAAGCGGCTGCGGCCAGACCGACAGGACCGGCACCGGCGATGTACACGGTGCTGCCTGGGCCAACCCCGGCCGTCACTGCGCCGTGGTAACCGGTCGGCAGAATGTCTGAGAGGCAGGTCAGGTCGCGGATTTTTTCCATCGCGCGATCGCGATCAGGCAGTTTCAGCAGGTTGAAGTCGGCGTACGGCACCATCGCGTATTCAGCCTGGCCACCGGTCCAGTCGCCCATGTCGACATAACCGTAGGCACCGCCCGGACGCGCCGGGTTAACGCTGAGGCAGACGCCGGTGTGCATCTCTTTGCAGGAACGGCAGCGCCCGCAAGCAACGTTGAACGGTACGGACACCAAGTCGCCGATCTGCAGGTTTTCGACGTCGCTGCCCTTCTCGATGACTTCGCCGGTAATTTCATGGCCCAGCACCAGGCCGGTTTGAGCGGTGGTACGGCCGCGCACCATGTGCTGGTCGGAACCACAGATGTTGGTGGAAACCACACGCAGGATGACAGCGTGGTTAATCTTCCTGCCGCGCGGGTCCTGCATTTTCGGATAGTCGATTTTCTGTATTTCGACTTTGCCATTGCCGAGATACACCACACCACGATTGCCAGACATGCTTTCACCTCGCTGTTGTTTTTATGTAGCGGTCGCGTCGCCAGACAGCGGCGGCGCGTTGATTGCTCTGGTTGTTGCCTGTGTGTCTTGTGTTGTCTGTTATGGCCTCTTCGCGAGCAGGCTCACTCCTACAGTTGAACTTTGGTGTGACTGAGATATGTGGCAGACACAAATCCCCTGTGGGAGTGAGCCTGCTCGCGATGGCGATCTAAAGAACGACCGTGCGATTGGCGTTGAGAAATACCCGCCGTTCAATGTGATACCCAACCGCCCGCGCCAGGGTCAGCCCTTCAATATCCCGCCCCTTGGCGATCAGGTCTTCGGGGTAATGACTGTGGTCCACGGCCTCGACGCCCTGGGCGATGATCGGGCCTTCGTCGAGGTCGTTGTTGATGTAATGCGCCGTGGCGCCGACCAGTTTCACGCCCTTGTTGTAGGCCTGGTGATAAGGCTTGGCGCCCTTGAAACCCGGCAGCAGGGAGTGATGGATGTTGATCGCCTTGCCGTCGAGTTTGCGGCACAGCTCGGGCGACAGGACTTGCATGTAGCGGGCAAGAATCACCAGTTCGGCGCCGGACTCTTCGATTACCTGCCACACCTGACGCTCTTGCGACGGCTTGTCGTTCGGGTCCAGCGGGAAGTGGTAGTACGGAATCTGGTGCCAATCCGCCAACGGCTTGAGGTCCGGGTGGTTGGAGACCACGGCGGCCACGTCCATCGACAATTGGCCGATACGCTGGCGGTAGAGCAAATCGTTGAGGCAATGGTCGGCCTTGGAGACCATGATCACCACTTTCGGGCGGTAGTTCGGTGCCGTGAGTTCGAAGATCATGCCGAAGGCTTGGCCGCGTTCTTCGAGCCCTGCGCGGAAGGCTTGTTCATCGAAACCGTCAGGCTGGCGGAATTCCACGCGAATGAAGAAACGGCCCGAGAGCCGATCATCGAAGGAATGGTGCTCGGTGACGTAGCAGCCCTGCTCGAACAGAAAGCGGGTCACCGCGTCCACGGTGCCGAGGACGCTTGGGCAGTCGGCGGTCAGAATCCATGTGTCTGGGGCGCGGCTCATAGTGCGGTGACTCCTATCTGATCGTTCCCACGCTCTGCGTGGGAACGCCGCCATGGACGCTCTGCGTCCGGCTGTTAAAGGGACGCGGAGCGTCCCGAGATGCATTCCCACGCGGAGCGTGGGAACGATCAGCAGAGCGTGGGAACGATCATCCGTGTCACGCCTGGACGCTCAGGCCGTACTCGGCGGCCGCATCCTGCAACCACAACCACCAGTAATCCGAGAAGCTGCGACGGATCAGCAGTTCCCAGGTGTCTTCCCCGGTGTGGCGGATCACCAGTTGCGACTTCGCAAACACGGTGCCGACAGCCTTGCCCACCGGGAAGCTGTTGGGGTGCACGTCGTAGCTGGTGGACTTCATCAGCACCTGGCGCACGTTCGGGCCGCTCAGTTCGAGGAGCTGCTGGCCGCCGCTGACGTTGGTGATCGCGATGTGCAGGTCGCCCAGCGCTTCGCGCAGTTTCTGCTCGGCGGCAAATTCTTCACCGGTCGGCACGATCAGCAGCCATTCATCCGGCCCCATCCATTGCAGGCTGGTTTCGCCTTTGACCACGACGGTCAAAGCACCCGGCAATTCAATGCCGAGGGCCTTGTGCACGCCAGCGGCGAACGCCGCATCATGACCATCACCACGAATGGTCAGGTGGCCGAGGAGTTTTTTCTCACGCACGATCACGCCGGCGCTTTTACGGCCCTTGCCCACCAGGCTGGCGAGGTCGGCGTGATGCAGCGACGACTCGGCTTTGGCCCCAGTGGTTGGGCGTTGTTGGTAAACATTGGCTGCGGTCATAAAGCACCTTTCTTTTGTTGATCGTTCCCACGCTCTGCGTGGGAATGCCGCCATGGACGCTCTGCGTCCGCTCTTGGGACGCGGAGCGTCCCGGGATGCATTCCCACGCAGAGCGTGGGAACGATCGACTTACACGTTCTGGCGATCCCCTTTCGGATCGAAGAACACCGAAGAAACGATTTCCGCCTCGATCACGCTGCCATCCGCCAGCGGTGCGAACACGCGCTCACCGATGCGCTTCAAGCCGCCCTTCACCACGCCCATGGCAAACGAGTAACCGAGGGAGTTGTGCAGGTAGCTGGAAGTGACGTGACCAACCATCGTCATCGGGATCGTCTGCTTGGTGTTGAACACCAGTTGCGCCCCTTCCGGCAGCCATTTGGTCGGATCGATCGGCTTCAGGCCGACCAATTGTTTGCGTTGATCACGCACGCAGTCTTCGCGGTTCATGCCACGCTGGCCGATCCACGAGAACGGCTTGGTGCGACCGACACACCAGCCCATGTTCAGGTCGTCCGGGGTCATCGAGCCGTCGGTGTCTTGACCGACGATGATGAAGCCTTTCTCGGCCCGCAGAATGTGCATGGTTTCAGTGCCATACGGGGTCAGGTTGTACTGCTTGCCGGCCTCGACGATTTTCTCGAGAACGCCCATCGCATAGTCGGCTTGCACGTTGACTTCGTACGACAGCTCACCGGTAAACGAAATCCGGAAAATCCGCGCCGGCACACCGCCGACCAGCGCTTCTTTCCAGGTCATGAACGGGAAGGCTTCGTTGCTCAGATCGGCGTCGGTCACTTCGCTGAGCAGCTTGCGGCTGTTCGGCCCGGACAGGGTCATGGTTGCCCAGTGATCCGTCACGGACGTGAAGTACACCTTCAGGTCCGGCCATTCGGTCTGGTGGTAGATTTCCAGCCATTGCAGCACGCGTGCAGCGCCGCCGGTGGTGGTGGTCATCACGAAATGGTTGTCGGCCAGGCATGCAGTCACGCCGTCGTCGAATACCATGCCGTCTTCTTTACACATCAGGCCGTAACGCGCCTTGCCCACATCGAGCTTGGTCCAGGCGTTGGTGTAGATGCGGTTGAGGAACTCGCGGGTGTCCGGGCCCTGGATGTCGATCTTGCCCAGGGTCGAAGCGTCCAGCAGGCCAACGCTATCGCGCACGGCTTTGCATTCGCGTTTCACGGCAGCGTGAATGTCTTCACCGTTTTTCGGGAAGTACCAAGGACGCTTCCACTGACCGACGTCTTCAAACTCGGCGCCGTTTTTCACGTGCCAGTGATGCAGCGCGGTGTGACGGACAGGTTCGAAGATGTGCCCACAGTGACGACCGGCCACGGCGCCGAATGTGACGGGCGTGTAGTTCGGGCGGAACATGGTGGTGCCCATCTGCGGGATGGTCACGTTCAACGAACGGGCGGCGATGGCCAGGCCGTTGACGTTGCCGAGCTTGCCCTGGTCAGTGCCGAAGCCCAGTGCGGTGTAACGTTTGACGTGCTCGACCGACTCGAAACCTTCGCGGGTCGCCAGTTCGATGGCGGCGGCGGTGACGTCGTTTTGCAGGTCGACGAATTGCTTCGGTCCACGTGAGGTGCCTTTTTCGTGCGGTACCTGGAACAGCGCCAGCGTCGGTTCTTCGAGACGGCTCAGGGCTTTCGGCAACGTGCCTTCGACCACACTGAAACCGGCTTCGCTGGCTGCGCGAGCGCCGCCTTCAAAACCATCGGCCAACGAATCACCGAGGCCATAGACGCCGTTGATGCCACCGACGCACACGCGTTTCTGCGGTGCTTCGCCCGGTACGAAACCGAGGATGTCTTCACGCCAGATCGGCTTGCCGCCCAAGTGCGAAGCCAAGTGAACCACCGGGCTGTAACCGCCGGAAGTGGCAACGAGGTCGCAATCGAGCCATTCGCCAGGACTGGTTACGGCGTGGCCTTTGACATCGATCGCAGCAATGCGAGCGGCAGTCACGCGCTTGGTGCCACGGGCCTCAATCACGGCGCTGCCGGTCAGGATGCGGATGCCTTTGGCGCGAGCCTCTTCCACCAGCGCACCGCGCGGGTTGCTGCGAGCGTCAGCGATAGCGACGACTTGCAGACTGGCATCGAGCCAATCCAGCGCAACGCGATAGGCGTGATCGTTGTTGGTCGACAGCACCAGTTTCTTGCCCGGTGCCACGCCATAGCGGCGAACGTAAGTCGACACGGCGCCAGCGAGCATGTTGCCCGGCACGTCGTTGTTGCCGTAAACCAGCGGACGCTCGCAAGCGCCGGTCGCCAGCACTACACGTTTAGCGCGAACCCGGTGGATACGCTGACGTACCTGGCCAATCGGCGCACGGTCGCCGAGGTGATCGGTGAGGCGTTCGTGAATGGTCAGGAAGTTATGGTCGTGGTAACCGTTGACCGTGGCGCGCGACAACAGCAGCACGTCCGGGGTGTCTTTCAGTTCGGCGATGACGCTGGCGACCCATTCGGCGGCCGGTTTGCCGTCGAGGCTTTCGCGGGAATCGAGCAGGCTGCCGCCAAACTCTTCCTGCTCATCGGCGAGAATGACACGAGCACCGCTGCGGGCAGCCGCCAGTGCAGCGGCCAGGCCAGCAGGGCCACCGCCGACGATCAGCACGTCGCAGTGCTGGTTCATGTAGTCGTAGGTGTCCGGATCGTTCTCGGTCGGCGAGCGGCCAAGACCGGCAGCCTTACGAATGTACTTCTCGTAAGTCATCCAGAACGATTGCGGGTACATGAAGGTTTTGTAGTAGAAGCCCGGCGGCATCAGCTTGCCGCCGACCTTGCCGAGAATCCCCATCATGTCGTTGTTCACGCTCGGCCAGCCGTTGGTGCTGGTGGCGACCAAACCTTGATACAGCGCTTGTTGCGTGGCCCGTACGTTCGGGATTTGCGTGGCTTCAGTCGCGCCGATCTGCAGCACGGCGTTCGGCTCTTCGGCACCGGCTGCGAAGATGCCGCGCGGACGGGAGTACTTGAAGCTGCGACCAATGATGTCGACACCGTTGGCCAGCAGGGCAGCGGCCAGCGAATCGCCTTCAAAGCCTTTGTAGACCTGGCCGTTGAAGGTGAAGCTCAGCACTTTGTTGCGGTCGATCCGTCCACCGTTGGACAGGCGATTGATCTGGCTCATACCTTCTCTCCCAGAGCCGTCGTGGCCGCTTTCGGGCTATCGGTCTTGTCGGTGAACTGCGGCTTGGTGCCGATCTTGTAGGTTTCGAGAATCTCGTAGGTCACGGTGTCACGGGTGGCGTTGAAGTACTGACGGCAACCGGCGACGTGATCCCACAGCTCGTGGTGCAGACCGCGAGGGTTATCGCGGAAGAACATGTAGTCGCCCCACTCCTCGTCGGTGCAGGTGTTCGGATCCAGTGGACGCGGGATGTGCGCCTGGCCGGATGCGTGGAATTCCTCTTCGGAGCGCAGCTCAAAGCAGTGAGGACAGAAGATATGCAACATGGGGATTTCTCCTGTTAGTGGGCAACCGCAGCAGCGCCGTGTTCATCGATCAACGCACCGTTGTGGAAACGGTCGATGGAGAAAGGTGCGGCCAATGGGTGCATTTCACCCTTGGCCAGACTCGCGGCAAACACGTTGCCCGAGCCCGGTGTGGCCTTGAAGCCACCGGTGCCCCAACCGCAGTTGAAGAACATGTTCGGCACCGGGGTTTTCGAGATGATCGGGCACGCATCCGGCGTGGTGTCGACGATGCCGCCCCACTGCCGGTTCATGCGCACGCGAGACAGCACCGGGAACATCTCGACGATGGCCTGAATGGTGTGCTCGATCACCGGGTACGAACCCCGCTGACCGTAGCCGTTGTAGCCGTCGATACCGGCGCCGATCACCAGGTCGCCCTTGTCGGACTGGCTGATGTAACCGTGTACGGCGTTGGACATGATCACGCTGTCGATAATCGGCTTGATCGGCTCGGACACCAGCGCTTGCAGCGGGTGGGATTCGATCGGCAGACGGAAACCGGCGAGTTTGGCCATGTGCCCGGAGTTACCGGCGGTCACTACACCGACGCGTTTGGCGCCGATGAAGCCTTTGTTGGTTTCAACACCGATGCACACGCCGTTTTCCTTGCGGAAACCGATCACTTCGGTCTGCTGGATCAGGTCCACGCCCAAGGCATCGGCGGCACGGGCAAAGCCCCACGCCACGGCATCGTGACGGGCCACGCCGCCGCGACGCTGGACGGTGGCGCCCATCACCGGGTAGCGGGTGTTCTTCGAGCAGTCGAGGTACGGAATCTCGTCGGCCACTTGTTTGGCATCGAGCAGTTCGCCGTCCACGCCGTTGAGGCGGTTGGCGCTGACCCGACGCTCGGAATCACGGATGTCTTGCAGGGTGTGGCACAGGTTGTAAACGCCGCGCTGGGAGAACATCACGTTGTAGTTCAGGTCCTGGGACAGGCCTTCCCACAGTTTCATCGCGTGTTCGTACAGGTGCGCCGACTCGTCCCACAGGTAGTTGGAGCGAACGATGGTGGTGTTGCGCGCGGTGTTACCGCCGCCCAGCCAGCCTTTCTCGACCACGGCTACGTTAGTGATGCCGTGCTCTTTGGCCAGGTAGTAGGCAGTCGCCAGACCATGCCCGCCACCGCCGACGATGACTACGTCATAGACCTTTTTAGGGGTCGGCGTGCGCCACATTTTCTGCCAGTTTTCGTGATGGCTGAGGGAGTGTTTGAAGAGGCCGAAGCCCGAGTAGCGTTGCATAGTCATTTACTCCAAAACCGCGCTCAGCGATAAACCGGGAAGTCCGCGCACAGGGCCGACACTTGCTGGGCGACGTTCGCTTCGACATCGGCGTCGCCGAGGTTGTCGAGGATGTCGCAGATCCAGCCGGCCAACGTGACGCACTGGGTAACCTTGAAGCCGCGTGTGGTCACCGCCGGGGTGCCGATGCGCAGGCCGGAGGTCACGAACGGCGACTGTGGATCGTTCGGGACAGCGTTCTTGTTCACGGTGATGTGGGCGCGACCGAGTGCTGCGTCCGCCTCTTTGCCGGTAAGGCCCTGACGGATCAGGCTGACCAGGAACAGGTGGTTATCGGTACCGCCGGACACTACATCGTAGCCGCGTTTGATAAATACGCCGGCCATGGCCTGGGCGTTGTCGATCACTTGTTGTTGGTAGGCCTTGAAACCTGGCTCCAGCGCTTCCTTGAAGCACACCGCTTTACCCGCGATGACGTGCATCAGCGGGCCGCCCTGGGCACCCGGGAACACGGCGGCGTTGAGCTTTTTCTCGATTTCTTCGTTGGACTTGGCCAGGATCAGGCCGCCACGTGGACCGCGCAGGGTCTTGTGGGTGGTGGTGGTGACCACGTCGGCATACGGCAGCGGGTTCGGGTACAGACCGGCAGCCACCAGACCGGCAACGTGAGCCATGTCGACGAACAGCAGTGCACCGACCTTGTCGGCGATCTGACGGAAACGTGGGAAGTCGAGGGTCTTGGAGTAAGCAGAGAAGCCTGCAACGATCATCTTCGGTTTGCATTCGACAGCCAGGCGCTCGACTTCGTCGTAATCGATCAGCCCGGTCTTGGTGTCGATGCCGTACTGCACGGCGTTGTACAGCTTGCCCGAGGACGACACTTTGGCGCCGTGGGTCAGGTGACCACCGTGGGCCAGGCTCATGCCGAGAATGGTGTCGCCAGGCTGGATCAGGGCCAGATACACAGCGCTGTTAGCCGAAGAGCCGGAGTGCGGTTGCACGTTGGCGTAATCGGCACCGAACAGTTGCTTCGCTCGTTCGATGGCCAGCGCTTCAACCTTGTCGACGTGCTCGCAGCCACCGTAGTAGCGCTTGCCCGGATAGCCTTCGGCGTATTTGTTGGTCAGGCCGCTGCCTTGCGCTTCCATGACGCGTTTGCTGGTGTAGTTCTCTGACGCGATCAGCTCGATGTGATCTTCCTGGCGTTGCTCCTCGGCATTCATCGCCGCCAGCAGTGCATCGTCGTAACCCTTGATCTGGTCTTGCTTGCTGAACATCGCGTCTCTCCCAGCGGCATCTATGCGCCATTCGTCTCGGTAAGGCACTGGTGTTTCGACAGTGCCCTTTGATGCGATGGTATGACCGGCGCAGACAGGCCAAATGCCTACGGACGCCACGCAAAGGTGCGTTTACGACATGGACTGAAATGGACGCGTCGTACTCGGTCACAAGATCAACACGCCGCCGCTCCCACAGGGTTATGAGGCGACTTGGCGGACGAGTAGCAACAGCAGAAAATGCAGCGGATACAAGGCATACGCCCAACGCCGCATCGGCGGTGGCTTGAGATGTTTGGCATGTCGCAACAAGACCAATCCCAGCAATGGCGCAATCAGACAAGCGGCAATGGCCAGGATGGCTGCACTGTTACCGATCCGCGCGGAGTAAAACAGCACCTCCCATTGATTCGCGGCCAGGCACACCAGCCCCGGCAACAGGCTGAAATACCAGGGCTGCCTGATGACCAGCAACATCGCCAGCGGCAGCAGCACGCCAAAGAAACCAAACATCAGCCACTGCGCAAACAGCGCCGCCAACGTCAGGGCGCCGACCGCGAGCAGTCGCGATTGCAGCGTCTTGTGCTGCCAGCCACGGGCCACCAGTAAGCCCAGCGCCAGCGTAGGCAACACGTTCAACGTGTTGGGATCAGGAATGAACATCCGGTAAGGAATTTCGCTGATGGCGCTGAACAACAGCAACCATCCCAGGTATCGCCACTGGCCGTCAGTCGTCACCGCACGGGCCCGCGCCAGGTTTGCGGCCATCGCCAGGCAAAACCAGGGAAACGCCAGTCGCCCCGGCACATACAGCAGATCAACGGAGTAACCGACATATCGCAGGTGATCGAGCACCATGCTCAATAGCGCCAGCCACTTGAGCAGATCCAGTGCCCCATCCCTTTGCGTCATGTGCATAATTGCCCGTCGTCTTTGTATTTTTCTGTCAGACACAGCGCGTGTGCTCACCGGATGATCTTCGGTACAGTGCGCACCATCATTGACCACGAGACGCTTCACCATAAGCGTCTCGACCACGGAAAGCAGGGCCATGACCGATAAGAGCCAACAATTCGCCAGCGACAACTATTCCGGTATCTGCCCTGAAGCCTGGGCTGCCATGGAACAGGCCAACCACGGCCACCAACGCGCTTATGGCGACGATGAATGGACCGCTCGCGCGTCCGATGATTTCCGCAAACTGTTCGAAACCGACTGCGAAGTGTTTTTCGCCTTCAACGGCACCGCGGCCAACTCGTTGGCCCTGTCGTCGCTGTGCCAGAGTTACCACAGCGTGATCTGCTCGGAAACCGCCCACGTCGAAACCGACGAATGCGGCGCGCCGGAATTCTTCTCCAACGGTTCCAAGCTGCTGATCGCCCGTACTGAAAACGGCAAGCTGACCCCGGAATCGATCCGCGAAGTCGCGCTCAAGCGCCAGGACATCCACTACCCGAAACCCCGCGTCGTGACCCTGACCCAGGCCACCGAAGTCGGCAGCGTCTACACCCCGGAAGAAATCCGCGCCATCAGCGCCACCTGCAAAGAGCTGGGCCTGAACCTGCACATGGACGGCGCGCGGTTCTCCAATGCTTGTGCGTTCCTCGGCTGCTCCCCGGCCGACCTGACCTGGAAGGCCGGCGTCGATGTGTTGTGCTTCGGCGGTACGAAAAACGGCATGGCGGTGGGGGAAGCGATTCTGTTCTTCAACCACAAGCTGGCTGAAGACTTCGACTACCGCTGCAAACAGGCCGGGCAGTTGGCCTCGAAAATGCGCTTCCTCTCGGCGCCTTGGGTCGGGATCCTGGAAAACGACGCCTGGCTCAAATACGCCCGCCACGCCAACCATTGCGCGCAGCTGCTCGCTGAGCTGGTGAGCGACATTCCCGGCGTGGAACTGATGTTCCCGGTACAGGCCAACGGCGTGTTCCTGCAACTGTCGGAACCGGCCATCGCCGCACTGACCGCCAAGGGCTGGCGCTTCTACACCTTCATCGGCAACGGCGGCGCACGCTTCATGTGCTCATGGGACACCGAAGAAGACCGCGTCCGGGAGTTGGCAGCGGATATCCGCGAAGTCATGTCCCACTGATTTTGCACATGATCGTTCCCACGCTCTGCGTGGGAATGCCTCTCGGGACGCTCCGCGTTCCTGTCTCACAACTGATGCAATGCCGGGCACCGTTGTGACGCGGAGCGTCACGGGCTGCATTCCCACGCAGAGCGTGGGAACGATCATGAGTGGTGCGTCGTAATTTCCCACTGACTCCTCAGCGCTGTCCGCTAGCACCAACACATCTCCCCGCGTCACCCTAGTCATTCCCCCTGCAAAAGAATGCATCCATGGGCCGCAGCCGCTACACCATCACTGAACCCGACAAACCGCACTTCCTGACCTGCACGGTCATGGAATGGCTTCCACTGTTCATCCGCCCCTACATCGTCGATCACCTGCTCAATTGCTGGCGCTATCAGCAAACCCATCAAAATCTGAAGCTGTACGGCTATGTGGTCCTGGAGAACCATCTCCACTTCGTTGCCGAAGCTCCAGACCTCAACAAATGCCTCAGCCAATTCAAGTCCTTTACTGCCCGACAAATCCTCGACGACCTGCAAAGCAAAGGTGCCGAACGTGCATTGCAGCGCCTGCGTTTCAGCAAACGTGCGCACAAGAAGGATCGCGTTTATCAGCTTTGGCAGGAAGGCTCACACGCAGAGATGGTGTACAGCGAAACGGTGATGCGCCAAAAGCTGGATTACATCCACTACAACCCGGTGAAGCGTGGGTATGTGGATTTGCCGGAGCAATGGCGATGTTCCAGTGCGAGGAACTATGCGGGGATGGACAGCCTGATCGAGATTCAGCGGTGGTATTAACGCGTACTGCCCCCACCTGATCGTTCCCACGCTCCGCGTGGGAATGCCTCTCGGGACGCTCCGCGTTCCTGCCTCATCGCAGATGCAATGCCGGGCACCGTTGTGACGCGGAGCGTCAAGGGCTGCATTCCCACGCAGAGCGTGGGAACGATCACTGGAGAGAAGTTGGTCTACATTGATTGACGAGCCGCTTCTATCCGCTCAGATAACAATAATCAGGAGCGTATGCATGTCCTTACAAGGCAAAACCCTGTTCATCACCGGCGCCAGCCGTGGCATTGGCCGTGAGATCGCGCTGCGGGCCGCGCGGGACGGGGCCAATATTGTGATTGCCGCCAAAAGCGCCGCGCCCCACCCCAAATTGCCGGGGACTATTTTCAGCGTGGCACAGGAAGTTGAAGCGGCGGGCGGCAAAGCCCTGGCTTTGCAGGTGGATGTGCGCGACGAAGTCGCGGTGCGTGACGCATTGGCCCAGGCCAACGAACATTTCGGCGGTATCGATGCGCTGATCAACAACGCCGGCGCGATCAAGTTGACTGGCGTCCAACACATCGAGCTCAAGCGCTTCGACCTGATGCATCAGATCAACACCCGCGCCGTGTTGCTGTGCAGCCAGGCCGCGCTGCCCTATCTGAAAAAATCCAGCGGCCACATCCTCAACCTGTCGCCGCCACTGAATCTGTCGAGCAAGTGGTTCGCCCAGTACAGCCCCTACACCGTGACCAAGTACGGCATGAGCATGCTGACGGTGGGCATGAGCGAGGAGTTTTCCAGTTACGGTATCAGCGTCAACTCGCTGTGGCCGCAAACGATGATTGCCACCGCTGCCATCGAGTTTCAGCTGGGGTCACGGGAATCCTTCAAACACGCACGAACGCCGGCGATCATGGCGGATGCGGCCCACATCATTCTGGACAGCACTGGTCGCAGCATTACCGGACGGTTGCTGATTGATGAGGAAATCCTGCGGGAAAACGGTGTGACCGAGTTCGAGCATTACCGCTTCGAACCCGATACCAACGACAAGCTGATGCCAGACCTGTTTATCGATTGAGATATCCACAACCTTTGTAGCAGCTGTCGAGTGAAACGAGGCTGCGATCTTTGACTTTGAAGTTTGAAGTTTGAAGTTAAAAGATCGCAGCCTCGTTTCACTCGACAGCTGCTACAGGGTTAGTGTGAAACCATCAAAATTCGATCCGCACATCGCCTTTCGGCACGCTGCAGCACGACAGGATGTAGCCCTCGGCTTCGTCTTCCTCGGTAATCCCGCCGTTGTGGTCCATCTCGACCTCGCCCCCCAGCTTCAGCACCTTGCATGTGCCGCAGATGCCCATCCCGCAGGCCTTCGGAATCAGCAGGCCGAGCTTGGCCGCCGCCGCATGCACGGTTTCCCCCGGCGCCACGCGAATGCTCTTGCCGGACGAGATAAATTCGACTTGATGCAGGTCTGCCAGATCGACTTCCGGCGCGTCGGCGGCGATTTCGGCCTGTTCCACCGCATCGGCACGGGCTTCCGGCGGCGTCGCGCCGAAGGATTCCTCGTGATAACGCGACATGTCGAAGCCCGCCGTCTCGAGCATGCGCTTGACCGCGTTCATGTACGGGGTCGGACCGCAGCAGAAGACTTCACGCTCAAGGAAGTCCGGCGCCATCAATTCGAGCATCTTGTGGTTCAGGTAACCGCGATAACCGGCCCACGGCTCGCCCAGACCATGTTTCTCGCAAATCAGGTGCAGGCTGAAGTTATCGATCCGCGACGCCATGTGTTCCAGCTCGCGGTGGTAAATGATGTCTTTGGGCGAACGGGCGCTGTGGATAAACACCATGTCGACGTTGCCGTTGGTGTCGTAGAACCAGCGCGCCATCGACATAACGGGCGTGATGCCGACACCACCGCTGAGGTACAGAACCTTCGGCGCGGTGAAGTCCATGGCGTTGAACAGCCCGACCGGCCCGTGTACCGCCAGTTCCTGGCCTTCATGCAGGGTGTCGTGCAGCCAGTTGGACACCTTGCCCCCCGGCACACGCTTGATGGTCACCGAAAAGCTGTACGGCACCGACGGCGAACTGGAAATGGTGTAGGAGCGCATGATCGGCACGCCGTCGATTTCCAGCTCCAGGGTCACGAACTGCCCGGGCTTGAAAAAGAACAGGATCGGCTGGTCGGCCATAAAGCAGAAGGTGCGCACATCCCAGGTTTCCTGGATGACTTTGACGCAACGGACAATGTGTCGACCATTGGCCCAGGTCTGGGTGGTTACCGGATTCAGGAAGCTGTTGGACATGCTGTTCTCCACCGCCGATGGTCGGCCTTATGTTGGCGATTCTGCGTAACGTGCGAACCACCCATTTACCTATCTGCGACATTCACATACTTATCGCGACCAGCCCGCATCTACCGGGGGTTGCGCGTCGGGAACAGATTGGGCCATGTCGCCCATGGATAAGGTTCTGGCGAGCGTCGGCCCCACACTCGCCCCATACCAAGACACAACCTTTACACCTTGCGTAGCAAACCTGATCAGCCACTTTCGCGGCCACGCAGATGGCCTTGAGGAAACACACGATGGACGTCACCACTACCCTGAGCCTGGGCGATCCACTGGAACCCGCACGCAAGGCCACCGCGCAGATGCTGCAAGAACGCGAGCGCACATTCTCGCTGCCGCAGCCGTTTTACTCTGACGAGCGGCTGTTTGATATCGACATGCAGGAAATCTTTCAGAAAGAGTGGTTGATCGCCGGCATGACCTGCGAAATCCCGACCAAGGGCAACTACCTGACCCTGCAAGTCGGCAAGAACCCGATCATCGTGATTCGCGGTGCCGACGGCGTGGTCCATGCGTTCCACAACGTCTGCCGTCACCGCGGTTCGCGGCTGTGCACCAGTGAAAAAGGCAAAGTCGCCAAACTGGTCTGCCACTACCACCAGTGGACGTATGAGCTGGACGGTCGCCTGCTGTTCGCCGGCACCGAAATGGGCGCCGACTTCGACATGAAGCAGTACGGCCTCAAGCCGGTGAATGTGAAAACCGCTGGCGGTTACATCTTCATCAGCCTGTCGGAAAATCCGCCGGCCATTGACGACTTCCTGTCGACGCTGAACCATTACATGGAACCGTACGACATGGAGAACACCAAGGTGGCGATTCAGACCACCTTGTTCGAAAAGGCCAACTGGAAACTGGTGCTGGAAAACAACCGCGAGTGCTATCACTGCAACGCTTCGCACCCGGAACTGTTGAAAACCCTGCTGGAATGGGACGACGTCACCGACCCGCGTGCCGACCAGGCGTTCAAGGACCACGTCGCTGCTTCGGCCGCTGCCTGGGAAGCCGAGAAGATCCCTTACGCCCACGCCAGCTTCGGCCTGCGTAACCGCATCGTGCGCATGCCGCTGCTCAAGGGCACCGTGTCGATGACCCTCGACGGCAAACAGGGCTGCGCCAAACTCATGGGCCGCATCAAGAACCCGGACCTGGGCTCGATGCGCATCCTGCACCTGCCACACTCGTGGAACCACTGCATGGGCGACCACATCATCGTCTTCACCGTGTGGCCGATCAGCGCTCAGGAAACCATGGTCACCACCAAGTGGATCGTCCACAAGGACGCCGTTGAAGGTGTGGACTATGACGTGGACCGCATGCGTCAGGTCTGGGACGCGACCAACGACCAGGACCGTCGTCTGGCTGAAGAGAACCAGCGCGGGATCAACTCCACGGCGTACCAGCCTGGGCCTTATTCCAAGACCTATGAGTTTGGTGTGGTGAACTTTGTGGACTGGTACAGCGAGCGTCTGCTGAACAACCTTGGGGCAGAGCCTGCGCCTTACCTCAAAGGGGTTCCGGTTCAGGGCTGACCACACGGCACCCGAGACGAAAAAAACCGCGAGCGTCCTCGCGGTTTTTTTGTGTCTCACGGTATCGCTACCAGTTCCAGGATTTGATAATCCTCTGCGCCACCGAAAAGATGCTGTTTATATCGGAAGCACTGGGCGGCTGTTTATAGTCGGGATTGATTTTTCGTTGCAGCTCATCATATAAGCCATCAATCTTTTCATCGGTTCTCCTTTTATCGCGCTGACGAAGAACATTGAGCCTTTCCTTATTATCCTCAAGCGCTCTATTTTCTTCGAAGTTAAATGCACGACACCACTCACCCTCAAGTGGATCGATAAAAGGAGGCGGACCAACAGGTTTATTCATAGCTCACCCCACTTCAATAATGCGATGTCAGGAAAACCAGCCACTGATCCAACTGACGACAGAGTTAAAAGTGCTGCTGATCTTCTCCCATACATTCTTAAGCCAATTCAGGATATTTTTGCCAACTTCAATAAAGAAGTTACCAATTTTGTCCAGCACCGCATTAAACAAACCTCCAAACGTATCCATAAATCCGACAACGGCGTCACCACTGGCGGGAAACTTCTTCACTTGTTCGATCGCCTCGTCGTAGATTTTATCGATACGTTTTGCAGCGGCATCCTTATCCCGATTGCGCAACTCATCGAGTTTGTTCTGATAAGGGGTCGTATCGGTGGAGCCCGAACTTTCGAATGTCTCGGTCGCCTTGGTCAGCTCCGACTGGGATTGGTTAGACTGTTCATCCCCTACTTCCCGGGCCTTGGGCTCAAGATACTTAACCGCCGGATCGTTGGAGCTTTTGTTTACGTAGAGACTGCGAAGGTGGATCTGCTGCAAGCGTGGCGAGGCCATGAGTACGCCTCGCGCTTCACCGGCGGCGGATTTTATGGCATGAACCCGCATTTCATTAAGCAGTTCGACATACGCTTCTTGGGACGGAGCAACGGCGGCATCAGCGACCGATTTGACTTTTGACTTGGCAGCTTCAGACATTTTAGAACTCCTTGTAAGTGTGTGTGTTAAATGCACTGGTGTTGTGCCCCGTAGACGAGGGCCGGCCAACCTGACCGGCGCCGCTCATCGCTACTCTAAAGTCCGCTCATTAAACTACCTGCCAGGCTCGATAAACCTAAGGCATAAACAATGACCCGAACGTAATCGTCCTGACGAATACGCGGTACAGCGCCATTACAATCGTCGCTAATGAGAAGAGAAATTCAGGCGGAAAACATCTGTCGAATCGTGAGCGCGAAAACAATCCATTGCACGGCTCCTGCGAAGAGGATTGAAGAGAAAAAAATGTTGAACGACCCTGTTCATTTCATCGCGTGAAGGAGATTAAAGTCCCAGAGGTAAAACCTGTCAAACAGACCGATATACCCATAGGAACCTGAACGTATTGAAATTGGATATATGATAAAACATCGATGAAACCTTGTTAGCGTGCCAAGCGCTCAAAGCCCAGCCCGCCCCTCAAAGCCGTAGCCTGTACAAAAAACAATCGCTTGCCTTGGCGCCCAGAGTGAGCCTGGCTTGCAGCGTTCCGCGAACAACTTATCCACACCTCAACCCACAGCAAATGTGGGCAACTCGGCTCGCCAAGCAAAAGCCCACTATGGAAAGTGAAGAAAATCCGTGACTTATCCAGAAGCATGGATTTCGTCAGCGATTGGTTGTTTTTTGACCAAGCGCTCGTAAGGCACGAATTACGTGGCTTACAGAGGATGGTAAACACCTTATCCACAGAAGCGCCAACAGACTTTGGGGGCAACTTCGGCCCATCTGTGGAAAAACCGTTGGAGGCCTAGAAAAGTCAGGGTTTGAGCGCAATAAACCCATCTAAAACGGCGAATTGATCGTTTTTCAACCAAACGCCGAAGAAGGCCGTTTTATAAGGCCTGTAGCGGACAGCGAACATCTTATCCACAGAAGCGCCAACAGAGATTGGGGGCAAGTATTGGCTCTCCAGCAAACTTATCCTCTGGAAAAAGCTTGGAAAAACCGCGAGTTAGGCTGGTTGTTTTTTGTACGAAGGGTTACAGGGCCTGTTTGGTATGGGGTGTAGCGAGGGGCGAACATGTTATCCACAGAAGCGCTAACAGGGATTGTGGATAACCTCAGCGTACCTTGGACAGAGTCAGGCCCTAGGGCCGATACATCAGATAGGCCTCACCCGTGACCCGAATCATCGGATGGGGCGTGATCTGGCAGGTATCGACGATGCGGAAGCCATGACGCTCGTAGAACCGACGAGCGCCAGTGTTGGCGGCGTAGTCGATCAGGCTTAAACCGTTGAGCCCGAGCTGGTTGGCACGGTCGTAGGCGTAGGCAAGGAATTGCTTGCCCAGGCCCAGGTTGCGCCAGCCTTCATGCAGCGCGAGGCTGGAAATGTAGAGGGTGTCGGGGATTTCCATCTTCGCGTAGGGCGCCAGGACCGGGTCGGTCGTCGGCTCTGCCAGCGGATCGTAACGCATCACGTAGCTGTGCAGCATGCCGATGACGTTGCCATCGGCCTCGGCGATCAGGCAGTTCTGCCATGAGAAATCCACGTCGTCGCGGGCGTAACGGCTGGCGCCTACCTCAAGCAGATCCTGACCGGTCTGCGCCAGTTGGCTCCAGATGTAATCGGCAGCCCCCTCCGATGTGATTTGAAATAGGCGCGCAATCTCTCGCGCATCGGTGCGCACTGCCGAACGGAATTCAACGGTCATTACTTTTCCTTGTGAAAAACAAACCTGTGGCGAGGGGATTTATCCCCGTTGGGCTGCGCAGCGGCCCCAAAAAATGGGACTGCTGCGCAGTCCAACGGGGATAAATCCCCTCGCCACAATTTATTCGTCGCTTGTTCAACTTCTACTGACTGGAAGTACAGCAAGCCCACACTTTTGATTCAGTTTGAGCGAGTGTCAGCGGACCACGCCTTCTTCGATCAGCAACTTGAGAATTGCCTCAGCCCCCGCTTGCGCCGTAACGCCTTTGAGCACTTGCCCGCCCCCGCCACTGGCCTTGGCCGTCGCGGCTTTCATCCGGTCCGCACCACTTTTGGCCTTGATCACTTTCAAGCGTTTAGGCCGTGGCTTGGCCGGTTGCAGGGTTGCAACGGCCAACAATTCATCGTCGATCACTTCGACTTCATCGGCCTGCAACACCCCACGCCGCGCCGGGCCGTAAGCGCTTTGCCGAGGCTTGGGCGCGGCGTTATCCACAGTCGCCAGAAACGGCAGCCGTACTTTCAGGCGGCGGCGCTGACCGCGCGGCAAGGCTTGCAGCACCAGTGCTGAATTACCATCGATGGATTCAACTTGAGCCAGCCCGACTACCAGCGGCCAGCCCAGACTTTCCGCCAGCAAAAACGGCAGCATGCCCGAGCCTTCGCCGGTTTCCGCCTGGCTGCCGGTCAGCACCACTTGCGCCCCGGCGTCACGCAGATACGCGGTCAATGCCGGCAATGCATCGGCGCCTTGCGGTTGTTCGAGCACATGCAGTTGTTCCAGGCCCATGCCCAGATAGGCGCGCAACGCTGGTTCGGCGACATCGCCGGCATGCAGCACTTGCAAGTTATCCCCAGCCAGTTGCAGACCCAGTTCCACCGCCCGCGCATCCTGTTCCGCGCGACGTGGCCGGCCGGAGGTCGGGTGGGCGCCGATGGACACCAGGCTGATGATTTTCGTGCTCATAACCCTTTCCTTTCCTTAAGCCGCATCGCGCTTGGCTTCGTTGCGGTAAGCCTCTACCGCCGCGATCAAGGCTTGAAGAATCTCGGCGCTCTCTCCGATCACCGACAGGTCGGCCCGTTTGATCATGTCGCAACCAGGGTCGAGGTTGATCGCCACCACCTTGTCGCAAGCACCGATGCCTTGCAGGTGCTGGATCGCCCCGGAAATCCCCACCGCCACGTAAACCCGCGCGGTGACCCAGGTGCCGGACGCGCCGACCTGACGGTCGCGAGCCATGAAGCCGTCGTCCACCGCCACTCGCGATGCACCTTCGGTCGCGCCCAACGCCTCGGCCGTCCTGTGGAAAAGTCCCCAGTCCTTGACCCCGTTGCCGCCGGAGAAGATGAACTCGGCTTCGGCCATCGGAATCGCCGCCGGGTCCACCGCCACCGCGCCCAAATCTTCGATACGCGACAAGCTGCGCGCCACGGCTGTGGATAACTCCACCGGCAAGGCTTCGTGACGGGTTTCGCTCACAGGTTCGGCGCATTCGACGGCGGCCAGAATCAAGCGTGCCACCGGGCGCGCAAGGTCTTGCAAACCGGCACCGGCGCGGCCGATGCATTCCTGATCCTTGACCTGCCAGACCCGCGTGGCCGGGCGCTCACCCAGTGCAGCGGCAAAGCGCCGACCGAGTTCACCGCCACCGCTGCGGCTGTCCGGCAGCAGCCAGTGACGCGGGTTGAACTGGTTATCCACAGCCCGTAGGCCCTGGACCCGCTGCTCCGGTGCATAACCGCTGAATTCATCGCCGTCCAATACCAGCAAGCGATCGACGCCTGCGGTGGTGAAGGCGTTTTCCTTGTGTTCGCCGAAGACCACGGCCAATACCGCGCCGTCCTTGCCGGCCAGTTGATGAGCCAGCCCGAGCAAGTCACGGTCGTGGCTGCTCAAGCGGCCGCCGACCATGTCCGGCACCACGCTGATGTAGAACGCAGGCGCAGGCACTTGATGCAGCGGCAATTGGACTTCAACCGCGGCTGAGCGTTTGCTCGCCCCGCCTTGCTGAGCGCCGCTGCGGTCAATCCGCTTGATGCCGTTGGGACCGATAAAACCGATGCCATGGGGATTTTTGCGGATGACGCCGTTAGGCCCCATCCAGCTGTGTTGCGCCGGTTGCATGGCCGCGTGCAGCGGGTGCAAGCGGTTACGGGCAATCCATTCGGCGCGGGGGTCGCGGCGGATAATGTCGCTCATCAGTGGGCCTCCGCAGGTTCACGTTGGGCCGGTTTGGTCGGCTTGCTCGGGGCGGCGTCTTCGAGCAACGCGTCCGCCACCAGTTCGGCGATGTCCTTGATCAGCGGCCGAGGTTCGACCACGCCTTCGAGCATCGCGGTGCACTGTGGACAACCCACGGCCACCAGTTCGGCGCCGGTTTCGCGGATGTCTTCCATGCGCATGTCGGGGATCCGTTGCTTGCCTGGAATGTCGGTGATCGGCGCGCCGCCACCGCCGCCGCAGCAGCGCGAGCGGAAACCGGAGCGTTGCATTTCCTTGATCTCGATGCCCAAGGCGCGCAGCACTTCACGCGGCGCTTCGTACTCGCCGTTGTAGCGGCCGAGGTAGCACGGGTCGTGATAAGTCACGCTGCTGCCTTTGTGCTGGCCGAGGTTCAGGGCGCCAGCGCCAATGATTTCCGCCATGTAGGTGCTGTGGTGCTGCACGAGGTAGTTGCCGTCGAAGGCGCCGTATTCGTTTTTCAGCACGTGGAAGCTGTGCGGGTCGCAGGTGACGATACGGTTGAAGCTGTACTTGGCCAGGGTCTGGATGTTGCGTTTGGCCAACAACTGGAAGGTCGCTTCGTCGCCCAGACGTCGGGCCACATCACCGCTGTCGCGTTCTTCAAGACCCAGCACCGCGAAGTCGACCTTGGCCGCTTTCAGCACTTTGACGAATGCGCGCAGGGTGCGTTGGTTGCGCATGTCGAAGGCGCCGTCGCCGACCCAGAACAGCACGTCGACGGATTTCTTTTCGCTCATCAGATTGAGGTTCAAGTCCGCCGCCCAGTTCATCCGCCCGCCCGGCGCGAAGCCGCCGGGGTTGTCGGTGGCAATCAGGTTTTCCAGGACTTCGGCGCCCTTGTTCGGGGTCGCGCCTTTTTCCAGGGTCAGATGGCGGCGCATGTCAACGATGGCATCGACGTGCTCGATCATCATCGGGCACTCCTCGACGCAGGCGCGGCATGTAGTGCAGGACCATAGGGTTTCAGCGTCCACCAGACCGTTGACGATCGGTTGATGCGGATTGCCGGCGTGTTCGCCGATGGCCTTGCCCGGATAGGGGCTGCCAGCGAATTTGGCATCGGTGCCACCCGCAAGGCCGACGACCATGTCCTGAATCAGCTTTTTCGGGTTCAGCGGCTGGCCGGCGGCGAACGCCGGGCACGCAGCTTCGCACTTGCCGCACTGCACGCAGGCGTCGAAGCCGAGCAGTTGGTTCCAGGTGAAATCCTTGGGTTTTTCCACACCCAGTGGCGCATTCGGATCGTTCAGGTCCAGCGGTTTCAAACCGGTGGAACGGCCGCCACCAAAGCGTTCGGCGCGACGGTGCCAAGCCAGGTGCAGGGCTCCGGCGAAGGCGTGCTTCATCGGCCCGCCCCAGGTCATGCCGAAGAACAATTCCGAAACGCCCCACAACACGCCGACGCCGAGGATCGCCGCCACCACCCAACCGCCGAAGTTTTCCGGAAGGATGCCGGCAACCGGTAGGGTCAACAGGAAGAAGCTCGCAGAGAACGCCAACAGGCTTTTCGGCAGACGCATCCACGGCCCTTTGGAAAGACGCGCCGGTGGGTTGCGACGACGCAGGAACATGAAAATCGCACCGACGAACATCACCGCCGTCATCAACAACAGCGCGTAACCGAGAATGCGGTTATGCAGGCCGAAACCATGCACCAGAATCGCCAGCACGATGGACGCCACCGCACCACCGGCCGTGGCGACGTGGGTATTGGCGATGTATTTGTCCCGCGCCACGACATGGTGCAAATCGACCATGTAGCGCTTGGGCATGGCGAACAGGCCACCGATCAGGTCGACTTTCGAAGCCCGGCCTTGGCGCCACATAGCCACCCGCCGCAACGCGCCGAGGACAGCCAGGCCCAGGGCAGCGAACAACAGGATTGGAAGAAGGGTGTTCAACATGGTGGAGCTCCCAAAGACCTCGGGGTCTTGCAGGCCTAACTACCTGGATGCCTTGCTCGAATCCCTGTAGGAGCGAGGCTTGCCCGCGAAGGCAATGGATCAGCCAACATCAATGTTGAATGTCAGTCGGCCTTCGCGGGCAAGCCTCGCTCCTACAGGTTATCCACAAGCTCTTAGAAATCCTTGCACAACCGCAGCGCGTCATAGATCGCCGCGTGGGTGTTGCGCTGCGCCACGCAGTCGCCGATGCGGAACAGCAAGTAGCCGTCGCCCGCCTGGCTCAGCGAAGGTTGCGGCTTGATCGCGAACAAGGCTTCGATATCCATCTGGCCTTTGTTGCGCGAGCCTTCCTTCAGGGCGTAGTAGATTTCTTCGTCCGGACGCACGCCGTTTTCGACGACGACCTGGTCCACCACCCGCTCCTCTTTGGCGCCGGTGTATTCGTTTTCCAGCACCGCCACCAACTTGTCGCCTTCGCGGTAGACCTTCTCCAGCATCATGTCGCCGGTCATGATCACTTCTTTCGGGTACATGCTGCGGTAGTACGTCGGGAACGAGGTGCCGCCAATCGCCACGCCCGGCTTGATGTCGTCAGTGACGATCTCGACCTGGCTGCCCTTGTCGGCGAGGAAGTCAGCAGTGGACATCCCGGTGAATTCGCAAATGGTGTCGTAGACCAGCACATTCTTGCCCGGCGCGACTTTGCCATCGAGGATGTCCCAGCTGCTGACCACCAGGCCTTCAGCCGCGCCCCAGTGCTCGTTCTGCTCGAGGAATGGATGGCCGCCGACGGCGAGCACCACCACGTCCGGACGCAGGTCGAGAATGGTTGCCGCATCGGCGGCCACGCCCAGGCGCAGGTCGACTTTCAAACGCGCCAATTCCAGTTGGAACCAGCGGGTGATACCGGCAATCTGGTCCCGTTGCGGGGCTTTCGAAGCGGTGGTGATCTGGCCGCCGATGAATTCTTTCTTCTCGAACAGGGTCACGTCGTGGCCACGTTCAGCGGACACACGCGCCGCTTCCATCCCGGCAGGGCCGGCACCGACGACGACAACCATGCGCTTCACACCGGTCGATTTCTCGATGATGTGCGGCACGCCCATGTATTCACGGGAGGTCGCAGCGTTCTGGATGCACAAGACGTCCAGGCCCTGGTACTGACGGTCGATGCAGTAGTTGGCGCCGACGCATTGTTTGATCTGGTCGACCTGGCCCATCTTGATCTTGGCGATCAGGTGCGGGTCGGCGATGTGGGCGCGGGTCATACCGACCATGTCCACGTAGCCGCCTTCCAGAATCCGGGTCGCCTGGTTTGGGTCCTTGATGTTCTGCGCGTGCAAAACCGGGGCCTTGACCACTTCCTTGATACCGGCCGCCAAGTGCAGGAAGGGCTCCGGTGGATAACTCATGTTCGGGATAACGTTGGCCAGGGTGTTGTGGGTGTCGCAACCCGAACCCACCACGCCGATGAAGTCGATCATGCCGGTGTCGTCGTAGTACTTGGCGATCTGCTTCATGTCTTCGTGGGACAAGCCGTCCGGGTGGAACTCGTCACCGCACAGACGGATGCCAACACAGAAATCCGGGCCGACTTCAGCCCGCACAGCCTTCAGCACTTCCAGGCCGAAACGCATGCGATTTTCGAAGCTGCCGCCCCATTCGTCGGTACGCTTGTTGACCCGTGGGCTCCAGAACTGGTCGATCATGTGCTGGTGCACTGCGGACAATTCAACGCCGTCCAGGCCACCGGCCTTGGCGCGGCCAGCCGCGGTGGCATAGTTGCCGATCACCCGCCAGATTTCTTCCGGCTCGATGGTTTTGCAGGTCGCACGGTGTACCGGCTCACGGATGCCCGACGGCGACAGCAGGGTTGGCCAATGCTCGCCGTCCCAACGGGAACGACGGCCCATGTGGGTAATCTGGATCATGATCTTGGCGCCATGCTTGTGCATGGCATCGGCCAGGTTCTGGAAGTGCGGAATGATCCGGTCATCGGCCAGGTTGACCGACTTCCACCAGCCTTGCGGGCTGTCGATGGCCACGCTGGAGGAACCGCCGCAAATCGCCAGGCCGATCCCGCCCTTGGCTTTCTCTTCGTAATACTTGACGTACCGGTCGGTGGTCATGCCGCCGTCGGTCGCGTAGACCTCGGCGTGCGCGGTGCTGAGCACGCGGTTGCGGATGGTCAGTTTGCCGATCTGGATCGGCTGGAACATTGCTTCGAAAGCCATGGCGGGTTCCTCGACTTACAACGGCTTGACGGTGAACAAACCGTCGTCGTGGCCTTCTTCGGAGCCACCGTAAACCTGTTCGGCAACGGTGCGGATCTTGCTGCCGCGGGCTTGCAGAATCTGGTCCATGGCACCGGCAAACCAACCGGTGAACATGTAGTCGACCTTGCGTCCGACCTTGCCGTACACGTAGACGAACGCCGAATGTTCAAGCTTGACGCTGGCAGTGCCTTTGTCGAGGTCGATGTCCTGGATCTTGAACAGGCCCCAGCCGCGTTGCGACAGACGCTTCATGTAATGTTCGAACACCGCAACGCCTTCCAGGCCGTGGCATTCAGCTTCTTTTTCACACCAATGCCAGGCGGATTTGTAGCCGGCCTTGTAAAGGATTTCGGCGTAGGCTTCGGCGCCCAGCACTTCCTCGATGCCCATGTGGTTGTTGACGAAGAAATGACGCGGCACGTACAGCATTGGCAGGGCGTCGGAGGTCCAGACACCGGTTTCGCTGTCGACTTCGATTGGCAATTGCGGGGCGATCTTGGCCATGGAAACTTAACTCCAGAAAAATTTTGGTGTTGCCCCCGGCGCGGACGGCCGGGGGAAAGGATTCAGAGGTGCTGTGGCTTACTCGCCCCAGACGTCCTTGAGGACGTTGACCCAGTTCTCGCCCATGATCTTGCGGACCACGCGCTCGGAATGGCCGCGCTTGAGCAGGGTTTCGGTCAGGTTCGGGAACTCGCCGACGGTGCGGATTCCCAGCGGGTTGATGATCTTGCCGAAGCTGGTCAGGCGGCGGGCGTAGCCCTTGTCATGGGTCAGGTATTCGAAGAAGTCCTGGCCATGGCCCTGGGTGAAGTCGGTGCCGATGCCGATGGCGTCTTCGCCGACGATGTTCATGGTGTATTCGATGGCTTCGGCGTAATCGTCGATGGTCGAATCGATGCCTTTGGCCAGGAATGGCGCAAACATGGTCACGCCGACGAAACCGCCGTGATCGGCGATGAACTTCAGTTCTTCATCGGATTTGTTGCGCGGGTGAATTTTCAGACCCGACGGCAGGCAATGGGAGTAGCACACCGGTTTCTTCGATTCGAGGATGACTTCTTCGGAAGTTTTCGAACCGACGTGGGACAGGTCGCACATGACGCCGACGCGGTTCATCTCGGCGACGATTTCACGACCGAAACCCGACAGGCCGCCATCACGCTCGTAGCAGCCGGTACCCACCAGGTTCTGGGTGTTGTAGCACATCTGCACGATACCGACGCCGAGCTGCTTGAACACCTCGACATAGCCGATCTGGTCTTCAAAGGCGTGAGCATTCTGGAAACCGAAGAGGATGCCGGTCTTGCCCTGCTCCTTGGCCTTGCGGATATCGGCGGTGGTGCGTACCGGAATCACCAGGTCGCTGTTCTCGCGGATCAGCTTCTGGCTGGCGGCGATGTTGTTGACGGTGGCCTGGAAGCCCTCCCACACCGACACGGTGCAGTTGGCCGCAGTCAGACCGCCCTTGCGCATGTCTTCGAACAGCTCACGGTTCCACTTGGCAATAATCAGCCCGTCGATAACGATGCTGTCGGCGTGCAACTCGGCTGGGCTCATCAGGCTGTCCCCTATTAGCGATTCATGCGCCGAATCGTGTGCCGGCGCTTTGGGGCCAGCATATGCCTGAGGGACGGGGCAGCCGGGTGCAAAAACGACAGAGGGTTTGCCGAAAGCGTCAATCCGCGACAAAGGGTCGTTGATGGACGCAATCGCCCACCTGTTCAAGGGCCGCTGCTTGGGCCAGAATTCGCTGCATTACTGAATAGGCACTGAAAAAAAGGGGCTGCGTCGCAATGAGAACGATCTTCCTGGCTTTGGCACTGATAGCGACCGGCGTACACGCGGCGGAAGAATCAGACGACAACCCCTGCGACAAAGTCGAAAACGACGTCCAGACCCTGGAATGCTCCGCCTACAGCAGAACCACCGCCGAAGACCTGCTCAAAGACAACTACCAAAGCCTGACCGAGCGCATGCAAACGGCCTACGGCAAGAACCCGGCACAACTGAGCGACATCACCGCCAAGCTCAAGGCCGCCCAGCAGCAATGGCTGAAGACCCGGGATGCGGATTGCGCGGTTGAGGCGTTTCCAGCGACCAGCGGTAGCAAGACGTTCACGATTGCGCAGAATGATTGCGTGGCGCGGATGAGTGATGAGCGGTCGGAGTTTTTGGAGTCGATTGGGCAGGAGTGATCCTGAATTTCCGTCGGAAGCTGGCACCGTCGCCGGCTTTCGATCCTCAAGAAATGCTGTTTCCTACAAACATCGCCGACTTAACCGACAGCACTCCCAGCACCTCGCAGCAGACCCTGTAGCCCGGGCAACATCCAGACACCCTTCGTTAATTGGCCGACTGAGAATTATAAGTAAAGATTGGAAAATCTTATAAAAGACTTATATTCTCCCATGAACAGCATTCACTGGACTCGAAAGGCCGTTAAGCAGCTTCTGAAATTGCATTCCGTTCACTAGATCCAGGTCCGTGATGCCGTCGCGGTGCTGACTGACATGCCTGACATCGGCAATGTCAAAGCACTGGTCGGTCATGACTACGCCTATCGACTTCGAGTGGGTAATTATCGAGTCATGTTCGATTGGGATGGCGCAATCAAAGTGGTCAGTATTCAAGAGGTCAAAAAACGCGATGAACGCACCTACTGACGTTCAAATCATTAACGACGCAGAGGGGAATCCTGCGTTTGTGGTCATTCCCTACGCACAATATTTGGCGCAGAAGATTGAGCCCGATCTGATTCCACATGAAGTGGTCAGCCGCATCGTCGATGGCGCGACGCCGATTCGTGCCTGGCGTGAACATCTGAACCTTACACAGGATGAAGTGGCCAAACGAATGGGCATTTCTCAACCTGCTTTTGCCCAGCAAGAGACTGTAGCGAAGCCTCGCAAGGCCACCCGCGAGAAAATTGCCACGGCGTTTGGCATCACGGCTAATCAACTTGAGCTGTAGGCTGCACACAACCACTTGTGAAAGGGATCGAAATGAAAATCTGCGGCATCGAAATCAAAGGCAGCGAAGCGATCATTGCCGTCGCGTCCCTGGACGGTCAGACGCTGAGTCACGTAGCCCTGCCCACCAAGAAAATCGCCCTCGACGATGACGACGAAGCCGCGAACGTCAAAGTCTTTGCCGCTCAGGTGGCGTCGTTTGTACGCGAGAATTCCATTGACCGGATTGCGATCAAGAAGCGCAGCAAGAAAGGTGAGTTTGCCGGTGGACCGACCACGTTCAAGATCGAGGGCATTTTTCAGTTGCTGGAGAGTTGCGAGGTGACGTTGTTGTCGCCGCAGACCATCAATGCGCAGAACAAGAAGTTTGACTTCGCACTGCCGCAGACGCTGAACAAGTATCAGCATGAAGCGTTTAAAGCGGCCTGCTCCGCCCTGATGAAGAAGTAACGTCATACCACTTGTAGGAGTGAGGCTTGCCCGCGAAGAGGCCGGCACATTCAATATTACAGTTGCCTGACGCACCGCCTTCGCGGGCAAGCCTCGCTCCTACAGGTACGGTTTCACTCAGGCCTTCTGGGTGAGTCGGCGATCTTCTCGCGGACACCGTTCAAACCGCGCCCGATAACTTCGGGTGAAATACGACGGCGATTCAAACCCGCACGCGATACTCACTTCCAACACACTCATGTCCGTCTGCCGCAACAACTGCCGCGCCTTCTCCAACCTTAACCGCAGGTAGAAATTGCTCGGTGTGTCATTCAGGTGCAGGCGAAACAATCGCTCCAACTGCCGTCGCGTCACCTTGATCGATTCCGCCAATTCCAGCGTGCTCAGCGGCGGCTCACTGTGCTGCTCCATCTCCCCAATCACCTGCACCAGTTTCTTGTTGCTGATGCCATACCGCGTGGCAACTTCCATACGCTGGTGGTCTTTGCGCGGGCGGATGCGGCCGAGTACGAATTGTTCGCTGACCTGGATCGCCAGTTCCGGGCCGTGGGCCTGGCTGATGAGGTCGAGCATCAGGTCGATGGAAGCGGTGCCGCCGGCGGAGGTAATGCGTCGGCGGTCTATCTCGAACAGCTCCTGGGTGACGCTGAGCTGTGGATAGGACTCTTTGAAGGCGTCGATAGCTTCCCAGTGCAGGGTCAGGCGGTGGCCGTCGAGCAGGCCGGCTTCGGCGAGGACGAAGCTGCCGGTGTCGATGGCGCCGAGGGTCACGCCTTCGTTGTCCAGACGGCGCAGCCAGTGCTCCAGCGCGGGGGTGGCGAATTTCAGCGGTTCGAAGCCAGCGACCACCAACAGCGTTGCACCTTTCTTCAGCGGTTCCAGCGCCGCGTCGGCGTTGACCGACATGCCGTTGCTGGCCAATACCGCCCCGCCATCAGCGCTCAGCACATGCCAGCGATACAACTCGCCGCGAAAGCGATTGGCGACCCGCAACGGCTCGATGGCCGAGATAAAACCGATGGCCGAGAAACCCGGCATCAACATGAAGTAGAAATCCTGGGACATGGAGCGCACTCGACTGGCAGGTAACGAGAGGGCGGGAAGCGTGTGGACGTTGATACGCCACTTGCAAGAGGCATTCAAGAGGACAGGTCGCTGCAGTGCAAGAGCTGGTCGCCGCAGTGCGCTTTCACGGGACCTTAGCTGCGTAACTTGGCATCACCGGCGCACGAAGACGCCCGGACCCACAATAACGAACTGCCGAGGAAACCTGAGATGAAACGACTGATCAGCAGCTGTGTTCTTGCACTCAGCGGTACCGCTTTCTTGAGCGCCAGCGTCATGGCGGCCGAACCTGCTTCATGCCAGAACGTGCGCATGGGCGTTGTGAACTGGACCGACGTGATCGCCACCAGCGCCATGACCCAAGTCCTGCTCGATGGCCTCGGCTACAACACCAAACAAACCAGCGCGTCCCAGCAAATCATCTTCGCCGGGATCCGCGACCAGCGTCTGGACTTGTTCCTGGGCTACTGGAACCCGCTGATGACCCAGACCATCACGCCTTTCGTCGATGCCAACCAGGTCAAGGTGCTTGAAGCGCCAAGCCTCAAAGACGCCCGCGCCACCCTCGCTGTACCGACTTACCTGGCCGACAAGGGCCTGAAAACCTTCGCCGACATCGCCAAGTTTGAAAAGGAACTGGGCGGCAAGATTTACGGCATCGAACCGGGCTCGGGCGCCAACACCCAGATCAAGGCGATGATCGCCAAGAACCAGTTTGGCCTCGGTAAATTCCAGCTGGTCGAATCCAGTGAGGCCGGCATGCTCGCAGCGGTGGATCGCGCCGTGCGCCGCAAAGAGGCCGTGGTGTTCTTCGGCTGGGCGCCGCACCCGATGAACGTCAACGTGCAGATGACTTACCTCACCGGCAGCGAAGACGCCCTCGGCCCGAACGAAGGCATGGCCACGGTCTGGACCGTCACCGCGCCGAAATACGCCGAGCAATGTCCGAACATCGGCAAATTGCTGAGCAACCTGACCTACACCGCCGAAGACGAGAGCCGGATGATGCAGCCGCTGCTGGATCACAAGGACGCCTTCGAATCAGCCAAGCAATGGCTGAAAGATCACCCGCAAGACAAGCAACGCTGGCTCGAAGGCGTGACCACCTTCGATGGCAAACCGGCCGCTGAAAATCTGAAACTCACCACTAAATAAACCCGATTGAAACACCGACTCGCAGCCCGTCCGGGCTGCGAACGGAATCATCACGCCTGCAAGGAACACGCCTCATGAACCACGACGTCATCATCACCTGCGCACTTACCGGTGCTGGCGACACGACCAGCAAGAGCCCACACGTGCCGGTCACCCCGAAACAAATCGCCGCTGCCGCCGTGGAAGCCGCCAAGGCTGGCGCCACCGTCGTTCACTGCCACGTTCGCAACCCGGAAACCGGCAAATTCAGCCGTGACGTGGCGCTGTACCGCGAAGTGATGGAGCGCATCCGCGAGGCCGACGTCGACATCATCGTCAACCTCACCGCCGGCATGGGCGGCGACCTGGAAATCGGCGCGGGCGAGAACCCGATGGAGTTTGGCCCGAACACTGACCTGGTCGGTCCGCTGACCCGTCTCGCCCACGTTGAAGAACTGCTGCCGGAAATCTGCACCCTCGATTGCGGCACCCTTAACTTCGGCGACGGCGACACCATTTACGTGTCCACCCCGGCGCAACTGCGCGCTGGCGCCAAACGCATTCAAGAGCTGGGCGTGAAGGCCGAGCTGGAAATTTTCGACACCGGTCACCTGTGGTTCGCCAAACAGTTGATCAAGGAAGGCCTGCTCGACGATCCACTGTTCCAACTCTGCCTGGGCATCCCGTGGGGCGCACCAGCCGACACCACCACCATGAAAGCCATGGTCGACAACCTGCCAGCGAACGCTGTGTGGGCCGGCTTCGGCATCGGTCGCATGCAGATGCCGATGGCGGCGCAAGCGGTGCTGCTCGGTGGCAACGTGCGGGTCGGTCTGGAAGACAACATCTGGCTGGACAAGGGTGTGCTGGCGACCAACGGCCAGTTGGTCGAACGTGCTTCGGAAATCCTCAGTCGTCTCGGCGCCCGTGTCCTGACCCCGGCGGAAGGCCGGGCAAAAATGGGCCTGACCAAGCGCGGCTGACCCTACTCACTCTTTCCCTCTGTGGGAGCGGGTGTGGCGAGGGGATTTATCCCCGTTGGGTCGCGAAGCGGCCCCAAAACCTACAACCGCGGTGTGTCAGCCACACCGCATGCAATGTTTTGCGACTGCTGCGCAGCCGAACGGGGATAAATCCCCTCGCCACAAAGCCAGATCCCACTGGGACCACCGAATTCTTTTAGGACGACGCCATGAGCTTAATCACTGAAATCAAAACCTTCGCAGCGTTAGGCAGCGGTGTCATCGGCAGCGGCTGGGTGTCCCGCGCCCTCGCCCACGGCCTCGACGTAGTCGCCTGGGACCCGGCGCCCGGTGCCGAAGCCGCGCTGCGCAAGCGCGTCGCCAATGCCTGGGGTGCGCTGGAGAAACAAGGCCTGGCGCCTGGCGCCTCGCAGGATCGCTTGCGCTTCGTCGCGACGATTGAAGAATGTGTTCGCGACGCGGATTTCATTCAGGAAAGCGCCCCTGAGCGCCTCGATCTGAAACTGGAACTGCACAGCAAAATCAGCGCGGCGGCCAAGCCCAATGCGTTGATCGGCTCCAGCACCTCGGGCCTGTTACCGAGCGAGTTTTATGAGAGTTCGACCCACCCGGAACGCTGCGTGGTCGGGCACCCGTTCAACCCGGTTTACCTGCTGCCGCTGGTGGAAGTGGTCGGTGGCAAAAATACTGCGCCTGAAGCGGTGCAAGCGGCGATGAAAGTGTACGAATCCCTGGGCATGCGTCCGCTGCATGTGCGCAAGGAAGTGCCGGGGTTTATCGCCGACCGCCTGCTCGAAGCGCTGTGGCGTGAGGCGCTGCACCTGGTCAACGACGGCGTGGCGACCACTGGCGAAATTGACGATGCGATCCGCTTTGGCGCGGGTCTGCGCTGGTCATTCATGGGCACATTCCTGACCTACACCCTGGCGGGTGGTGATGCGGGGATGCGCCACTTCATGGCGCAATTCGGGCCGGCGTTGCAGTTGCCGTGGACGTATCTGCCGGCGCCGGAGTTGACCGACAAGTTGATCGATGATGTGGTGGACGGGACCAGTGATCAGTTGGGCAAGCACAGCATTTCCGCGCTGGAGCGCTATCGTGATGATTGCTTGCTGGCGGTGCTGGAAGCGGTGAAGACTACCAAAGAGAAACATGGGATGGCTTTCAGCGAATAACCCTCCCCACTGATCGTTCCCACGTTCTGCGTGGGAATGCAGCCCGGGACGCTCCGCGTCCCAAGAGCGGACGCAGAGCGTCCATTGAGGCATTCCCACGCGGAGCGTGGGAACGATCATCCCCGATCATGCCTGGAGAGAATCATGCCCACCCTCACCACCTACCAAACCACAATCATCCCCGACTGGGTCGACTACAACGGCCACTTGCGCGATGCCTTCTACCTGCTGATTTTCAGCTACGCCACCGATGCGCTGATGGATCGTCTGGGCATGGACAGCAGCAACCGCGAAGCCAGCGGCAACTCGCTGTTCACCCTCGAACTGCACCTCAATTACCTGCACGAAGTGAAGCTCGACGCCGACGTCGAAGTGCACACCCAAATCATCGGTCACGACAGCAAACGCCTGCACCTCTATCACAGCCTGCATTTGGTCGGCGACGACAAGGAACTGGCGGGCAACGAGCAAATGCTCCTGCACGTCGACCTCGCCGGCCCTCGCTCCGCACCATTGAGCGAAGACACCTTGAGCAAGCTGCAAGCCATCTTCGCCGAGCAAGCCGACCTGCCACCCCCCGCCTGCATTGGTCGAGTGATCGCATTACCCCCTAAAAAATAACAAGGAGATCGCCATTGAACACCGCCGCTTTTGCCGACTTCCGAACCTACCCGTTGATCAGCGCGTTGACCGCCGTGCAAACCCTGGCGGATCGAATTCAAGTGCAGTGGGCCGACGGCCGGGTCAGCCCGTTTCATCATCAATGGCTGCGGGACAATTGCCCGTGCCCGCAATGCGTCTACACCGTGACCCGCGAGCAAGTGCTGGAAATCGTCGACGTCGCAGAGGACGTGAAGCCGACAGGGGCAAACGTCGATGCCGAAGGTTGCCTCAGCGTCGAATGGCAGGACGGCCACCAGAGTCGCTTCGATCCGGGCTGGCTGCGGGCTCACGCCTATGATGACGAGTCCCGCGCCGAACGCCGGGCTGGCAAGCCAACATCCAGGCTGTGGAAAAACGACTTGCAGCTGCCGGTGTTCGAATACCAGGCGCTGATGAACGACAACGACGCCTTGCTGCAATGGCTGTTGGCCGTGCGCGATATCGGCTTGACTCAAGTGCGCGGCGTACCCACCGAACCTGGTTCGCTGAAACTGATTGCCCAGCGGATTTCCTTCATTCGCGAGAGCAATTTCGGCGTGCTGTTCAACGTGCAATCCAAGGCCGATGCCGACAGCAACGCCTACACCGCTTTCAACCTGCCGCTGCATAGCGATTTGCCGACCCGAGAGTTGCAACCGGGGCTGCAATTTCTGCATTGCCTGGTCAATGATGCGGACGGTGGCGAGAGTATTTTCGTCGACGGCTTTGCCATTGCTCACGCGTTGCGCGAGGAAGATCCCGAGTCGTTCAAGGCCCTGTGTGAAATCCCCGTAGAGTTTCGCAACAAGGACCGTCACAGCGACTACCGCTGCCTGGCGCCGATCATCGCTCTGGATGCGTTGGGGCAGGTATCGGAGATCCGCATGGCGAACTTTCTGCGTGGGCCGTTTGATGCCTCGATCGAGGACATGCCCAAGCTGTACCGCGCTTATCGACGCTTTATTGCGATGACCCGTGAAGCGCGGTTTCGGGTGATGACGCGGCTCAATCCCGGCGAGTTGTGGTGCTTCGACAACCGCCGCACTCTCCACGCCCGCAACGCCTTCGACCCCGCCAGCGGCGCCCGGCATTTTCAAGGGTGCTATGTCGACCGTGATGAGTTGTTGTCACGAATATTGGTGTTGCAACGCTAGACCGCGTCATCGTTCTTCGCGGGCAAGCCTCGCTCCCACAGGATCGGGGGTTACCACAGATTTGGCGAACGACGCCAAACCTGTGGGAGCGGGCTTGCCCGCGATGGCGTCTGCACAGGCAACACAAAAACCCCTGATTCACAGGCAACACAAAAACCCCTGATTAACAGGCAAAAAAAACCCCGATCAAGCCGTGACAGGATCGGAGCTGAGGAGGGTACTGTTGAGGAGCCGTTGCGCGAGGGTGACCAAACCTTCGTGAAGCCAGCTGAATCCAGTGTGCCCACTCTCCCCTCTCGCAAGTTAGCCGAAAACGACCTGTTCATAGGTATCGCGGCCATTGCGACAAATCGTCCTTGCCGCCACCCCCTGCCCCTACGAGAATCGATCCACGACACCGTTCCCTGAAGAAGGATTGCGTCATGATGTACGCCGATTTGATTGACCAGGAAGACCTGTTGGGCCAGCTAAAATCGTTGGGTTTTCAAGTACCGAGCGGCGCCACCGCCGAGCAGGCTTGCGAGTGCGCGGTGCGAGGCTTGAACGATGAACGGGCGATGACACTGCGGACCATGGTCAAGCAGATGTACACCAGCAGCGCGACCATCCTGCCGGCCGTGCGCCAGGCCATCGACAAGCAATTGCTGCCCGCGTTGGCGGAGTATCAACAAAGTCGTAGCGCCTGATAGTGATCGTTCCCACGCTCTGCGTGGGAACGCCTCAACGGACCCTCCGCGTTCGGCCTTTTGGGACGCGGAGCGTCCCGGGCTGCATTCCCACGCAGAGCGTGGAAACGATCAGGTCAAAGGTTTAGAGCCTTACGCTGGCAAACGTCGACTCATTACGCGCTTGACTCAGCGCCGACAACGGCCCGGACAGCGGCGACAGCACCAGCGCTTGCGGCAGTGGCATCATCGCCACTTGTTGCGCGGTGTTGGAACCTACGCGCTCGTCACGCGGTGGAATGCCGAAGTATTCGCGGTAGCACTTGGAGAAGTGCGGCGTGGACACGAAGCCGCAGACCGACGCCACTTCGATGATCGACATCGGCGTTTGCTTGAGCAACTGCCGGGCGCGGATCAAGCGCAGTTTCAGGTAATAACGCGACGGCGAGCAGTGCAGGTATTTCTGGAACAGGCGCTCCAGCTGACGACGGGAAACAGCGACGTACACCGCCAGTTCGTCGAGGTCGATCGGCTCTTCCAGGTTGGCTTCCATCAGCGCGACGATTTCCTGCAACTTCGGCTGGTTGGTGCCGAGCATGTGCTTGAGCGGCACGCGCTGGTGATCCTGTTCGTTGCGGATGCGCTCATAGACGAACATCTCCGAAATCGCGGCGGACAGTTCACGGCCGTGATCGCGGCTGATCAGGTGCAGCATCATGTCCAGCGGTGCGGTGCCGCCGGAGCTGGTGAAACGGTTACGGTCGAGGGTGAACAGGCGGGTGCTCATGGCCACACGCGGGAACGCTTCCTGCATCGAGGCCAGGCATTCCCAGTGCACGCTGCAATCAAAACCATCCAGCAGGCCGGCGCACGCCAGGGCCCAACTGCCGGTGCAGACCGCGCCGAGACGGCGGGACTGCCGCGCCTGGCTTTGCAGCCACGACACGTGTTCGCGGGTAACGGTGCGTTGGATGCCGATGCCGCCGCAGACAATGATGGTGTCCAAGGCAGGTGCTTTGTGCATGGAGCAGTCGGGGGTGATCTGCAGACCGTCACTGGCCCAGACCTGACCGCCGTCGACGGTGAGCGTGGTCCAGCGATACAGCTCGCGGCCAGACAATTGGTTGGCCATGCGCAGGGGCTCTACGGCGGAGGCCAGAGAAATAAGCGTGAAATTGTCCAGCAGCAGAAAGCCGATGGATTGAGGCGCACGGTTCTGGGGTTGGGCCCCGGAGTTGAACGTCGTCATCGCGGTATCTCCTCACACAAAGCGGGTGATGGCCTCAGGCGGAGGCTCTTGTTATTGCCATCGTTCTCGCGTGGGAGACGGGCTTTGTAATGACAGAGCAATTGCCATGCCTAAAGTTGAATGGTCATTCAATAACTCCTGAAAACGACGTCGCGCCGCGTCTATATAAGCCGCGCCGCGAGTGGGGGTTATAACTGCCATTATCGGCGGGAGGCGCTCTGCCCCGTTGGGCGTGAGCAAATCGGTAGCACTTGTGGGAACAGGGCTACGGCGACCTGATGGAGAGTGTCACCGCAAGCACAGGTGACAGGCGGTAATGGCCAAGTTGGATCCCTGGCCGGGGTGAAGTCGCTTATCTGTAAGCGACGCGCTAAAAGGTGGCGCGTTTGGGATTATGTGTTCACTTAGCGCGCAGTTTTGACTGGTCTGGCGCCTTCGCGGGCAAGCCTCGCTCCTACAGGGATTGCGTGATTCTGTAGGAGCGAGGCTTGCCCGCGAACGGGGTCACCTCGGATTCAGCACTCGACGGCGCTAACCGCCAACCCACCCCGCGAGGTCTCTTTATATTTGTCGTGCATATCAGCGCCGGTATCGCGCATGGTGCGGATCACCCGATCCAGCGAGATAAAGTGCTGACCATCCCCGCGCAACGCCATTTGCGCCGCGTTGATGGCTTTCACCGCGGCAATCGCATTGCGCTCGATGCACGGCACTTGAACCAGCCCGCCCACCGGGTCGCAGGTCAGGCCCAGGTTGTGTTCCAGACCGATTTCCGCCGCGTTACACAGCTGCTCAGGTGTCGCACCCAGAATCTCCGCCAGCCCGGCCGCTGCCATGGCGCAAGCCGAACCGACTTCGCCCTGACAACCGACTTCCGCACCGGAAATCGAAGCGTTCTTCTTGCACAGAATCCCGACCGCTGCCGCACTGAGGAAATAGTCGACCACGTTGGCGTCCGTCACCACCTCGCTGAACTTCATAAAATAGTGCAACACCGCCGGAATGATCCCCGCCGCGCCGTTGGTCGGTGCCGTCACCATGCGCCCACCGGCAGCGTTCTCTTCGTTGACCGCCAGGGCGAACAGGTTGACCCATTCCATGGCACTCAAGGTCGAGCCGATGACATTGGGTTTGCCCAGCTCTTGAAGGCTGCGATGCAACTTGGCCGCACGACGGCGCACATTCAGTCCGCCGGGCAGGATGCCTTCGTGTTTCAGGCCCTGGTCGACGCAATCCTGCATGGCGCGCCAGAGTTTCATCAGACCGCTGCGGATCTCTTCCTCGCTGCGCCAGACTTTCTCGTTGGCCATCATCAATTCGGCCACGCGCAGGTTGTGCTTCTGGCACAGGCTGAGCAGTTCGACAGCGCTGGAAAAATCGTAGGGCAACACGGTGCGATCCAGATCGACCACGCCGCTGGAGGCCTGCGCTTCATCCACGACAAAACCACCGCCGATGGAATAGTAGGTGTCGCGATGCAGCTCGCCGTCATCGCCTTCGGCGACCAGGGTCATGGCATTGGGGTGAAACGGCAGGTTTTCGTCGATCAGGCGCATGTCGCGAGCCCAGATAAACGGCACCGACAGGCGACCGTCGAGCAACAGCGTGTGGGTCTCGCGCAAGGTTTCGATACGGATGCCGATTTGCGACGGATCAATCGCGTCCGGCCACTCGCCCATCAGGCCCATGATCACGGCGTTGTCGCTGCCGTGACCGATGCCGGTGGCCGACAGCGAACCATAAAGCTGAACTTCAACGCGCCGCACTAGTTCCAAAAGGCCCTGCTCACGCAAACCTTGCACGAACAGCGCGGCGGCCCGCATAGGTCCCACGGTGTGCGAACTGGAAGGGCCGATGCCGATTTTGAACAGGTCGAAAACACTGATAGCCATTACTGCCGAACTCCTGGATGTGCCAACTCCAGACGCAAAAGCGCCCAGTGACGGAGCTGCTACGCTCAAGCTGCAATCCGCCGAGATGGCCGCATCATCAGGCTTTTGCCGTGTCGTTCGACGTCTCACACCGACGCACTCATGCCCACTAACGCCGCGAGCGTTTTACGCTGCGTTTTCGCCGTTTTTTTGCGGATCAGAGGGGCAAAGAGGGTTGAAAAAAGCTGTAAACGACGTCACCGACACTGGATGCGACCATCCCTGTACTGGTTACGACGCACCCTGTAGGCGTCAGATTTTCACTGGTACATGATCGTATCGACTCGATTGCAAGGCGCCGTGGTAGAGATGTCTCCAAAACGCCATCCAACCGCAACCTATAAGTGCGGTGGTCCAGTCGGAACACTGCCAAAAAAAACACCAAGGAGTCCATCCATGAAAGGTTCCCCGTCGTTGTTGTTGGCCGCCATGCTGAGTCTGCCGTTACTGGCTCAAGCCGCAGAACCCGCTCAGTGCAGCACCGTAAACTTCTCCGATGTCGGCTGGACTGACATTACCGTCACCACCGCCGCCACCAGCGTCGTTCTCGATGCCTTGGGCTACAAAACCAAAACCACGATGATTTCCGTTCCGGTGACCTACAAGTCCCTGGCCGACGGCAAGAACATGGACGTATTCCTGGGTAACTGGATGCCGACCATGGAAAACGACATCAAGGCGTACCGCGATGCCGGCACCGTGGAGACACTGCGCGCCAACCTCGAAAACGCAAAATACACACTCGCCGTGCCCGAAGAGTTGTATAACAAGGGTCTGAAAGATTTCGCCGACATCGCCAAGTTCAAGAAAGAACTCGACGGCAAGATCTACGGCATCGAACCAGGCAACGACGGTAACCGCCTGATCCAGAGCATGATCGACAAGAACGCCTTCGGCCTCAAAGACGCCGGCTTCAAGGTGGTCGAGTCCAGCGAGGCAGGCATGCTCTCGCAAGTCGATCGCGCCCAGCGCCGCAACACCGCCGTAGTGTTCCTGGGCTGGGAACCGCACCCGATGAACACCCGTTTCAAGATGAAGTACCTGACTGGCGGTGACGACTTCTTCGGCCCCAACTTCGGTCAGGCGACCATCTTCACCAACACCCGCAAGGGCTACGCGCAGGAATGCAGCAACGTCGGTCAGTTGCTGAAAAACCTGGTGTTCACCCTCGACATGGAAAGCACGCTGATGGGCAACGTCCTGGACGACAAAATGAAGCCTGACGCGGCCGCCAAGGCCTGGCTGAAAAAGAATCCACAGGTGCTCGATACCTGGCTCGCTGGCGTGACCACCATTGACGGTAAACCAGGCCTGGAGGCCGTGAAAACCAAGCTCGCGCAGCCTTGATTTAGGAAGCATCGCTTACGCCGGGCGGGTTCGCTCGCCCGGGCTGTTTATTTCCTTGCATGCGGACGTTCACTACCATGCTGATTGATCAGAAAATACCTCTAGGCCAGTACATCGCGGGCTTCGTTGAATGGTTGACGCAACACGGCGCCAACACCTTCGACGCCATCGCCGTGTCACTGGAAACGATGATCCACGGTGTGACTTTCGCGCTGACCTGGTTCAACCCGCTGGCATTGATCGGCCTCATCGCACTACTGGCTCACTTCATTCAACGAAAGTGGGGGCTGACCGTTTTCGTCATTGCCTCCTTTCTGCTGATCCTCAACCTGGGGTACTGGCAGGAGACCATGGAAACCCTCGCCCAGGTGCTCTTCGCGACCCTGGTCTGCGTGGTCATCGGCGTGCCGTTGGGCATCGTCGCCGCGCACAAACCGATGTTCTACACACTGATGCGGCCGGTGCTCGATCTGATGCAGACCGTGCCGACGTTTGTGTACCTCATTCCTACCCTGACCCTCTTCGGTCTGGGTGTGGTCCCGGGTCTGATCTCCACGGTAGTGTTCGCGATTGCCGCGCCTATCCGCCTGACCTACCTGGGCATCCGTGATGTTCCCGCAGAACTGATGGACGCCGGCAAAGCCTTCGGCTGCTCGCGCCGCCAGTTGCTCGCACGCATCGAACTGCCTTACGCCATGCCAAGCATCGCGGCCGGTATCACCCAGTGCATCATGCTGTCGCTGTCGATGGTAGTGATTGCGGCTCTGGTGGGCGCCGACGGCTTGGGCAAACCTGTGGTCAACGCACTGAACACTGCTGATATCGCCCTGGGCTTCGAAGCCGGCCTGGCGATCGTACTGCTGGCGATCATGCTCGACCGTATCTGCAAACAACCCGACGCTAAAGTAGGGGGTGACGCATGAGCATTATTCGCTTCGAAGACGTCGACGTAATCTTCTCCAAAGATCCACGTGAGGCGCTCAAGCTCCTCGACCAAGGCATGACCCGCGACCAGATCCTGAAAAAAACCGGGCAGATCGTCGGCGTTGAAAAAGCCAGCCTGGACGTGGAAAAAGGCGAAATCTGCGTGCTGATGGGCCTGTCCGGCTCCGGCAAATCCAGCCTGCTGCGCTGCATCAACGGCCTCAACACCGTGAGCCGTGGCAAGTTGTTCGTCGAGCACGAAGGCAAGCAGATCGATATCGCTTCCTGTACCCCGGCAGAACTGAAAATGATGCGCACCAAGCGCATCGCGATGGTGTTCCAGAAATTCGCCCTGATGCCGTGGCTGACGGTGCGCGAGAACATCAGTTTCGGCCTGGAAATGCAGGGTCGCCCGGAGAAAGAACGGCGCAAACTGGTGGACGACAAGCTTGAGCTGGTGGGCCTGACCCAGTGGCGCAACAAGAAGCCTGACGAACTCTCCGGCGGTATGCAGCAACGCGTGGGCCTGGCCCGTGCACTGGCGATGGATGCGGACATTTTGCTGATGGACGAACCGTTCTCGGCGCTCGACCCGCTGATCCGCCAAGGCCTGCAGGACGAATTGCTGGAACTGCAAAGCAAACTGAGCAAAACCATTGTGTTCGTGAGCCACGACCTCGATGAAGCCCTGAAGCTCGGCAGCCGTATCGCAATCATGAAAGACGGCCGGATCATCCAGTACAGCGTGCCGGAAGAGATCGTGCTCAACCCGGCGGACGACTACGTGCGGACCTTCGTCGCGCACACCAATCCGCTGAACGTGCTGTGCGGTCGCAGCCTGATGCGCACCCTGGACAACTGCAAACGCATCAACGGTTCGGTGTGCCTCGATCCGGGCGGCGATTCGTGGCTGGACCTGGCCGAAGGCAACACCATCAAAGGCGCCCGCCAGAACGGTGCGAGCCTGGACCTGCAGAACTGGATTCCAGGGCAAGCGGTTGAAGGCCTGGGTCGTCGGCCAACGTTGGTGGACTCCAACATCGGCATGCGCGATGCGCTGCAGATTCGTTATCAGACCGGCAACAAGCTGGTGCTGCACGACAACAACAAGGTGGTCGGGATTCTGGGTGACAGCGAGCTGTATCACGCTTTGCTCGGCAAGAACCTGGGCTAAGACAGCAGACACAAAAACGCCGCGAGAGGATCGCGGCGTGATCGTTCCCACGCTCCGCGTGGGAATGCATCCGGTGACGCTCCGCGTCACGACTCAAAAGCGGACGCAGAGCGTCCGGGGCGGCATTCCCACGCAGAGCGTGGGAACGATCAGGCACAAAAAAGGGGCTCAACTTGAGCCCCTTTGCGTTCCCACGCAGAGCGCAGGAACGATCAACTCGCTACTCAGCTATAAACCCGGCCAAGGAGCTGCCGATGGCTTTCAAACTGATCGAGCACGTCACGGGTGATCTGATCCTGAGTGAAGCCCATCAAGTCGTAATCCTGGCTGCCGTTGTGCAGGTACACCTCGGCGCGGTAGTAGCGTGCACGCGGTTCGTCAGCGCTTTCGGCCGACACCGTTTCGCTCGCCGCCGCCAGATAGCCATCCAGGCTCACTTCGTAGACAAAAGGGTTGCCCTCTTCCATCTCGATGCGCACGCCCATGCAGCGCTTGGATTTACCCAGCAACGTTTGCACTTCCAGGCCTTGACCGCGCAGTTGCACCGCAGCCTCTTCCAGCGCCGGGCTGACTTGCTTGTCCATGAAGCGCTGAACGATCGACTGATTCGGTTGCAGGTCCAGCTGCGTCAAACGCTCGCTGAAACCACGACGACCGCGCGCCGCCAACTCGGCTTGTTCCTGTTCGATCTGCACGTCCTGGCGCATGGCCTTGTGCAAGCCGAACATGAAGAACACCAGCACTACCGAGAACGGCAGACCGGCCAGCACCACCATGGTTTGCATGGCTTCGAAGTTACCGGCGAACAACAGGCCGATGGTCACCAGCGTGATCACTGCCGACCAGAAGATCCGCAGCCAGTGCGGGGCGTCTTCGTCGACGTTGCCGCCCTTGCAGGAAAGGTTGGCCATCATCACCGCACCGGAATCCGCCGGGGTCAGGAACAGCACGAAACCGACGAAGATCGACACGCCGATCACAATCTTCGACGCCGGGTAATGCTCAAGCAGCTGGTAAATCGCCATGGACGGCTGTTGCAACGCCGTCTTGCCGAGTTCCACCGCCCCATGGTTCATCACCAGGTCCAGGGCCGAGTTACCGAAGATCGACAGCCACGCCAGGGTGAAACCCAGCGGGATCAGCAGCACGCCGGCTACCAGTTCACGTACCGTGCGACCACGGGAAATACGCGCGATGAACATGCCCACGAATGGAGCCCAGGAAATCCACCAGGCCCAGTAGAACAGGGTCCACAGGCCCATCCAGCGTTCGCTCTTCTCGGTGCTGCCTTCGTACACATAAAGGTCGAAGGTTTTCAGCACGATGCCGTTCAGGTAGTCACCGATGTTCTGCACGAAGCCGTTAAGCAAGTGCAAAGTCGGGCCGAACAGCAGCACGAAAATCAGCAGCCCGCTGAACAGCACGATGTTCAGGTTGGACAGACGACGAATACCGTTTTCCACGCCGGACACGGCAGCGATGGTCGCCACGGTGCTCATCACGATGATTACGATCAGCAGGTTGGTGTTGCTGTGTTCCATGCCGAACAGGTTTTCCAGCCCGGACGACACTTGCAGCGAACCAATCCCCAGGTTCGTCACCAGCCCCAGCAGCGTCACGAACATGCCGAAGCCGTCCACCGCATGACCGGCCGCGCCTTTGACCCAACGCTCACCGACCAGCGGATACAGCGCCGAACGCAACGCGAGTGGCTGGTTATGACGGTAAGCAAAGTAAGCCACGGCCAGGCCGACCAAGGCGTAGATCGCCCAGCCATGCAGGCCCCAGTGCAGGAATGTCAGTTGCACAGCCTGACGGGCGGCCATGTTGCTGGCGGCCACGCCTTCCGGCGGATTGAAGTAGTGGTCCAGCGGCTCGGAAGCACCGAAGTACAGCAGCGAGATGCCGATACCCGACGAGAACAGCATCCCCGCCCAGGCGCCGTAGCTGAAATCCGGGGTGTCGTCCTTGCTGCCGAGCTTGAGTTTGCCGTAGGACGAAAACGCCAGGCCGACGACAAATACCAGATAGGCGGCGATCACCACCATGTAGTACCAGCCGAAACTGCGGGACAACCAGGCCTGGGCGATGCCGAGCAATCTGCCAGCCTCTTGCGGGGCGATGATCAGAATGGCGGTCAACAACAGAATCAACGCGGTAGAGGTGTAGAACACCCAACCGTTGACCGTCACCTTCTCGGGCGGGGTCTTTATAAGAGAGGCAGAACTCATGGCACAGATGCTCCAGGCAGTGCGAGAGAAGAACACAAGGCAACGCGTTACCCGACCAATCGGTTAGTTGGCAGCCGACCGGTGGGTGATATAAAGACACCCCGAAAAAAGCCCGAAGCCCGAGAGCGCCATAGCGCGTGGGTTTCGAGCGTTTTCGGATGTCGTTTTTCCGCCAACTACATGTAGGAAAAACCTGTAGGCAGCGACGAATTGTCGCAGATCTTATTCTTTGTTGATTGAACGTTCAATCAAAACAAAATAGACTGGCCTTCAATCCGATAGACGTTTTACGTCCGCCGGAAGGCCTAAGGAGATGTGCAAGATGCCCAAGGTCGGTATGCAACCCATCCGCCGCCAGCAGTTGATCGAAGCCACATTGCAGGCGGTCGATCAGGTCGGAATGGGGGACGCCAGCATTGCGCTGATCGCCCGTTTGGCCGGTGTCTCGAATGGCATCATCAGTCACTATTTTCAGGACAAGAACGGCCTGATCGCTGCCACGGCGCAGTATCTGATGAGGGTCCTCAGCGAGAACGTCACCGCGCGCCGTCAGGCGCTGGAGGACAGCAGCCCGCGGGCGCACCTCCAGGTGATCATCGAAGGCAACTTCGACGCCAGCCAGGTCAATGGCCCGGCAATGAAAACCTGGCTGGCCTTCTGGGCCACCAGCATGCACCACCCGTCTTTGCACAGGTTGCAGCGGATCAACGATCACCGTCTGTATTCCAACCTGTGCTGCCAGTTTCGCCGTGTATTGCCGCTCGATGATGCACGCAGCGCAGCCCGGGGCCTGGCAGCCCTCATTGACGGTTTGTGGTTGCGCGGCGCGCTGTCGGGAGATGCTTTCGACACTGAGCAAGCGCACCAGATCGCTTACGAATACATGGATTTTCAACTGGCCAAGCAGGTGAGTTAGAGCACACATAACCGCTCAACCCCTGAACCGCCACTGATCAGCGTTGCCCAAAGATATAAGGCACGCCCAGTGGTCAACGCCAACCACTTATGCACTTGCGAGGACTTTATGGCCCGTTTCGAACTGCAAAAACTCTACATCGATGGCGGCTACAGTGACGCCAGCAGCGACGCCACTTTCGAAGCCATCAACCCGGCTAACGGTGAAGTCCTCGCAAAAGTACAACGTGCGACTTTCGACGATGTCGAGCGTGCTGTGGTCAGCGCCGAAAAAGGCCAGAAAATCTGGGCTGCGATGACCGCCATGGAGCGTTCGCGCATCCTGCGCCGTGCCGTCGACATCCTGCGCGAGCGCAACGATGAACTGGCCGCTCTGGAAACCCTGGACACCGGCAAGTCGTTCTCCGAAACCAAGTATGTCGACATCGTCACCGGTGCTGACGTGCTTGAGTACTACGCAGGCCTGGTGCCCGCCATTGAAGGCGAGCAGATCCCGCTGCGTACCACGTCGTTCGTCTACACCCGTCGCGAGCCGCTGGGCGTCGTGGCCGGTATCGGCGCGTGGAACTACCCGATCCAGATCGCCCTGTGGAAATCCGCGCCTGCCCTGGCAGCCGGTAACGCGATGATCTTCAAGCCAAGCGAAGTCACTTCCCTGACCACTCTGAAACTGGCCGAGATCTACACCGAAGCGGGCCTGCCAGCTGGCGTGTTCAACGTCCTGACCGGCAGCGGCCGTGAAGTCGGCACCTGGTTGACCGAGCACCCACGCATTGAAAAAATCTCCTTCACCGGCGGCACCGACACCGGCAAGAAGGTCATGGCCAGCGCTTCCGCTTCGTCGCTGAAAGACGTGACCATGGAACTGGGCGGCAAATCCCCGCTGATCATCTTCGACGACGCCGACCTCGATCGCGCCGCCGACACCGCGATGATGGCCAACTTCTACAGCTCCGGTCAGGTCTGCACCAACGGCACTCGCGTGTTCGTGCCGACTCACCTGAAAGCCGCTTTCGAAGCCAAGATCGTTGAGCGCGTTGCGCGCATCCGCATCGGCAACCCGGAAGACGAGAACACCAACTTCGGCCCGCTGGTCAGCTTCGCCCACATGGAAAGCGTGCTGGGTTACATCGCCAAAGGTAAGGAAGAAGGCGCTCGCGTGCTGTGCGGCGGCAGCCGTCTGACCGAAGGCGAATTCGCCAAAGGCGCGTTCGTGGCCCCGACCGTGTTCACTGACTGCACCGACGAGATGACCATCGTTCGCGAAGAAATCTTCGGCCCGGTCATGGCGATCCTGACTTACGAAACCGAAGAAGAAGTGATCCGTCGTGCCAACGACACCGACTTCGGTTTGGCCGCCGGCGTTGTCACCAAGGACCTGAACCGCGCTCACCGCGTGATTCATCAACTGGAAGCCGGTATCTGCTGGATCAACGCCTGGGGCGAGTCCGACGCGAAGATGCCGGTCGGCGGCTACAAGCAGTCGGGTGTGGGCCGTGAGAACGGCATCAGCTCGCTGAACAACTTCACACGCATCAAATCGGTACAGGTCGAACTGGGCGATTACGCCTCGGTTTTCTAAGCAGGCATCTGCTTCGCCTGAAAGGCCGCCTTCGCGGGCAAGCCTCGCTCCTACAGGTTCGAGGTTTGCCGCAGGTTTTGTGCACGACGCAACACCTGTAGGAGCGAGGCTTGCCCGCGAATGAGTGCGCAGCACTCGCGATGGCCTGACCTGACCCAACACCAAAGAGGGTGCATTTAATGTCCCAAGAATTCGATTACATCATCATCGGTGCCGGCTCGGCCGGTAACACCCTGGCGACCCGTCTGACTGAAGACGAAGGCGTCACCGTCCTGCTGCTCGAAGCAGGCGGCCCGGACTACCGTCTGGACTTCCGCACGCAAATGCCGGCCGCCCTGGCGTTCCCGCTGCAAGGCCGTCGCTACAACTGGGCCTACGAAACCGATCCAGAGCCACACATGGACGGTCGCCGGATGGAATGCGGTCGCGGCAAGGGCCTCGGCGGTTCTTCGCTGATCAACGGCATGTGCTACATCCGTGGCAACGCGATGGACTATGACAACTGGGCCAAGCTTCCAGGTCTGGAAGACTGGGATTACCTGAACTGCCTGCCGTATTTCCGCAAGGCCGAAACCCGCGACATCGGCCCTAACGACTACCACGGTGGCGATGGTCCGGTCAGCGTGACCACGCCCAAAGCCGGCAACAACCCGCTGTTCCACGCGATGGTTGAAGCAGGCGTGCAAGCCGGTTACCCGCGCACCGAAGACTTGAACGGCTACCAGCAAGAAGGCTTCGGCCCGATGGACCGCACCGTGACGCCGAACGGCCGTCGCGCCAGCACCGCTCGCGGTTACCTGGACGTCGCCAAGAAGCGTTCGACCCTGACCATCGTCACCCACGCCCTGACCGACAAGATTCTGTTCGAAGGCAAGCGTGCCGTCGGCGTGCGTTACCTGATCGGCGCCGCAGAAGAGCGCGTTGAAGCCCGTGCCCGCAAAGAAGTACTGCTGTGTTCCGGCGCCATCGCTTCGCCGCAGATTCTGCAACGCTCCGGCGTCGGCCCGGCCGAACTGCTGAACAAGCTCGATATCCCTGTGGTCCATGACCTGCCAGGCGTCGGCGAAAACCTGCAGGATCACCTCGAGCTGTACCTGCAATACGCCTGCACCCAACCGGTCTCGCTGTACCCGTCGCTGCTCTGGTACAACCAGCCGGCCATCGGTGCCGAATGGCTGTTCAACGGCACCGGCATCGGCGCCAGCAACCAGTTCGAAGCCGGCGGTTTCATCCGTACCCGCGAAGAATTCGATTGGCCCAACATCCAGTACCACTTCCTGCCCGTTGCCATTAACTACAACGGCAGCAACGGCGTGAAAGAGCACGGGTTCCAGGCGCACATGGGTTCCATGCGTTCGCCGAGCCGCGGTCGCATCCAGGCCAAGTCCAAGGATCCGCGCGAGTACCCGAGCATCCTGTTCAACTACATGGCCACCGAGCAGGACTGGCAGGAATTCCGTGACGGCATCCGCCTGACCCGTGAAATCATGCAACAGCCTGCGCTGGACGCTTTCCGTGGCCGCGAAATCAGCCCGGGCATCGACGTGCAAACCGATGAGCAGCTCGACAAGTTCATCCGCGAACACGCCGAAACCGCGTTCCACCCGTCCTGCTCGTGCAAGATGGGCACCGACGAAATGGCCGTGGTCGATGGCGAAGGTCGTGTACACGGCCTGCAAGCCCTGCGCGTGGTCGATGCTTCGATCATGCCGATCATCACCACCGGCAACCTGAACGCGCCAACGATCATGATCGCCGAGAAAATCGCCGACAAGATCCGTGGTCGGCAGCCGTTGCCGCGCAGCACGGCTGATTACTACGTCGCCGGCGATGCGCCGGTGCGTGGCAAGCCATTGCGGGATGTGAGCCTCACCGCTCAGTAAGACCGTTACACCGAGGCGCGCCCTTCGCGGGCAAGCCTCGCTCCTACAGGAGAACGCGATTCCCTGTAGGAGCGAGGCTTGCCCGCGAAGACGCCCGACCCATCACCACACCTCCCGAAGTAATCCTTTCCTACACCGATCCAAGCTTGATCCTACCCCCCGCGCAGGCCTAATCTAGCGCCACGCAATCGTTTCACCCCCCTTCGCAACACCGCTACACCGCCACTCCAGACCAAGGAGGTTCCCGAATGTTCGATTTCCACCCCCAGCTCAAGCAGCGCTTTGCTGCCTTGCGCACGGGCGCTGAATTCTTTTCGCTACGTTATGTGCGCGAGTCCGGCCAGTACCTGTCGGTGCGCAAGAATGTCGCCGAACCTCCAAGCCTGAGCCGTGACGAAGGCGCGATGCTGACCGTGCGCGTCAACGGCGTCGAAGCCTACGCCGCGACCAACGACCTGTCCCAGGCTGGCCTGCAAGCCGCGCTGGAACGCGCCGAGCAACAAGCCCGCCGACTCAAGCCCCACGCGCTACTGGACCTGCGCGAGCAAGCCGTCTCCAGCGACCGCGCCGACTACTTTTCGCCAAACCTCGACCAGCCCTTCCCGTCCCTGAGCGATTGCTACCAACTGCTTGGCGCCGAATCCGCGTCCGTGCCCAAGGACGAGCGTCTGGTGAACTGGCAGGTGAGCATCGGCATCACCCATGTCGAGCAGATCTACCTCAACAGCGCTGGCGCGGAACTACGTCAGGCCCAACGCTTCGTCTACCCGGGCCTCGATGTCACCGCCTACGACGGCAGCGACAGCCAGACCCGCAGCCTGGGCCGCGAGAACTTTGGCCAGCAAGGCAGTGCCGACGTCATCAGCCGCTGTGGCCTGGTCGGTGCGGGTCCGAAAGTCGCCGATCAAGCGCTGCAATTGCTGCTGGCGCCCAACACTCCGCAAGGCCCGCGCGACTTGCTGTTGATGCCCGACCAGATGATGCTGCAGATCCACGAATCCATCGGTCACCCGCTGGAACTGGACCGCATTCTGGGCGATGAACGCAATTACGCCGGCACCAGTTTCGTCAAGGCAGAAGACTTCGGCAGCCTGCAATACGGATCGAAACTGCTGAACGTAACCTTCGATCCCGATATTCCCGAGCAACTCGCCAGCTACGGCCATGACGACGACGGTACCGCCGCGAGCAAGCAATTCCTGATCAGGGAAGGCTTGCTGCTGCGTCCATTGGGCGGCGCGCTTTCGCAATTCCGGGCCGGCATGGACGGCGTCGCCAACAGCCGCGCCTGCGGCTGGAATCGTCCGCCAATCGACCGCATGGCCAACCTGAACATCGAGCCCGGCGATCAGCCGCTGGAGCAACTGATCGGCAACATCGAGCACGGCATCATGATGTCGACCAACCGCTCGTGGTCCATCGACGATGCGCGCAACAAGTTCCAGTTCGGTTGCGAGTGGGCTCAGTTGATCGAAAACGGCGAACTCAAAGGCGTGGTGAAAAACCCCAACTACCGGGCAATTTCCGCGCAGTTCTGGAAAAACCTCAGCGCCGTCGGCGACGCCAGCACCCTCAAGGTCCTGGGCACACCGAACTGCGGCAAGGGCGAACCGAATCAGGTGATCCGCGTCGGCCATGCTTCGCCGGCCTGCGTGTTCAGCAACGTGGATGTATTTGGGGGAGACGCCTGATGAGTACGTCAAACAATCAGGCCGAGTCGTTCAAGGCCTTGGTCAACTGGCTGCGCGATGCGATTCGCGAGCCGGAACAATTCACCCTCAGCTACGCGGCCGAATCCTCGGCCTTCGTGCGCTTCAACCACGCCAAGGTTCGTCAGGCCGGTCAGGTGCAGCAGGCGAGTGTCGGTTTCAAACTGATCCACGAGGGGCGGCATGCCGACCTGAACATTACGCTTTCCGGTGATGCGGAAGTCGACCTTCAGCGGCTGGCCGAAGGTCTGCAACAGTTGCGCGATACCTTGCCGCTGCTGCCGCAGGACCCGTACCTGCTGCTCAACCACAACGGCTGGCAGAGCAAGAACGTGCAGGAGCATCCGCTGCCGGACACCGAGCAGGTGGTGGCCGAAATTACCCAGGCGGCCGAAGGGCTGGATCTGGTCGGCTTTTACGCTGCGGGACCGATCAGCCGAGGTTTCGCCAGTTCTTCGGGCGCGTTCGGCTGGCATCAAGCCAACAGCTTCAATTTCGATTTCAGCCTGTTCCACGACAATGGCCAAGCGGTGAAGGCCAGCTATGCCGGGCACGACTGGAACAGCGAAGGGTTTGCCAAACGCTTTGCGCAGGCTCGCGAGCAGTTGGCGTTCCTGGGCAGACCACAACGCACCCTCGCGCCCGGTCAGTACCGCGCCTACCTGGCGCCGGCTGCCTTGGGGGAAATTATGGACATGCTGGGCTGGGGCGGTTTCTCGGCGCAGTCGATTGCCAGCAAACACAGTCCGTTGCAGAAGCTGTATGCGGGCGACAGTTCGTTCAGCCCGTTGGTGTCGGTCGATGAGAAAGTCAGCGGTTCGTTGAGCCCGGCGTTCTCGGGCGAAGGTTATCCGCGCAGCGATCTTGGCTTGATAGTCGCAGGCAAGGCGGGCGCGCAGATGGTCAGCTCACGCAGCGCCGCCGAGTACGGCCTGACCGCCAACGGCGCCAGCGGTGGTGAAATGCCAAGCGCAGTGAACATGGCGGCGGGTGCGTTGCCTGATGCAGAGATTCTCAAGCAACTGGGCACTGGCTTGTACATCAGCAACCTCTGGTACCTGAACTACTCGGATCAACCGGCGGCACGCCTGACCGGCATGACGCGGTTTGCGACGTTCTGGGTCGAGAACGGCGAGATTCAGGCGCCGGTGAGCACGATGCGGTTTGATGACAGTGCTTACAGTTTGCTCGGTTCGCAGCTGGAAGCATTGACCGAGGAACGTGAGCTGATGTTGTCGGCCAGCACCTACAGCCAGCGGGCTACGGCCTCGGCGTTATTGCCTGGTGCGCTTGTCAGCCGTCTTACGTTGACCCTGTAAACACGTTATCCCAGTACACAGGGGATCCTGTGGCGAGGGGGCTTGCCCCCGTTCGGCTGCGAAGCAGTCGTAAATCCGGCTAGATGCGGTCTGTCTGTCAAACCGCGTGAGCCAATTTGGGGCTGCTGCGCAGCCCAACGGGGGCAAGCCCCCTCGCCACAGAGTCAGTGCCAGCCATGACCTTGTATTAACTTCAACCCACAAGAGGTCCCATGCCCAACCGCCCGCCTCTCGACGCTGTCACCGCCCGCTGGGTGCCGTGGGTCGTCGCCATCGCTTTCTTCATGCAATCCCTCGACGGAACCATCCTCAACACCGCCCTGCCCGCCATGGCCCGAGACCTGGCCGAAGATCCGCTGCGCATGCAGGGCGTGATCATTGCCTACATGCTCACTGTCGCCTTGCTGATCCCCGCCTCCGGCTGGATCGCCGACCGTTTCGGCACCAAAAAAATCTTCTTCGGCGCCATCCTGCTGTTCAGCCTCGGCTCATTGCTCTGCGCCTTGTCGAGCACCCTGAGCATGCTGATCGGCGCCCGCGTGATTCAAGGCCTGGGCGGTGCGTTGATGCTGCCGGTCGGGCGACTGGTGGTGTTGCGCGCCTACCCGCGCTCTGAGCTGGTGCGGATCATGGGGTTCATCACCATCCCCGGCCTGCTCGGCCCGTTGATCGGCCCGACCATGGGCGGCTGGATGGTCGAATACCTGACCTGGCACTGGATCTTCCTGATCAACCTGCCGGTAGGCGCCATCGGTTGCTACGCCGTATGGAGGTTCATCCCCGACCTGCGTGGCAGCGAACGCACCCGCTTCGACAGCCTCGGCTTCTTGCTGTTTGGTGCGGCGATGGTGCTGATCACCATCGCCATGGAAGGCCTCGGCGAACTGCACCTGCCGCACTTGCGCGTGATGTTGTTGCTGTTCGGCGGCATGGCCTGTCTGGCGGCGTATTGGCTGCGCGCCGGGCACATTGATAATCCGCTGTTCGCGCCGTCACTGTTCAAGACCCGGACGTTCGCCGTGGGCATCCTCGGCAACCTGTTCGCCCGCCTGGGCAGCGGTGCCTTGCCGTTCCTCGTGCCGTTGTTGCTGCAAGTGGCGCTGGGTTACTCGCCGTCCCAGGCCGGGATGAGCATGTTGCCGCTGGCCGCTGCGGCGATGGTCGCCAAGTCGGTGGCGCGACCGCTGATCGAACGTTTGGGCTATCGCATTGTGCTCACTGGCAATACGTTGGCGCTGGGGTTGATGCTGGCGAGCATGGGGCTGGTCAGCGAACAAACGCCGTACTGGTTGCTGTTGGTGATGCTATCGATTCTGGGGGCGATCAACTCGTTGCAATTCACCGCAATGAACACCGTGACCCTGATTGACCTCGACGACGCCAGCGCCAGCAGCGGTAACAGCCTGCTGTCGGTGGTAGCGCAACTGTCCCTGAGCCTTGGTGTTGCGTGTGCCGGCGCCCTGCTCGGTGGTTTTACCGCAGAGATCGGCAACGACGGTGTGGACACGGTACTGGGCGCGTTCCAGCTGACCTTTGTGACGGTCGGAATCATGGCGATGCTGGCCGCGACGATCTTCTCCCAGCTCTCAAAGGAAGACGGACGGCGCGTCAAACGTCCGGAAGAGCACATCGAACACTGACCGCTCACCTTGTCAGAGGGATTATCTGTGGCGAGGGGATTTATCCCCGCTGGGGTGCGTAGCGCCCCTTAGATCTGCCGCCTAGGTGGCTCAGACTGATTGCATCAACCTTCTCAGGGTTGCTGCGCACCCCAACGGGGATAAATCCCCTCGCCACAGGTTTGCGTTCGTCCAGAACTTTCGAGGTAAGTGGCCGGAGACTGATACACTGCGCGACATTTTGTTTTGCAGGCCAGTCCCGTGACCACCATCGCCACCGCTTTTAATACTTTGCCGCTGTCCGCCGCCATGCTGGCTAACCTCGACTCCCTCGGTTATGCCCAGATGACGCCGATCCAGGCGCAAAGCTTGCCGGTGATCCTCAAGGGGATGGACCTGATCGCCCAGGCCAAGACCGGCAGCGGCAAGACCGCCGCCTTCGGCGTCGGCCTGCTGAACCCGATCAATCCGCGCTTCTTCGGTTGCCAGGCGCTGGTCATCTGCCCGACTCGCGAGTTGGCTGACCAGGTCGCCAAGGAAATCCGTCGTCTGGCCCGTTCCGAAGACAACATCAAGGTCCTGACCCTGTGCGGCGGTGTGGCTTTCGGCCCGCAGATCGGCTCGCTGGAGCACGGCGCGCACATCATCGTCGGCACCCCGGGCCGGATTCAGCAGCATCTGCGCAAGGGTTCGCTGGTGCTTCATGGCCTGAACACGCTGATCCTCGACGAAGCCGACCGCATGCTCGACATGGGCTTCTACGACTCCATCGAAGAAATCATCGCTCAGAGCCCTGAACGCCGTCAGACCCTGCTGTTCTCCGCCACCTACCCGACGGGCATCAAGCAATTGGCGGCGAAATTCATGCGTAACCCGCAGATCGTGAAGGCCGAAGCGTTCCACGACGACACGCAGATCGAGCAGCGCTTCTACGAAATCTCTCCGGAAGAGCGCATGGACGCGGTGGTCAAAGTCCTCGCGCATCACCGTCCGGCGTCCTGCGTCGCCTTCTGCTTCACCAAGCAGCAGGTTCAGGAAACCGTCGATCACCTGACCTCCAAAGGCATCTCCGCCGTCGGCCTGCACGGCGATCTGGAACAGCGTGACCGTGACCAGGTGCTGGCCATGTTCGCCAACCGCAGCACATCAGTGCTGGTCGCCACCGACGTTGCCGCCCGCGGCCTGGACATCGATGCGCTGGACATGGTGATCAACGTCGAGCTGGCCCGTGATTCGGAAATCCACATTCACCGTGTCGGCCGTACCGGTCGCGCTGGCGAGAAAGGCATCGCGATCAGCCTCGTCGCGCCGTCCGAAGCGCACCGCGCCCAGGCCATCGAGCTACTGCAGAAGTCGCCGTTGAGCTGGGATCAGTTGGACAACCTCAAATCCCAGGGCGGCGCTCCGCTGCTGCCGGTGATGAGCACGCTGGTCATCGGCGCGGGCCGTAAAGACAAGGTTCGTCCGGGCGACATTCTCGGCGCACTGACGGGCGATGCCGGTATTCCGGGCGCTCAGGTCGGCAAGATCGCGATTTTCGACTTCCAGGCGTATGTGGCTGTTGAACGCGGGATCGCCAAGCAAGCCTTGCAGCGCCTGAACGACGGCAAGATCAAAGGCCGTTCGCTGCGCGTGCGTATCCTCTGATCAGTGATCGTTCCCACGCTCTGCGTGGGAATGCATCCCGTGACGCTCCGCGTCACAAAGCGGACGCAGAGCGTCCATGGCGGCATTCCCACGCAGAGCGTGGGAACGATCGAGTACTGTTGAGGACACCGTTTTGCGCTCTACCGAAGTCTTGATCATTGGCGCTGGCGCCGCAGGGTTGATGTGTGCACTGACCGCCGCCGGGCGTGGACGCAAGGTGATGTTGCTCGACCATGCAAACAAGGCCGGCAAGAAAATCCTGATGTCGGGCGGTGGCCGCTGCAATTTCACCAACATGTACACCGAACCGGGCAATTTCCTCTCGCAGAATGAACATTTCTGCAAATCCGCACTGGCGCGCTACACCCAGTGGGATTTCATCGGCATGGTCGCCAAACACGGCGTGCCGTACCACGAGAAGAAACTCGGCCAGCTGTTCTGCGATAACAAATCCAGCGACATCCTCGAAATGCTCCTCAACGAATGTGAGCAGGTCGGTGTGAGCTTGCACCTGGACACCTCGATCCAGACCATCGAGAAGCTGGAAAGCGGTTACTTGCTGGACACCACGCTGGGCCAGATCACCTGTGAATCCTTGGTGATCGCCACCGGCGGTCTGTCGATCCCTACACTGGGCGCCACCGGTTTCGGTTATCAAGTGGCCAAGCAATTCGGCCACGACTTGCTGCCAACCCGCGCCGGCCTGGTGCCATTCACCATCACCGATCAGCTCAAGGAACTGTGCACCGAGCTGTCCGGCACCTCGGTGGATTGCCTGGTGAGCTGCAACGATCAGAGCTTTCGCGAGAACATCCTGTTCACCCACCGTGGCCTCAGCGGTCCGGCGATTTTGCAGATTTCCTCGTTCTGGGAATCCGGCGATACGGTTGAGATCAACCTGATGCCAGACCATGATGTGCCGAGCTGGCTACAACAACAGCAAGCCGAACGCCCGAACAGCGAGTTGAAAACCCTGCTGGGGGAAATCTTCACCAAGAAGATGGCCAACCTGCTGGCGGACAACTGGTTCGTTTCCAAACCGATGAAGCAGTACACCCACGCGGAAATCGCCGACATCGCCGAAAAACTGGCGAGCTGGAAAGTGGTGCCTGCCGGGACCGAAGGCTATCGCACTGCGGAAGTGACCTTGGGTGGCGTCGATACTAACGAGGTGTCGTCCAAGACCATGGAATCGCTGAAAAGCCCTGGCCTGTATTTCATCGGCGAAGTGCTCGACGTGACCGGCCACCTGGGCGGCTTCAACTTCCAGTGGGCCTGGGCCTCCGGATACGCTGCCGCGCAATACGTCTGATCGACCGCGTTATCGTTCTTCGCGGGCAAGCCTCGCTCCTACAGGTTATGCGTCGTATGTAAAATTACGGCAAACCTCGATCCTGTAGGAGCGAGGCTTGCCCGCGAAGGCGTCCGAACAGACAACAGAGAACAATCAAGGAACAGATTTTGCTGTCAGATGTGATCGGCGCCATTGCGTCGGCGTCATTACTGGCTCAATTTAGCGGCATTGCCTCGGAAGGCCTTCGCACTTCATGTCATCGACCTCATTTAGTCAGTCTCTGCGCCGTCTCTGGGCGCTGGATAAATTCAGCTACAGCGTGCGGGTGTTCATCGCCCTGACCGGCAGCATGGCCGTCTGTTGGTATCAGGATGAAATGGGGCTGCTGATCCCGTTGTTCCTGGGGATTATCGCCAGCGCCCTGGCCGAGACCGATGACAGTTGGCAGGGCCGTCTCAACGCGCTGGCCGTGACGCTGGTGTGTTTTCTGGTCGCCGCCCTATCGGTCGAACTGCTGTTCCCTTATCCCATCTTTTTCATCATCGCCTTTGCCCTCGCCGCCTTCAGCCTGACGATGCTCGGCGCCCTCGGCGAACGCTATGGCGCGATTGCCTCGGCGACGTTGATTCTGTCGGTCTACACCATGATCGGCGTCGATCAGCGTGGCGGCGCCGTCACCGACTTCTGGCACGAACCGGTGCTGCTGGTGGCGGGCGCCGCTTGGTACGGCTTGCTCTCGGTGCTGTGGCAGGCGATGTTTTCCAATCAGCCGGTGCAGCAGAGCCTGGCGCGGTTGTTCCGTGAGTTGGGTTATTACCTGAAACTCAAAGCGTCGCTGTTCGAGCCGATCCGCCAGATGGACGTGGAAGCGCGTCGACTGGAACTGGCGCAGCAAAACGGTCGGGTGGTGGCAGCACTCAACGCCGCCAAGGAAATCATCCTGCACCGGGTCGGCAATGGACGGCCAGGCTCGAAGGTCAGCCGCTACCTCAAGCTGTACTTCCTCGCTCAGGACATCCACGAGCGCGCCAGTTCTTCGCACTACCCTTACAACGCGCTGGCCGAGGCGTTCTTCCACAGCGACGTGCTGTTCCGCTGCCAGCGCCTGCTGCGCCAGCAAGGCAAAGCCTGCCGGGCGCTGGCGGAATCGATCCAGATGCGTCAGCCGTTCATCTATGACGCCAGCTTCGCCGAAGCGTTGAGCGACCTGCACGCCTCCATCGAACACCTGCGCATCCAGAGCAACCCGGCCTGGCGCGGTCTGCTGCGTTCATTGCGGGCATTGGCCGCTAATCTCGGCACCCTCGATCGTTTGCTCAGCGACGCCAGCAACCCCGACGCCCTGGCCGATGCCACCGACAGCAGCCTGCTCGACCGCTCGCCGCGCAACCTCAAGGATGTGTGGATTCGCTTGCGCACGCAGCTGACGCCGACCTCGCTATTGTTCCGTCATGCACTGCGCCTGCCCCTGGCGCTGAGCATCGGCTACGGCATGGTGCACTTGATTCACCCGTCGCAAGGTTACTGGATCATCCTCACCACGCTCTTCGTCTGCCAGCCGAACTACGGCGCCACTCGGCGCAAACTCGGGCAACGAATCATCGGCACCGCGATTGGCCTGACGGTTGCCTGGGCGCTGTTTGACCTGTTCCCCAATCCGCTGGTCCAGTCGTGCTTCGCGATTGCCGCCGGGGTGGTGTTCTTTATCAACCGCACCACCCGCTACACGTTGGCCACGGCGGCGATCACCTTGATGGTGCTGTTCTGCTTCAATCAGGTCGGTGATGGTTACGGGCTGTTCCTGCCGCGATTGTTCGATACCTTGCTCGGCAGCCTGATCGCTGGGCTCGCAGTATTCCTGTTCCTGCCGGACTGGCAGGGCCGACGCCTGAACAAAGTGCTGGCCAATACCCTGACCTGCAACAGCATTTACCTGCGCCAGATCATGCAGCAATACGCCGTCGGCAAAAGCGACGACCTCGCCTATCGCCTGGCCCGACGCAATGCACACAACGCTGACGCGGCATTGTCGACGACGCTGGCCAACATGCTTATGGAGCCGGGGCATTTCCGTAAGGAAGCGGATGTCGGGTTTCGCTTTCTGGTGCTCTCGCACACCTTGCTCAGCTACTTGTCGGGATTGGGTGCGCACCGTGAAACCCAGTTACCGGCGGATGTGCGCGAACAATTAATCGACGGCGCGGGCGTGAGCCTGGCGGCCAGCATCGACGAGATCGCCCAAGGGTTGGCGAGCAAACAGCCGATTGCGATTCAGAGCGATGCCGAAGAGGCGCTGGCCAATACGCTTGAGCAGATGCCGGATGAGATCGATGAAGGGCAGCGGTTGGTGCAGACGCAGTTGGCGTTGATCTGCCGGCAGTTGGGGCCGTTGCGGACGTTGGCGGCGCATTTGAACAAGGACACCAGCGAGGCCTGAATTTCTGCGGTGATCGACCTGGCTTGCCCGCGATGGGGTCGCCCGCTTCAGCACAAATGCTGGATCAACCCGCTTACATCCCATGCTGCTTCATCAACCGCTCATAACTGCCATCAGCCTTCATCTCGGCAATCTCGCGATCGAAATTGGCGACGATTTGCTTATGCTGCGGATTCTTCAGGCTAACCAAGATATGCAGGCTGTTCTCGCTCAGCGGTTTGGGCAGGAACTCCACTGAATTGCGCACTTTTGAAGATTCCCGTGCAAGGTAGTAGCGAGCGACGTATTCGTCTTCCAGCGTCAACTTGACCCGGTCCGCCGCGACCATGCGCACGGCCATGGCGAAGTTATGCACAGGGACTTTCTGCAACGACACGTCTTCATCGAATTCCGATGAATAGGCATAACCGCGCACCACCGCAATCGGGTAAGTGTGCAATTGCTGCAGGTTATTGAATTCGATGGGCGCGTCTTTGCGCTTGAGAAAGCGCACACGGTTAAGCAGATATTCACCCGAGAACTGGCCCAGCTTGGTGCGGTCGTCGGTGTACCAGGCGTTGACCAGCACGTCGTAACGGCCTTCGCCGACGCCGAGCAACGCTCGCGCCCACGGAACCTGTTCGAAATCACTGGCGTAACCGGCCCGTGCCAGCGCAGTTCTGACAATATCGGTGGCCAAGCCACCGTTGACCAGCGTGGCGTCGGTAAACGGCGGCCAGGCGTCGGCGACCAGACGCAGCCTTTCCGCTGCCGCATTCTGGGTCAGCAACAGCAATCCAATCAAAGCAAACGCTTGATGCAATCGCGGCATGCTAGAAAATCCTTAGCGGGCGGGCTGCCCGGCGTATTTTTCTGCCAAAACTCCAAGGCCCATGTACCGACACTCAGGTACTCAACATTAGCTCATTGGAGCCACTGCACAGCGCTTCATCGCAGATTACACAAAGAAGACAGCGCCGCGCGAAATGAATGATGGCATTTTGGCCTTTGTCACAGATTTCTCCGCCATAAAGACATCTATCGCCGGGACGCCTAGTATCCGAAGGACGTTGCTCAAGGAAAGTGAAGATGACAATCGATTGGGTCTGCAAACACCACAGCGATCTGGGGAAAGAGCAGCTGTACGCCATTCTCCAGTTACGTGCGCAAGTGTTCGTCGTTGAACAGAAATGCGCTTACCAGGATGTCGATGGCCAGGATCTGGACGGTGACACTTGCCATTTGATGGCGTGGGACGGGGATCGGCTGGTGGCCTATCTGCGCTTGCTCGACCCGAAATTGCAGGGTGGCGACGTGGTGATCGGGCGGGTGATTATTGCGCCTGGCGCCCGTGGCACCGGGCTGGGGCACGAGTTGATGGCCCAGGCGTTGAAGCAGGCCGGGAAACACTGGCCTGAGGTGCCGATCTATTTATCAGCCCAGGCGCACTTGCAGGGGTATTACGGGAGGTACGGGTTTGTGGTGTCGGGTGAGGAGTTTCTGGAGGATGACATTCCGCATATCGGGATGCGTCGTCCTTAGTGATCGTTCCCATGCTCTGCGTGGGAACGCCTTAATGGACGCTCTGCGTCCGCTCTTGGGACGCGGAGCGTCCCATGCTGCATTCCCACGCGGAGCGTGGGAACGATCAGGCTCGAGAGCTCAGGGGTATTCGAGCACCGCTTTAATCTGCCGCAAATTCCGCTCGATCCACCCCCGATCAATCGCCCCCCACTCGCGAATCCGATAGCGCCCCGCATGATTGCGCGCGCCCTCTTCCTGCTCGAACTCGCAAATGATGTCCAGATCCGCCAGCGCCGCAATCGTGTCCTGCGCCGTGCGCCGGGGCATGCCGGTCACTTCGGTCAGCGCCGGGACGCTGCTCGCCAACCCGCTGTCGATCAGGTACGCCACGTACAACCGGCGATAGAAGCTGCTCTTGGTCTTGCTTACATCCATCCAGTCACTCCCTTTACTGCATATCCCGCCACGTCAGGTACACCCGCAGATCAAATTCCACTTGGTGATACCCCGGCAACATGTGTTCGCAGAGCTTGTAGAACGCCTTGTTGTGATCCGACTCTTTAAAGTGCGCCAGCTCATGCACGACGATCATTTTCAGAAACTCGGAGGGCGCTTCCTTGAACAGCGAGGCCACCCGGATTTCCTTCTTGGCCTTGAGCTTGCCGCCCTGCACCCGCGAGATCGTCGTGTGCAGGCCAAGGGCGCGATGGGTCAGGTCGAGGCGGTTGTCGAACAGCACCTTGTCGATGGCCGGCGCGTTGCGCAGGTATTCCTGCTTGAGGTCCAGCGCAAAGGTGTACAGCGCCTTGTCGCTCTGCACCGCGTGTTTTCCCGGGTAGCGCTGGCTCAGGTAGTCGCCCAGCCGATCTTCGGCGATCAGCTGGCGCACCTGGTCCTGCAACGCAGCGGGATAGGCTTGGAGGTATTTCAACGCGGTCATCAGGGTCGGCAACACGAATCACGAAAAGGTCGCCAGTGTAGCGAATTCAGCGGGTCAGCGCGCTCCAGTCAAACGGCGCCACAAAGTCGCCGGTATCCTCGGCCATCATCGGTCGCCCCACCAGAAAACCTTGCACGTACTGGCAGCCGTTGGCTTGCAGCCATTCATATTGCGCAATGGTTTCCACCCCTTCGGCAATCACCAGCATCCCGTATTGCTTGCACAGGTCGATCACATTGCGCACCAGTGCCGCATCCCGTTCGGACTCCGGCAATCGGGCGATCAAATGCCGATCAAACTTGAGCGTGTCCAGTTCCAGGTCGCGCAGATGCGCCAGCGAGCACGGCCCGGAGCCGAAGTCATCCAGCGCCACCCTCACCCCGAGATTGCGCAGCAGGCGCAGGGTCTTGCGGGTTTCTTCGGGGTTTTGTATCAACGCTTCTTCCGTCACTTCGACTTCCAGATGACGCGGCTGCAAACCGTGACGCTCCAGCACCTGGCGCAATTCCGTGACCAGATTGGGCATGCCGAACTGAGTGCTGCTCAAACTGACGCCCAGCACCAGATCCTCGGCAAACAAGGTTTCCCAGGCTTTGCGCTGGCCAGCCCCGCGATGGTAAATCCAGCTGCCCAGACGACTGATCAGCCGCGCCTCTTCCAGCAATGGCAAAAACAGCCCCGGCGGTACGTCGCCAACGCTCGGGTGCTGCCAGCGCAGCAACGCTTCAAAGCCACGAATCTGCCCGCTACCGATGGCCACCTGCGGCTGATACACCAGGTTGAAATCACGGTTTTCAATGGCGGCGCGCACGCTCTCTTCGAGCATCAGCCGCGAGCGCGCCCGACCGTTCATGTCGTGGTCGTAGAAACGGTATTGTTGCCGGCCGGCACGTTTCGCTTCGTACATGGCAATGTCCGATGCACGCAGCAAGCCATCGAGATTCGAGCCGCAATCCGGGTAAGTGGCGATGCCGATGCTGGCGCCCAAGGCTACATCCAGACCATCAATCTGCTGACAGATCGATACCCGCTCAATGAGCTTCTCGGCAATCTTCGCCGCTTGCTCCGGGAACTCCAGATCGAGCAGCGCCGTGAACTCATCGCCGCCCATGCGCGCCAGAATGTCGAAGGGCCGCAGACAGGCTTTCAATTGCTCGGACACCCAGCGCAGCACCCGGTCGCCGGCATCGTGGCCGAGGGAATCGTTGACGCGCTTGAAGCCGTCCAGGTCCAGGTACAGCAACACCCAGGCGCTGTCGGACCGTTCGCCCCGCAGCAGCAGATTTTCAACCGTCTGGTAGAAACCGCGACGGTTGAGCAGCCCGGTCAGCGGATCCGTCACCGCCTGGAATTCCAGTTGTTGATGCAGATGGCGGACCACCGACATGTCCAGCACCGTCACCACCATCGCACGTTGTTCGCTGGGCAATGGCGCGCAAGACAGCGCCACCGGCACTTGCTGGCCGGGCGCCGTGCGCAGCAGCGCGTCGTGCAGGCGCAGGGTTTCTCCACGTTTGTAACCGGTATAAAGCTCAGAGTCTGCCCAGACCGGGATATGCGGCTTTTGCAGGAAATCCAGAAACTCTCTGCCTTGGAGGTCTTGCACCGTGGCATTGAGCAACCGCGACATCGCCGGGTTGGCAAAGCGGATCAGACCGTCCTCACCGACCACCAGAATGCCTTCGGCGGCGTTATCCAACACCGAGGCATTAAACGCGCGAGCGACCTCCAGATCGCGGCTCAGGCGCTGCAACGCACGGCGATTGCGCTGATGCTCGAGCAGAGCCTGCACTTTTGGCTTGAGAATTTGCGGGTCGAACGGCTTGAACAGGTAATCCACCGCACCGCTGGCATAGCCCTTGATCACGGCGTCCTGAGACTGTTCGTTGGCAGTGAGGAAAATAATCGGGGTGAGCGCGGTTCGCTGACTGCCGCGCATCAGGCGTGCCACTTCAAAACCGTCCATGCCCGGCATCTGCACATCCAGCAGCACCAGGTCGACATCGTGCTCGAGCAAAAGACTGAGGGCTTCGTAACCGGAAGCCGCGGTAATGACCTGCCAATCCTGGCGTTGGAGCAACGCGCGCATGCTGATCAGGTTTTCAGGGTAATCATCGACGATTAAAAGGATCGAGCGGCCTTCAGCTGGCGTGGGTTGCGCGCATTCCATGCTGCTTCTCTTATTCGGGGCGTCAGGCCGGTTTCTCGTGAAAACCGGACAAATTCTGAGCCTTCACTCTAGACCGGGATACGCAAAAGCAGAAGCTGCCAGTGCGCCATCATTTAACCATCACGTACATTTGCCGACTAACGGTCGCTTCTACAGCCCCCTGAAACCGGGAAAGATGGCCTTTTAACAGGATTTTGACGCCATCCGTTTGTCATTTACGCATTAACAAATTGAACTTCTGCGCTTATAAGGGCTGCCCCCAAGGCGCGTGCCAGAGCTTCTGGCACGTGCGTGCAGTAAAAAATTCGTGGAAGCTTTTGTCTATGATCGATCTCGCAACCTGGAACCTCAGCGTTCCCGTCGGCAATCCGCCGTACACCGTCGACACGCCAAAACTGGTGGATGGCTTCAAGGATCAATACTTCCACTCCGACACCGGCACCTTGTTTTTCTGGACCCCGGTCACCGGGTCTAAAACTGCAAATGCAAAGTATCCCCGCACCGAACTTCGCGAAACCTACAGCAATGGCACCCTGAAAAACTGGCTCTACCCGGACGCCGACAACTCCCTGCGTGCCACCCTCGCGGTCAACCAGGTACCGAGCACAGGCAAAATCGTCATCGGCCAGATCCACGCGTATGAAAGCCAGAAACCCATGGTGAAGCTCGAGTATCAGTACAAGACCAGCACGCAGTCGGGCAACATCGTCGCCAAGGTGCGCATGCACCCGGATGACGACGAAGGCCGGATCATCACCATCGCCACCGGGGTGAATCTTGACCGGGAGTTCTCCTACCTCATCCACCTGAGCCCGGGCGGAGCGCTGGGCATCAGTGCGGCGGGTTATCAGTGGGACACCGACATCAGCGCGACGTGGCGGGACAAGCCGCTGTATTTCAAGGCGGGGGTCTATGTGCAAGACCACACCGGGTACACCAGCGAAGGCGGAAAAGTGACGTTCAGCAAGCTGGATATTGATCACGATAAGTAGTCCTTCGCCCCGATCGTTCCCACGCTCCCGCGTAGTAACGCATCCCGGGACGCTCCGCGTCCCACTCTCCAGGAACACCGTAAACCCTGTAGCAGCTGCCGAGCAACGCGAGGCTGCGTCCGAGAACGAAGTCCTCGCAACTCCGGCAATCTTGAAATACCTGTATGAATGCGTCGCCTGATTTACGACTGCTCCGCAGCCGAACGCGGCCTCACAAGCTCGACGCCTGCTCCGGACTATCGTGTCCACAAAATCCGTAGGACGCCTCCCATTGTGGCGAGGGGGCTTGCCCCCGCTGGGATGCGAAGCAGCCCCAAACCCTGCCACCTCATTCCTACAGGCACACCGCAGTGTCCGGTTTTACGTCGGCTGCGCCGCCGAACGGGGGCGAGCCCCCTCGCCACAAGGACCGCGTAACCGTCTTACACTCCGGTTGCAGCGATCAAAATCGCCGCTTATAGTTCGCCCCGTCGCTGACAGCAGTCGGCGACAGGGTTTCGCAGCCCTAATGACACGAGTAGCTCTCCTTTTAGATCCAAGGAAGATTTACTTATGACTATGAACAAACCGCTTCGCCGCTTCACCCCCATGTCCCAACTCGCCACCGACTACCCCGTCCTGCTCATCGACTACGACGCTCCACTGCGCGAACTCCACAACTGCCTCAGCGAACGCCTCAACGCCGTCCTCAAATACCTCAACCTCATGGCCTGCACCAGCCTCCCCGACTACGCCGAACACGACATCAACACCGTCACCAACATTGCCCGAATTATGGTTCAGGACATCGCCGACGTTTTTGGGGTCATCGAACAGCGCGGATTTGATACGCCTAAGCAGCAGTAAAAATCAGACAATAAAAAACCCGCATCTCTGCGGGTTTTTTAGTACTGCTAAACACTGAAGATCTTAATTAACCTTAGCGTTCAACTCACCCTTCAAATACCGCTGATACATCGCTTCCAGCGAGATCGGCTTGATCTTCGAAGCATTACCCGCCGTACCAAACGCTTCATAACGTGCAATACACACATCACGCATCGCCGTCACAGTCGCGCCAAAGAACTTACGCGGATCAAACTCGCTAGGATTGGTAGCCATCAACCGACGCATCGCACCGGTCGACGCCAAACGCAAGTCAGTATCAATGTTGACCTTGCGCACGCCGTGCTTGATGCCTTCAACAATCTCTTCAACCGGCACGCCGTAGGTTTCTTTGATGTCGCCGCCGTACTGGTTGATGATCGCCAGCCAGTCTTGCGGAACCGAAGACGAACCGTGCATCACCAGGTGGGTGTTCGGGATGCGTTTGTGGATTTCTTTGATGCGGTCGATGGCCAGCACGTCGCCGGTAGGTGGCTTGGTGAACTTATACGCGCCGTGGCTGGTGCCGATGGCGATGGCCAGGGCGTCGACCTGGGTGCGCTTGACGAAGTCAGCGGCTTCTTCCGGGTCGGTCAGCATTTGGCTGTGATCCAGAACGCCTTCGGCGCCGATGCCGTCTTCTTCACCGGCCATGCCGGTTTCCAGCGAACCCAGGCAGCCCAGCTCGCCTTCTACCGATACGCCGCAGGCGTGAGCCAGGGCCACGGTTTGTTGGGTAACGCGCACGTTGTAGTCGTAGTCGGTCGGGGTCTTGCCGTCTTCGCCCAGGGAACCGTCCATCATCACCGAGCTGAAGCCCAGTTGAATGGAGCGCTGGCAGACGTCAGGGCTGGTGCCGTGGTCCTGGTGCATGCACACCGGGATGTGCGGGAATTCTTCGATCGCCGCCAGGATCAGGTGGCGCAGGAACGGTGCGCCGGCGTATTTGCGAGCACCGGCCGAGGCCTGGACGATCACCGGGGAGTCAGTCTTGTCAGCGGCTTCCATGATGGCGCGCATCTGCTCAAGGTTGTTGACGTTGAAGGCTGGAACGCCGTAGCCGAACTCGGCTGCGTGGTCCAGCATCTGGCGCATGCTGATAAGTGCCATTGTGTGTGTCTCTCCCGGTTTGGGTCGTTAATCGTGCCAGCCTGCCGTAGCGGCGGCGGCTATTCAAGTTATTGCAGATCGGGGGTTGGCCCGGGCTGCGAATTCGGTGTTGCCAAAATCTCTATAAGCCATCGAATTCCCGTAGGAGCGAAGCTTGCTCGCGAAAGCGGTTTTACTGGCAACACATGTGTTGAATGTGATGACGTCTTCGCGAGCAAGCTTCGCTCCTACAGGTTTCGCACAAGCCTTCAATTACTGCGCTTTACAACCGCGGCCAATCAAATCATTGGTGGCGACCCAGTAAGCCAGGCCTTCCTCACCTTTTACGTGAAACGCCAGCATGTCGTTGCTGTACAGCGAACCTTCGGCGCCCGGCTCAAGCTTCAAGCGGTAGACCTGATCGGCCCCGCCGAGGCGCACGTCGACTTCCTTGCGGCTGTCGTCGGTGTAGCGCCAGAGCATTTTGGCCTGGCTGTCGCAGGTCCAGGTGGTCCAGTTGTCCGTCGATTCGGCAGGCTTGAACAGGTTGAAATTCGAGCAACCCGCCAGCAATGCCAACGCCGTAACGGCGATAAAACCTTTCATCCATGTTCCTCGACTGACGGCGCACGCTGCCAGCCCTGAGTAAAGTGTCTGACCCGTCAAGGGCAACCATGTTCCTTGGCCGGGGTCTGTGTCTCGTATTTCTCCAGGCCATCAGGCCCGGAACGCTTGTTGATCACCGGGTTGGTTTCCGCTTGCCAGTCGGCCTGGTAGCAGCCTTTTTCCACCGACTGCGGCGCAGGTTCCGGCTTGGCTTTCGGGTTACTCCCGCAAGCCACCAGCATACCCGCAGCGATCAACAGCGCTAACGGCTTGACCATGGAAACACTCCTTTGCGTGGTCAAATGGACGACCTCAAGCCTTGGCCCGGCTTTCCAGGACTTCAACGGCTGGCAACACCTTGCCTTCCACGAACTCGAGGAACGCACCGCCACCGGTAGAAATGTAGGAGATCTGGTCGGCAACGCCATATTTATCGATGGCGGCCAGGGTGTCGCCGCCGCCAGCGATGGAGAACGCCGAGCTTTCCGCGATGGCCTGGGCCAGGACTTTGGTGCCGTTACCGAACTGGTCGAATTCGAACACGCCCACCGGGCCGTTCCACAGGATGGTCTTGGACGACTTCAGCAGCTCGGCGAAATTCGCCGCAGTCTGCGGGCCGATGTCCAGGATCATGTCGTCGGCGGCCACGTCAGCAATCAGCTTGACGGTAGCGGTGGCGCTTTCAGCGAATTCCTTGGCAACCACGACATCGACCGGCAGCGGCACGCTGACCTTGGCGGCGATGGCGCGAGCGGTGTCCAGCAGATCCGGCTCGTACAGGGACTTGCCGACCGGATGACCGGCAGCGGCCAGGAAGGTGTTGGCAATGCCGCCGCCGACGATCAGCTGGTTGCAGATCTGGCTCAGGCTGTTCAGCACGTCGAGTTTGGTCGAGACCTTGGAGCCGGCGACGATGGCAGCCATTGGCTGGGCCGGGGCACCGAGGGCTTTGCCCAGCGCGTCCAGTTCAGCAGCCAGCAGCGGGCCAGCGGCGGCGACTTTGGCGAACTTGGCCACGCCGTGGGTCGAACCCTCGGCGCGGTGAGCGGTGCCGAAGGCGTCCATCACGAACACGTCGCACAGGGCGGCGTATTGCTGGGCCAGTTCGTCAGCGTTCTTTTTCTCGCCTTTGTTGAAGCGCACGTTTTCGAACAGCACGATGTCGCCGGCCTTGACGTCGACGCCGCCCAAGTAATCGGCGACCAGCGGCACTTCGCGGCCCAGGGCCTTGCTCAGGTAGTCAGCGACTGGCTTGAGGCTGTTCTCGGCCGAGAACTCGCCTTCGGTCGGACGGCCCAGGTGCGAGCAGACCATCACGGCCGCGCCTTTTTCCAGGGCCAGCTTGATGGTCGGCAGCGAAGCCAGGATTCGCGCATCGCTGGTGACAACACCGTCCTTGACTGGGACGTTGAGGTCTTCGCGGATCAGTACGCGCTTACCTTGCAGATCGAGGTCGGTCATCTTCAACACGGTCATGGGTCGCAATTCCTGGTTTACGGTTTTTGAGTCGCTGTTTGCAGATAGTGTTCTGCAACGTCCAGCATTCGGTTGGCAAAACCCCATTCGTTGTCGAACCAGGCCAGGATGTTCACCAGCCGGGGGCCGGAAACTCGGGTCTGACTGGCATCGACGATGGCCGAATGTGGGTCATGGTTGAAATCACAACTGGCGTGAGGCAATTCGGTGTAGGCCAGAAGGCCTTTGAGCGGGCCGCTGGTGGCAGCCTCGCGCAGAATCCGGTTGACCTCGGTGGCGTCGGTGTCGCTCACGGTCTGCATCGTAATGTCGAGGCAGGACACGTTAACCGTCGGCACCCGCACGGCTTTGGCCTGAATTCGCCCGGCAAGTTCCGGCAGCAGGCGTTCGATGCCACGTGCCAGACCAGTGGACACCGGAATCACCGACTGGAACGCCGAACGCGTGCGGCGCAGGTCTTCGTGATGATAGGCGTCGATGACCGGCTGATCGTTCATCGCCGAGTGGATGGTGGTGATCGACACGTATTCCAGACCAATGGCCTGATCCAGCAGGCGCAACAGCGGCACGCCGCAGTTGGTGGTGCAGGACGCGTTGGACACCAGCAGCTCGTCGCCGGTCAGGCAATCCTGGTTCACACCGTAGACGATGGTGGCGTCGACATCCGCCTCGCTGGCCATCGGCTGGGAAAACAGCACACGGGGCGCGCCGGCATCAAGGAAGCGCTGGCCATCGGCTCGCGTGTGGTAAGCGCCGGAGCACTCCAGCACCAGATCGACGCCCAGGGACGCCCAATCGATGCCTTCGGGGGTGGCACTGCGCAGGACTTTCACGCAGTCGCCATTAATATGCAGACAATCGCCCTCTACTCGCACTTCACCGGGAAATCGCCCGTGAGTGGAGTCGAAGCGTGTCAGGTACTCGATGCTGGCCATGTCAGCCAGATCGTTGATCGCGACAATTTCAAACCCGGCCTTTTCGCCTCGCTCAAACAACGCACGCAAGACGCAACGACCAATCCGGCCGTAGCCGTTGAGTGCAACTTTGTAAGGACGCGGTTGAGGCATGGGGTTCTCGATGAAGCTTGGGAATGAGGTTGCCAGGACTGCCGCCTTCGCGGGCAAGCCTCGCTCCTACAGGTCTTCGGTTGTCTTGAAAACAACGCGATCCCCTGTAGGAGCGAGGCTTGCCCGCGAAGACGTCAGCCCCGATAACGCTACTTCTGGATCAGTCTTCCAGCAGCTCTTCAGCCTGGCCCAGGATGTTTTCCAGGGTGAAGCCGAACTCTTCGAACAAGGCCGGTGCAGGCGCCGACTCGCCGTAGGTGGTCATGCCGATGACGCGGCCTTCCAGGCCCACGTACTTGTACCAGTAGTCCGCGTGGGCGGCTTCGATGGCGATACGGGCGCTGACTTGCAACGGCAGGACCGCTTGCTTGTAGCCGGCGTCCTGGGCATCGAACACGCTGGTGCACGGCATCGAAACAACGCGCACCTTACGGCCTTGCTCGGTCAGCTTGTCGTAAGCCTGAACCGCCAGACCGACTTCCGAACCGGTGGAGATCAGGATCAGCTCAGGCTCGCCTGCGCAGTCCTTCAACACATAACCGCCACGGGCGATGTCGGCGATCTGGCCGGCATCACGGGTTTGGTGCTGCAGGTTCTGACGCGAGAAGATCAGCGCCGAAGGGCCGTCCTTGCGTTCGATGGCTGCTTTCCAGCAAACCGCCGATTCAACGGCATCGGCTGGACGCCAGGTGTCGAGGTTCGGCGTGCTGCGCAGGCTGGTCAGTTGCTCGATCGGCTGGTGAGTCGGGCCGTCTTCGCCCAGACCGATGGAGTCGTGGGTGTAGACGAACACCACGCGTTTCTTCATCAGCGAGGCCATGCGCACGGCGTTGCGAGCGTATTCCATGAACATCAGGAAGGTGGCGCCGTAAGGTACCAGGCCACCGTGCAGAGTCACGCCATTCATGATCGCGCTCATGCCGAACTCGCGAACGCCGTAGTACATGTAGTTGCCGCTGGCGTCTTCAGCCGAAACACCTTTGCAACCTTTCCACAGGGTCAGGTTGGAACCGGCCAGGTCAGCGGAGCCGCCCAGCAGTTCAGGCAACAGCGGGCCGTAGGCATTCAGTGCGTTCTGGCTGGCTTTACGGCTGGCGATGGTCTCGCCCTTGGCCGCAACTTCAGCGATGTAAGCCGAGGCTTTTTCGGCGAAGTCTTCCGGCAGATCGCCGCCCAGGCGACGGACCAGTTCGTTGGCCAGCTCAGGGAACGCTGCGGAGTAGGCAGCGAAACGCTGATCCCACTCGGCTTCGGCCGCGCGGCCAGCTTCCTTGGCGTCCCACTCGGCATAGATGTCAGCCGGGATTTCGAACGGACCGTGGTTCCATTTCAGTGCAGCACGGGTCAGCGCGATTTCCGCGTCGCCCAATGGAGCGCCGTGGCAGTCTTCTTTACCTTGCTTGTTCGGCGAACCGAAACCGATGGTGGTCTTGCAGCAGATCAGCGTCGGTTGCTCGCTTTTGCGTGCAGTCTCGATCGCGATCTTGATTTCTTCCGGGTCGTGACCGTCGACATTGCGGATCACTTGCCAGTTGTAGGCTTCGAAACGCTTCGGAGTGTCGTCGGTGAACCAGCCTTCGACTTCGCCGTCGATGGAGATGCCGTTGTCATCGTAGAAGGCGATCAGTTTGCCCAGGCCCAAAGTACCGGCCAGGGAGCCGACTTCGTGGGAAATGCCTTCCATCATGCAGCCATCACCCAGGAACACGTAGGTGTGGTGATCGACAACGTTGTGGCCAGGACGGTTGAACTGCGCCGCCAGGACTTTTTCAGCCAGGGCGAAACCAACGGCGTTGGCCAGGCCTTGGCCCAGTGGACCGGTGGTGGTTTCAACGCCCGGGGTGTAGCCGAATTCCGGGTGACCCGGGGTGCGGCTGTGCAGCTGGCGGAAGTTTTTCAGGTCATCGATCGACAGGTCGTAGCCGGTCAGGTGCAGCAGCGAGTAGATCAACATCGAGCCGTGACCGTTGGACAGCACGAAGCGGTCACGGTCGGCGAACGATGGATTGCTCGGGTTGTGCTTCAGGTAGTCACGCCAAAGTACTTCGGCGATATCCGCCATACCCATCGGGGCACCGGGATGGCCGCTGTTGGCTTTTTGCACGGCATCCATGCTGAGGGCACGAATGGCGTTGGCACGCTCACGACGGCTGGGCATCGCTGTTCTCCTGCGGGTTCTGTATCGAGAGTGAATAAAACGAAACGGAAAAAAGGCGAGCATTTTCCCTCACCCACCCGCCTCGGGGCAATGACAGATAGTCATCTGGAGGCGTTTTTCCAATTGTTAACAGCGGTTTCGACTGATGAAACCTTTCTGCAGTTCGTTTGTTGACTGAACCTAACGTCTGGAAGTGCCATCTATCGACCAATATCAAAACTTTTTGATATTGCCCTTGCGGTGATTTCTGAGCGTCACTAGACTGCTGGCCTTATGAATTTACGTGTGCCTTCCATTCGACATGACGATTGCGATGAGCTGGCGGCCCTGTGCAAGGCCGGCGGCGATCCTCTGCGACTGAATGTATTGCGCGCGCTGGCCAACGATTCATTTGGCGTACTGGAACTGGCGCAGATCTTCGGGATTGGTCAGTCCGGCATGAGTCACCACCTCAAGGTCCTGGCCCAGGCCGACCTGGTGGCGACCCGCCGTGAAGGCAACGCGATTTTCTACCGTCGCGCCCTGCCCCACACCGAATTGCTGGGCGGCAAGCTGCACGCCGCCCTTCTGGAAGAAGTTGACAACCTGACCCTGCCGGCCGATGTGCAGGCGCGGATCGCTCAGGTCCATGGGCAACGAGCGGCAGCCAGCCAGGACTTTTTCTCACGGGTGGCGGAGAAATTTCGTGCCCAGCAAGACTTGATCGCCGGCCTGCCACAGTACCGCGAAAGCGTGGTGGCTTTGCTCGACAAGCTGGGTTTCAGTGAAGGCGCGACGGCCATCGAAGTCGGCCCCGGCGACGGTGAATTTTTGCCGGAACTGGCGCGCCGCTTCACCGAGGTCACGGCGCTGGACAACAGCCCGGCGATGCTCGAACTGGCGCGTCAGGTCTGCGAACGTGAAACGCTGGCTAACGTCAGCCTGCAACTGGCCGATGCATTGAATGGCGTGAGCCTTCAGGCCGATTGCGTTGTACTGAACATGGTGCTGCACCATTTCGCCGCGCCGGCCGAAGCGCTCAAGCACATGGCCGACTTGCTGCAACCGGGCGGTAGCCTGCTCGTGACAGAGTTATGTAGCCACAACCAGAGTTGGGCCAGGGAGGCCTGCGGTGATCTCTGGTTGGGGTTTGAACAGGACGATTTGGCCCGTTGGGCCACCGCTGCGGGACTCGTTCCCGGGGAAAGCCTCTATGTAGGCTTACGTAATGGTTTCCAGATCCAGGTCCGCCATTTTCAGCGACCGGCTGGCGACACTCACCATCGGTAAATTCAGGAAAAAATCGAGATGAGCGAATACTCCCTCTTCACCTCCGAGTCCGTGTCCGAAGGACATCCGGACAAAATCGCCGACCAGATTTCCGATGCGGTGCTGGACGCCATCATTGCTGAAGACAAGTTCGCCCGCGTGGCGTGCGAGACGCTGGTCAAGACCGGCGTGGCAATTATCGCAGGTGAAGTCACCACGTCGGCCTGGGTCGATCTGGAAGAAATCGTGCGTAACGTCATTCTGGACATCGGCTACAACAGCTCTGATGTTGGCTTCGACGGTGCCACTTGCGGCGTGATGAACATCATCGGCAAGCAGTCCCCTGACATCAACCAGGGCGTCGACCGTGCCAAGCCTGAAGATCAGGGTGCCGGCGACCAAGGCCTGATGTTCGGCTACGCCAGCAACGAAACCGACGTGCTGATGCCAGCACCGATCACCTTCTCGCACCAACTGGTGCAACGCCAGGCCGAAGCCCGTAAATCCGGCCTGCTGCCTTGGTTGCGCCCGGACGCCAAGTCGCAAGTGACTTGCCGTTACGAAGGCGGCAAGGTTGTTGGTATCGACGCTGTTGTACTGTCGACTCAGCACAACCCTGAAGTGTCGTACAAAGACCTGCGCGAAGGCGTGATGGAGCTGATCGTCAAGCACGTACTGCCTGCCGAACTGCTGACCAAAGACACCCAGTTCCACATCAACCCGACTGGCCAGTTCATCATCGGTGGCCCGGTGGGCGACTGCGGCCTGACCGGTCGCAAGATCATCGTCGACAGCTACGGCGGCATGGCCCGTCACGGCGGCGGTGCGTTCTCCGGTAAAGATCCATCGAAGGTTGACCGTTCGGCCGCCTACGCTGGTCGTTATGTCGCCAAGAACATCGTTGCTGCTGGCCTGGCCGAGCGTTGCGAGATTCAGGTTTCCTACGCGATTGGCGTTGCCCAGCCGACGTCGATCTCGTTGAACACCTTCGGCACCGGCAAGATCAGCGACGACAAGATCGTCAAACTGGTTCGCGAAATTTTCGACCTGCGTCCATACGCGATCACCACCATGCTCGACCTGCTGCACCCGATGTACCAGGAAACCGCTGCGTACGGCCACTTCGGTCGCACCCCGGCGACCAAGACTGTGGGCGAAGATACCTTCACCACGTTCACCTGGGAAAAGACCGACCGCGCCGACGACCTGCGTACTGCAGCCGGCCTGTAAGACTTTCCTGGTGGTACCAAAAACCCCGCACGGTTCGCCGTGCGGGGTTTTTTATTGCGCGCAATTCGATAGAACGCAGCCTCGTTTCACTCGACAGCTGCTACACGAATCTCTGTAGCAGCTGTCGAGTGAAACGAGGCTGCGTTCTTTTGTCTCGAAACACACCGAAAAACATCCTCGAAGCCGCCCCTCGAAAGCTGGCTAACCTTAAAGCATTCCCCCTGAGCAAGGACGCTCACGATGCTTCTGCGCCTGTTTTCCTGTTTGTTCCTGCCCCTGCTTTGCCTGAGCGCAAACGCTGCTGACTGCCCCGACTGGCCACCCGCCCGCGCCCTGGACGAAATCACCGCCCTGCAAAAACAAATCGACTTCTGGGACGACAACTATCACCGCCACGGACGTTCGCTGGTTGCCGACGAAATCTACGATCAATCCCGCGCGCGATTGAGCGAATGGCGTGAGTGTTTTGACCTGGGTCTGCCCCCCGACCCCTTGCGCACGGCGGGCGGCAAGATGGCCCACCCCATCGCCCACACGGGCCTGGAAAAACTGCGTGATGGCAGAGCCGTCGAGCATTGGCTACGCAAGCGCAATGACATCTGGATACAACCCAAGGTCGACGGCGTGGCCGTGACGTTGATCTATCGCAACGGCACTCTGCATCAAGCGATCAGTCGAGGTGACGGCTTGAACGGCCAGGACTGGACCGCCTCGGCCCGACTGATCGAGGCCATCCCCCGGCAACTGCTGCAACCATTGGATTTGCTGGTGCAAGGCGAACTCTACTGGCGCCTGACCGACCATGTGCAAGCCAAGGCAGGCAGCCTCAACGCCCGCTCCACGGTGGCCGGGTTGATGGCACGCAAGGAGCTGAACGCCGAGCAGGCAAATGGTATCGGGTTGTTTGTCTGGGATTGGCCGCAAGGTCCGGCAAGCCTGTCGGCCCGCGTAGCGGCTCTCGATAAAATGGGTTTCCCGGGCGCTGCGCCTTACAGCCAGCCAATCAAGGTGTTCGCCGACGCTGAACGATGGCGCGATCACTGGTATCGCACGCCCCTGCCCTTCGCCAGTGACGGTGTCGTTTTGCGTCAGAGCCAGCGCCCACCGGCCGAACGCTGGCAGGCGCGACCATCCTTCTGGAGCGTTGCCTGGAAGTATCCGTTCGCCCAGGCACTGGCCGAAGTGCGCAAGGTCCACTTCAAGATTGGGCGGACGGGCCGGATTACACCGGTGCTGGATCTAACGCCGGTGAAGCTTGATGACCGACAGATCAAGCGTGTGAGCGTCAGCTCCCTGCGACGCTGGGAGGAGCTGGATATCCGTCCCGGGGATCAGGTGTCCGTGACCCTGGCGGGCCTGACCATTCCGAGACTGGATGGCGTCGTGCTGCGCAGTACCGAACGCACTGAGTTGACCGTGCCATCAGCGGCCGACTTTCATCATTTGAGTTGCTGGCAACCAACCTCAGGATGCGAAAGCCAATTCCTCGCGCGCCTGACCTGGCTCAGCGGCAAACAAGGACTGGCTTTGTCCCATGTCGGCCCTGGCACTTGGGAGAAACTTTTCGAAACAGGCCGCCTCAACAGCCTGCTGGATTGGTTGACCCTCGATGCTCAAGAGCTTGCTAACATTGCCGGCTTCGGCGAGCGCAGCGCGGCTCGTCTTTCAGACAGTTTTCACAGCGCCCGGCAACGCCCTTTCGCTCGCTGGCTCAAAGCCTTGGGGTTGCCGCCGACCGGCCAGGCACGACTTGCCGATTCATGGCAGGAACTGGCAAATAGAAACACCGAACAATGGCAGGCAGAAGCAGGTATCGGCCCAGGACGGGCGGCGCAACTGAGCGCCTTTTTCCGCGACCCGCACGTCCTGGCACTGAGTCAAACATTACGTATGGCCGGGATTGACGGTTTTTAGATGCCGACGACACCTGGCAGCCCGGGAACCCAAAGGTGCCGACGGGCTCAAACGCCCATCGCCACATCGACCCGATTGCCTTTGCACATGGAGCTTTTATGAAATTTCTTTCACCGCTCGCCTTGCTGACCCTTTGCAGCGTGATGGCCGCTCCCCTGATGGCCGCCGAAGAAGCCCCGGGACTGACGGGCTGCGCCGCCAAGAAGCAGGGCATCATCAATCAGATCGAACTGGCCAAATCCCATGGCAACACCGAACAGCAGACCGGCCTCGAAACGGCCCTGAGCGAAGTCACCACCCATTGCACCGACGCCTCGCTGAAGAAGGAACGGGAAAACAAGGTGCTCGACGCCAAGCATGAAGTCAGCAAGCGTCAGGCCGACCTGGACAAAGCCATGAAGAAAGGCGATCCGGACAAGATCAACAAGCGCAAAGACAAACTCGCCGAGTCCCGCAAGGAATTGCAGGACGCGCTCGATGAGTTGGACAAGTAAGTTTCAGGATGATTGATCGTTCCCACGCCCCTGCGTGGGAACGCAGCCCGTGACGCTCCGCGTCACTGGACGCGGAGCGTCCCTTGAGGCAATCCCACGCGGAGCATGGGAACGATCGACGCAGCCAGAGCACCACCAATCAATGATCCCGAAACTCTTTATGGCAGGCACTACAGGCATCTTCGACTTTCTGCATCGCAGGCCCCAGGTTACTGGCCTTGTAAGGCTGAACCTTGCTGGCAATCACCAATTCACCGGTGGCGGTTTCAAGGGTGCGGACCATTTCCTGGAAGCGTGCCTGCTGCTGCCACACATTGTCCTTGGCGCTGGTGTGATCTTCTTCGCGCACCTGCGGGAAATGCTTCCAAGGTTCACGGGACAAGGCGTCGAGTTTCACGGCGCCTTCCGCAAATTTCGGACCGTCGAACGGGATACGACCACGCAACATGCCGCCCAGGTCTTCGCCGGTCTTGAGCATCTGTTTGAAGATCGCCTTGCGTTGTCCCAGCGGCGAATTCGGGTCGACACCGCCGCAGGCAGACAAGGTCAGGCAGGCCAGCAATACAACAGAAAGTCTTTTAAGAGTCATGGTGGCTTCAGGTCACGGGAAACGGCGGCCAGTATCCTCGCGTCATCGGCAAAGACCAATAGCCCTATTATCAATACGGGTTGTTTGAGCGCATGGAGCACTCAGGCAACCGGCAAAGGAATTACTCCATGAACAGCCGTTTCAAGGCATGGCGTCACCACCTCGTGTGGACTCTTCCAATGGTGGCCGTGCTCGCTGGCTGCACCGGCGGCGATAACAACACCCCTAAGACCCACGCGCTGGCGACCTACTCCAGTGCCACCTGGGAAGCGCTGCCGGCGGTGTCCGACACCGACCTCGTCGCCGGTTTCGGCTCGTGGCGCAGCGCCTGCACCCGACTCAAGGCCGACCCGGTCTGGGGCTCGACCTGTGCGGCATCCGCCAATGTGCCGCAGACCGCCAGCGACATTCGCGGCTTTCTCAAGCAGAACCTCGATGTCTACGGCCTGCGCGCCGCCAATGATAATCCCAACGGTTTGATCACCGGTTATTACGAGCCGGTCTACCCCGGCAGCCTGACCCAGACCGAAGTGGCGAACATTCCGGTGTACGGCGTGCCCGAGGACATGATCATTGTCTCGCTGGACAGCATCTACCCCGAGCTCAAAGGCAAACGCCTGCGCGGACGCCTCGAAGGACGCGTGCTCAAGCCTTACGACGATGCGGCAACGATCGAGACCAATGGGGTCAAGGCGCCAGTGGTTGCCTGGCTGACCGACCCGATGAACCTGCAATTCCTGCAAATCCAGGGTTCGGGGCGCATTCAGCTCGACGACGGTCGTCAGTTGCGCATCGCTTACGCTGACCAGAATGGTCATCCGTACCGGCCAATCGGGCGCTGGCTGGTGGAGCAAGGCGAGCTGAAAAAAGAAGACGTGACCATGGGTGCGATCAGCACGTGGGCCAAGGCCAATCCATCGCGTATTCCAGAACTGCTGGGCAGCAACCCGAGTTATGTGTTCTTCACTCGCAACCCGGACAGCAACGAAGGCCCACGCGGCTCGCTGAACGTTCCGCTGACGGCCGGTTACAGCGCGGCAGTGGACCGCAAAGTGATTCCGTTGGGCAGCCTGTTGTGGTTATCGACCACCAAACCGGACGGCACCGCGCTGGTACGGCCCGTCGCGGCGCAAGACACGGGCGGCGCGATTGCCGGTGAAGTGCGTGCAGATCTGTTCTGGGGCACTGGCGAGGCGGCCGGGCAATTGGCCGGGGATATGAAACAGCAAGGGCAGATCTGGATGCTTTGGCCTAAAGGTGCAGCGTTGCCGCAAGTGCCACAGGTGGCTGATGCGGTGAAGGCCAATCCTTAAGCCATGTATTGGCAGGTAGATAGTCATCGCGGGCAAGCCCGCTCCCACATTAGATCTATGCAACACCAGAGATCAACTGTGGGAGCGGGCTTGCCCGCGATGAGGCCGGCAAAACCAGCGAAGTATTCTCAGACCGACACCACAAAAAAACTGACGATCAACCCCATCCCCACAAACCACACCAACGACCGCAAAATCGCCCAGTCCGCCAGGTAGCAAATGATGTACAGCAGCCGACTGGTGATAAACAGCACCGCCAGCACGTTGACCGTCACCAGCTGCGCCGTGCCCACCAGGTGCGCAACAATCACCGCGATCGCGAACGCCGGGGTCACTTCAAAACTGTTCAGTTGCGCCGCATACGCGCGTCTACCCAAACCATTCAGCGAATCAAGAAAGTCCCGGGGGTCATGGTTGTCTTGCAGCCCGAACCTGCCACTGACCTTGGCAATGCCCGTGCAGAGATAGGGCAGGAAAATCGCGATCAAAATGCACCACAGAGCAACCGTCATAAAGCAATCCTTTCTTCAGTTTTAGAATGTTGAATACCCGTCAGAACTTCATTACCAAAATACCGATCAGCACGAGCCCACAGGCTAAGAGCCTTGGCCTGCCGAAAGGTTCTTTCAGGTAACGCATGCCGAACAGCACCACCAGGATCACGCTGATCTCGCGCAACGCCGCCGCTTCGGCAATCGACCCCAGCTGCATTGCCCACAGCACCAAAGCGTAGCTGAACAACACGCAGAACCCGACCGCCAAGCCCAGTCGCCACTGTTCACGCCAGAACAGCATGAACGCCGGGCGCTTGCGCACCCACGCCAGCAGCGGGAACGGCCAGGCGCTGAGCAACGTGACCCAGACCAGATAGTCCCGAGGGTGCGACCAGCGCCGTAACGCCTGGCCATCGATGAAGGTGTAGCAGCCGATGCACAGGCCGATCAGCGCCACCACCGGCAACATCGACCACGGCAGACGCGCACCGCCGCCACCCTGCCAGAGCAGGCACAGCATGCCAAACGGGATCAACAGGATTCCGAAGATCTGCTGATTCGTCAGCACTTCGCCAGCGAAGATCAGCGTCAGTGCCAGCACCACCAGCGGCGACAGTCCACGCATCAACGGATAGACCAAGCCGAGGTCGCCGACCCTATACGCCTGGATCAGCAGATAGCGATAGAGCAGTTCGAACGCCGCCGACGCCAGAATCCACGGCCAGATTTCAATCGGTGGCAGCGCCACGAACGGCAGCATCAGGGCGACAAACAGCATCGCGACGCTGTCCATGCAGGCCACCACCAGCAGCCGTTCGGCGCTGAACTTGATCAGGGTATTCCACGCCGCGTGCAACAGCGCCGCCACCAACACCAGAGCCGTCGCAAGCACGGCATACTCCTTATTTTGTCCCGCCTCCCTGTAGGAGCCAGGCTTGCCGGCGAAGGCGTCTTTGCGATTGCCTTCGCCGGCAAGCCTGGCTCCTACAGAATCCGGCGGGATAATTGATTCGCCATAGGTCAGCAGCTGTTTATACTGCCAGCGACCACGCCGCACTCAGTTGCGCACAGACTAATTCCAATAATTTCTGCCCCTGCCCGCTCTCTTCGAGAACGGCCATCGGCATGCGTATGCCTGATCAGAGCGTCAAGACTACCGACAGAGACCTTGCGCATGCCACTCGCCTTGCTTGCCCTCGCTGTTGCCGCGTTTGGCATCGGCACCACTGAATTCGTCATCATGGGCTTGCTGCCCGACGTCGCCCGCGACCTCGCCGTGAGCATTCCCCACGCTGGCCTGCTGATTACCGGCTACGCCCTGGGCGTGGTGTTCGGCGCGCCGATCCTTGCGATCGGCACCGCCAACATGCCGCGCAAAGCCACGCTATTGGGCATGACGCTGATGTTCATCGTTGGCAACGTGCTGTGCGCATTGGCGCCGAACTACGCCACGTTGATGGCCGCACGGGTGGTCACCGCGTTGTGCCACGGTGCGTTTTTCGGCATCGGCTCGGTGGTCGCGGCAGGCCTGGTTGCGCCGAACAAAAGGGCGCAGGCCATTGCCATGATGTTCACCGGCCTGACGCTGGCCAACGTGCTCGGAGTGCCATTGGGCACCGCGCTCGGGCAATACGCCGGCTGGCGTTCGACGTTCTGGGCGGTCTCGGTGATCGGCGTCATTGCAGCGCTCGCGCAGTGGCTTTGGCTGCCGAAGGACATCGCGATGGACAAGGCCAACCTCGCCAGCGAGTTCAAAGTGCTGGGCAAGGTCAATGTGTTGCTGGCCTTGGGCATGAGCGTGCTGGCGTCGACCAGCCTGTTCAGCGTGTTCACCTACATCGCGCCGATTCTGCAGGACATCACCGGTGTCAGCCCCCATGGCGTGACGATCATGCTGCTGTTGTTTGGCGTCGGCCTGACGGCGGGCAGCATGCTGGGCGGTCGTCTGGCGGACAGCCGATTGCTGCCTTCATTGGTCGGTATGGCACTGGCCGTATTAGTCGTGCTGGCGGCATTCACGCAAACCAGCCACTCGGTCATTCCGGCGGCGATCACGCTGGTGCTGTGGGGGATTTTTGCGTTTGCCCTGTGCCCGATTCTGCAACTGCTGATCATCGATCAGGCGCATGAAGCCCCGAACCTCGGCTCGACGCTGAACCAGAGCGCCTTCAATCTCGGTAACGCGGCCGGCGCCTGGATTGGCGGGTTAGTTGTTGCCAGCGGTGCAGATCTGGCGGACCTGCCGTGGACTGGCGCGCTAGTCAGCGGGCTGACGGTGCTGACAGCGCTTTTCTTCATCTACCTGCAACGTCGCAGTACTGCAGCAGTTAATGTGTCCGGCTGAGCAACTGCGTCACTGATCATTCTTTGCTTTTCTGCGGATCGGGTTCCTGGCTTTGATCCGCCGTCTTCTTCGGCGGCCCGCTCTCGCTGCGGATCTGCGCATGGCTGATCAGCGCGAAGATAAAGCTGCCGCCGATGATATTCCCCGCCAGCGTCGGCCCGGCGAACACCAGCCAGAAATCCTTCCACGGCAACTCGCCGGCAAACACCAGGTACGAGACTTCGGCCGACCCCACCACGATGTGGGTGAAATCCCCGAGCGCCATGAGGTAGGTGATGAGGATGATGATCCACATCTTGGCGCTTTCCATGGACGGGATCATCCAGACCATGGTTGCAATCATCCAGCCCGAGACGATGCCTTTGGCGAACATCTGGCTGGCGTCGTTTTCCATGATCTTGCGCCCGATATCGAGGAAGGCCAGGTCGGTCTTGCTGTCGAAAATCGGCAAATTGAGCATCACGTAGGCCACGAGCAGCGTGCCGCAGAGGTTGCCGACCAGCACCACTGACCACAGGCGTAGCAATCGCCCGAAATTGTTCAGTGTGGGTTTGGTCATGATCGGCAGCACAGCCGTCAGGGTGTTCTCGGTGAACAATTGCTGACGGGCGAGGATGACCGCGAGAAAGCCGGCGCAGTAGCCGAAACTGGCGATCACCTTGAAGCCTTCACCGTCCGGCAGTCGGGAGTTGAGCAGTCCCATGGCCATCAGCGACAGGCCCATGGTCAGGCCGGCGGCCAGTGCCGACCACCACAAGGCAGCGACACTGCGCTCGAGTTCCTGATCGCCCTGGGTACGGATGATTTCGTGCAGCACCGCTGCTCGTGGTGGCTGGCTTTTGTCGACGTCGTGCTGTTCTTCCGGCGACAGGTTTGGGGTCTTGCCGTCTTTCTTGGTATCCATAAAGCTCCGGAACCGGTGGTGTGTCATGTAGGTACGACACGCGGGGTTCGGAGCTGTTCACTGACCGTCCAAACGAAACCGGCTCTGTAGGAGCGAGGCTTGCCCGCGAAGGGTTCACCTCGGTGTTGGTGGTGACGCAAATGACGCCTTCGCGAGCAAGCTTCGCTCCTACGGAGCTCGCATTACTCGCTGGCAATATCATCCTTGAACTGGTCTTTGACGTACTTGATCTCGGTCTGGCCGTGCGGCGCGGGCAATCCGTCTTCACCCAGGTTGACGAAGACAATTTTGTCCACCGTCAGGATGCTTTTACGGGTGATCTTGTTACGCACTTCGCACTTGAGGGTGATGGAGGTGCGACCGAACTCGGTGGCGGTGATGCCCAGTTCGATGATGTCGCCCTGGCGCGAGGCGCTGACAAAGTTGATTTCGGAAATGTACTTGGTGACCACACGCTGATTGCCCAACTGGACGATGGCGTAGATCGCCGCTTCTTCGTCGAGCCAGCGCAACAGGCTGCCGCCAAACAGCGTGCCGTTGGGGTTGAGGTCTTCGGGTTTTACCCATTTGCGGGTGTGGAAATTCATATTCACTCCTGAGCGTCTTGCCGAATGATGGGGGGCATCATGGCAGAGCCCGGCCTAGAGCTCTATTCGGCATCGACTATGGCCTCGATTACCGTTCGGACATTCATCAACAGAAACGCTTTGGAAGATAAGAATAGCCCGCTATAATCGCCACCGTTTCAAAACGGTAACGTTCCGTGGCCCGTGTGGCCCGTTTTTCAGTTCAAATTCGGATGCCAGAAGTTCAGAGCCAAGGCGCTGTGACAAGTCATAGCTCGCTATGGCGAGGAACAGCAACGCAGGATCTGGGCTTCTGGCGCCGAAGTTGAACTGAAAAACGGGCCACACGGGCCACCCGCTACCGTTTTCCCGCCACCTGTCCGAGGGGCGCTGCAGCAGGTTCGACCTGTCAGGCTCGGATGGGGCGTTGACTGGCCATGATCGGCCGGACACTAAACGCACAACGGCGCCCATTCGCATACATTACGAATGGAGGCTCATCATGAGCGCTGTTATCACGCCTGCAGATTTTAACGATTACAAAGTGGCCGACATGTCCCTGGCTGCCTGGGGCCGTCGCGAAACCATCATCGCCGAATCCGAAATGCCAGCCCTGATGGGTCTGCGCCGCAAGTACGCCGGTGAGCAGCCGCTCAAAGGCGCCAAGATCCTCGGCTGCATCCACATGACCATTCAGACTGCCGTGCTGATCGAAACCCTGGTTGCCCTGGGTGCCGAAGTGCGTTGGTCGTCCTGCAATATTTTCTCGACTCAAGACCAGGCCGCTGCTGCTATCGCCGCTGCCGGTATCGCGGTTTATGCCTGGAAAGGCGAAACCGAAGAAGAGTACGAGTGGTGCCTGGAGCAAACCATCCTCAAAGATGGCGCGCCTTGGGATGCCAACATGATCCTCGACGACGGCGGCGACCTGACCGAGCTGCTGCACAAGAAATACCCGGCGATCCTGGACCGCGTCCACGGCGTGACCGAAGAAACCACCACTGGCGTTCACCGCCTGCTGGACATGCTGGCCAAGGGCGAGCTGAAAATCCCGGCCATCAACGTCAACGACTCGGTGACCAAGAGCAAGAACGACAACAAGTACGGCTGCCGTCACAGCCTGAACGATGCGATCAAGCGCGGTACCGACCACCTGCTGTCCGGCAAGCAAGCGCTGGTCATCGGTTACGGTGACGTGGGCAAGGGTTCGGCCCAGTCCCTTCGTCAGGAAGGCATGATCGTTAAAGTCTCCGAAGTCGATCCGATCTGCGCCATGCAAGCCTGCATGGACGGCTACGAGCTGGTTTCGCCGTTCATCGACGGCATCAACGACGGCACCGAAGCCAGCATCGACAAAGCGCTGCTGGGCAAGATTGATCTGATCGTGACCACCACCGGCAACGTCAATGTTTGCGACGCAAACATGCTCAAAGCCCTGAAGAAGCGCGCTGTTGTCTGCAACATCGGTCACTTCGACAACGAAATCGACACCGCTTTCATGCGCAAGAACTGGGCATGGGAAGAAGTGAAGCCACAGGTTCACAAGATCCACCGTACCGGCCCTGGCGCATTCGACGCCCAGAACGACGACTACCTGATCCTGCTGGCCGAAGGCCGTCTGGTTAACCTGGGTAACGCAACCGGCCACCCAAGCCGCATCATGGACGGTTCGTTCGCCAACCAGGTTCTGGCGCAGATCTTCCTGTTCGGCCAGAAGTACGCCGACCTGTCGCCAGCCCAAAAAGCCGAGCGCCTGACCGTTGAAGTACTGCCGAAGAAACTCGACGAAGAAGTGGCCCTGGAAATGGTCCGCGGTTTCGGCGGCGTTGTGACTCAACTGACCAAGACCCAGGCCGACTACATCGGCGTGACCGTCGAAGGTCCGTTCAAGCCGCACGCTTACCGCTACTGATTGGTCCTGCTGTCCGCTCCCCCATCGGGAGCGGACTCATGCAGGAATCATCCGCTCTCTGTAGGAGCGAAGCTTGCTCGCGAACGCTTCACCACGGCGTTTCTGAAACACCGAGGCGCCTGATTCGCGAGCAAGCTTCGCTCCTACAGAGAACGTAGCGTCCTGCAAGGCTTATGTGTTTCCAAGGATATGACCATGTCCCAAGACCGTCGCTACAGCTTCGAGTTCTTCCCTACGAAGACCGACGCTGGGCATGAAAAGCTACTCGCCACTGCCCGTCAGCTGGCCACGTATAACCCCGATTTCTTCTCCTGCACCTATGGCGCTGGCGGTTCGACCCGTGATCGCACGCTCAACACCGTGTTGCAGCTCGAAAGCGAAGTCAAAGTCCCGGCCGCACCGCATCTGTCTTGCGTTGGCGACAGCAAGGACGACCTGCGCGGCCTGTTGACTCAATACAAGGCAGCCGGCATCACGCGTATCGTTGCCCTGCGCGGTGACCTGCCTTCGGGTATGGGCATGGCCAGCGGCGAATTGCGCCACGCCAACGACCTGGTTCAATTCATTCGTGAAGAAACCGGCGATCATTTCCACATCGAAGTCGCTGCTTATCCGGAGATGCATCCGCAAGCGCGAAACTTCGAAGACGATCTGAACAACTTCGTGCGCAAGGCCAATGCTGGCGCCAACAGTGCGATCACCCAGTACTTCTTCAACGCCGACAGCTACTTCTACTTCGTAGAGCGTGTACGGGCGATGGGCGTGAACATCCCGATCGTGCCGGGGATCATGCCGATCACGAACTACAGCAAACTCGCGCGTTTCTCCGACGCTTGCGGTGCGGAAATCCCGCGCTGGATCCGCAAACAGCTGGAAGCCTACGGCGACGACACCCAGAGTATTCAAGGCTTTGGTGAGCAAGTCATCACCGAAATGTGCGAACGCCTGCTGCAAGGCGGCGCACCGGGGCTGCACTTCTACACACTGAATCAGGCTGAAGCGAGCCTGGCGGTTTGGAATAACCTGAAGTTGCCGCGCTAAGATCAAGATCAAGAGATCGCAGCCTCGTTGCACTCGACAGCTCCTACAGGGGATTACGTACTCTGTAGGAGCTGTCGAGTGAAACGAGGCTGCGATCTTTTGCGTTTAACGCCCGAACCAGAGCTTTTGGATCCGGTTTCTGGCTCTTTAGGACTTCCCGTCGTAATCTCAAGCCATGCCTCTGATCGCACAGTTTCTGACCGTGTTTCTTTTCACTTGCCTGAGCTTCACCGCTCGGGGCGAGAAGCTGCGCATTGTCACCGAGCCATGGGCGCCTTATGTCTATGAGGAAAACGGCAAATCCCTGGGCCTGGATTACGAAACCACGGCGATCGTGTTCAAGCGCCTGGGGATCGAAGTGGACTGGCAGTTCCTGCCGTGGAAACGCTGCCTGTCCATGCTTGAAACCGGCCAGGCGGATGGTGCGCTGGATATTTTTCACAGCGATGAACGCGACGCCACCTTGCTCTACCCCGGCGAACCGCTGTCGGAAGTCGAGTTCGTAATGTTCTACGCCAACGAGCGCCCCCATCCATTCCGTACCCTCGACGACCTGAAAGGCCTGACCATCGGCACCTCGCCGGGTTATCTCTACAGCAAGGATTTCAGCGAATCGACCCTGTTCAGCCGGGAGCCGGCGCCGACCCATGAAGCCAACTTCGGCAAACTGGTGCGCGGGCGGATCGACCTGCTGATAACTGATCGCAGGGTCGGCCAGCACTTGCTTGATGAATTGGGCATCCGCGACAAGATCACTGAAAACCCGACTGTCATCAGCCATCAGAGCCAGTTTTTGGCGGTACGCCGTAACGCCGGCATGGATTTGCTGGTGCAGCGCTTCGGTGCCGAGCTCAAGCGCTTCAAGCGCGAGCCCGCCTACGCTGAGCTGAGCGCCCGTTATGGCGCGGGTCCGGGCACCGGAGGGCAAGCCACCACCGCCACCACGGCCACGGTAAAAACCGTTGAGCAGCAGGAAAGCGGCGCGCAGTGATTGCTCTGTTATACTCCGGCGTTCCCGCCAGGCTCACGCCCGGACGCTCGGACTTGTTCAAGGCATCTCGATCCGCTACAGCGCAGCTTTTCAGCCCGCGCGAGCGCTCCAGACGAGCCTTCGAGGCCCAGCAGGACCGGACGGGATTGCGTTCCTCTTAAACGCCATTCGCGCCAGGCAAGACTCCCATTGGGCCAAGCCCTAACTAAAACAGGATTACTCATGTCCTTTGCTTCCCTCGGTCTCTCCGAGGCTTTAGTCCGCGCCATCGAGGCAGCGGGCTATACCGAGCCTACTCCGGTGCAACAGCGGGCTATTCCCGCCGTGTTGCAAGGTCGCGACCTGATGGTCGCGGCACAGACAGGTACTGGTAAAACCGGCGGCTTCGCCCTTCCGATTCTGGAGCGGTTGTTCCCCAACGGTCACCCGGACAAATCCCAGCGTCACGGCCCGCGCCAACCGCGCGTACTGGTCCTGACCCCTACCCGCGAACTCGCGGCTCAAGTACACGAGAGCTTCAAGGTCTATGCCCGTGACCTGAAGTTCGTCAGCGCCTGCATCTTCGGCGGCGTCGGCATGAACCCGCAAGTTCAGGCCATGTCCCGCGGTGTTGACGTGCTGGTGGCCTGCCCCGGCCGCCTGCTCGACCTCGCCGGTCAAGGCAGCGTCGATTTGTCCCACGTGGAAATCCTCGTGCTGGACGAAGCCGACCGCATGCTCGACATGGGCTTTGTCCATGACGTGAAGAAGGTCCTGGCTCGTCTGCCGAGCAAACGCCAGAACCTGCTGTTCTCGGCGACGTTCTCCAAAGACATCACCGACCTTGCCGGCAAGTTGCTGCACAACCCGGAACGCATCGAAGTCACGCCGCCGAACACCACGGTCGAGCGCATCGAGCAACGCGTCTTCCGCCTGCCAGCCAACCACAAGCGTTCGCTGCTGGCGCACCTGATCACCGCTGGCGCCTGGGAACAGGTCCTGGTGTTCACCCGCACCAAGCACGGCGCCAACCGCTTGGCCGAGTACCTGGACAAACACGGCCTCAGCGCCGTCGCGATCCACGGCAACAAGAGCCAGAACGCGCGCACCAAAGCCCTGGCCGACTTCAAGGCCGGTGAAGTGCGCATCCTGGTCGCCACCGACATCGCCGCTCGCGGCTTGGATATCGACCAGTTGCCACACGTGGTCAACTTCGAACTGCCAAACGTCGACGAAGATTACGTTCACCGTATCGGCCGTACCGGCCGCGCCGGTCGTTCGGGCGAGGCGATCTCGCTGGTCGCCCCGGACGAAGAAAAGCTGCTGAAAAGCATCGAGCGCATGACCAAGCAGAAGATTGCCGACGGCAACCTGATGGGCTTCGACTCCAGCGCTGTAGAAGCCGAGAAACCGGAAGTGCGCGAGCGTCCGGATGTGCGTAACCCGCGCAACCCACGTGGCCCGCGCGGCGACGGCCCGAACGGCACCGGTGGTGGTGGCGGTCGTAAAGACAAGGGCAAGGACAAGGGCGGCAAGGAAAAAGCGCCTGCCACTGGCCGCGGTGATCGCCCGGCCCGTGAACACAAGCCACGCGAAGGCACCCCGGCTCGCGAGCAACAGCGTCCAGCGCCACGCGCTGCTGCTGCAGACCGTGCTCCGGACGAGTTCCTGGATGACGATATCGATAACTTCGGTAACCGTGTCGACTACGTTCCTCAGGCCAAACCGGCTCAGGGCCGTGGCCGCCGCCCGGGTGCTCCGGCACAAGGCACGGCAGCCGGCGCAGGTGCTGGCGCTCCACGCACCGGCGGCAAGCCTCAGGGTCGCCAAAGCGGTCCGCGCAGCAGCGACGGCGCCACCACCGGCACGCCGCCGGCCAAGCGCAGTGGTCCACGCAACGGCGCCCCACGCGACGGTCAGGCCCGTCGCGAAGAGTCGCGCAACCGTCGTCCGGCTCGCACCGACGACCAGCCGCGTTCGGAACCTGCCGTGCAGAACCCGCGCGGCCCGGCACCGAAGATCATTCACAAGGAGTCGAAAACCGATCGTTTCCCGACGCCTGAACAACTTGATCAATTGCCAGGCCGTCCTCGTGGTGAGAAGCCAGCGTTGCTGACACGCAATCGCTGAGTCATCACCGCAATGAAAAATGCCCCTGATCTCACGATCCGGGGCATTTTTTCTGCTTCACCATAACCCAGTAGGAGCGAGGCTTGCCCGCGAAGGGGTCAACCGGATTTCTGTGGTGAGGCCGCTGGCGCTTTCGCGGGCAAGCCTCGCTCCTACAGGATTTGTGGTGCGACGCAGATTATGTTCGGCAATAAAAAACGCCCCCGATCGCGAGATCGGGGGCGTTTTTGTCTGGCGCGAAAATTACTTCGCTTTCACACCTTCAAACGTCACGTACAGCTCGACCGCATCGGAGGTTGGGCCCAGGTCTTTCTGCTTGCCGAAGTCGGAACGCTTGATGCTGGTGGTGCCTTCGAAGCCGGCACGGTAGCCGCCCCATGGATCCTTGCCTTCGCCCAGGAAAGTGGCCTTGACCACGACTGGTTTGGTCACACCAAGAATGGTCAGGTCGCCGGTCACGTCGGCAGTGTCTTTGCCAGCGGCGTTTTTACCGGTGGATTTGACGCTGGTGGAGACGAACTTGGCATCGGCAAATTTGCCCACGTTCAGGAAGTCACCGCTGGCGATATGCTTGTCACGTTCAGCGTGGTTGGTGAATACGCTGGCGGTTTTGACATTGAACTCGATCTTGCTGTCTTCCGGCTTGGCCGCATCGAAGCTGAACTTGCCATCGATGTCCTTGAAGGTACCGGTGATGAAGCTATAGCCCAAGTGGCTGATCTTGAAGTCAACGAAGGCGTGCTGGCCTTCCTTGTCGACAACGTAGTCAGCCGCCATCACGTTGGCGGACAGCAGAGCCGAACCGATTGCCAGAGCAGCGAGTGTTTTTTTCAACATGCTTTCTATTCCTTTGGAGTCGAGGTTGAACTTCAGGCTTTGCGGCCCAGCATTCGAGTGAGGGTCGCATCACGATCGATAAAGTGGTGCTTCAATGCTGCCAACGCATGGAGACCGGAAAAAATTACCAGCGCCCACGCCAGATACAGATGAATCACACCGGCGGTGTCTGCCTGGTCCGGTAGTCCGGAAACCAGCGCAGGAACTTCAAACAGGCCAAACACCGAAATCCCGACACCATCTGCGGTGGAAATCAGGTATCCGGCAATCATCACAGCGAACAGACTGAAGTACAGGAACGAATGACCGAACCTGGCGCCGAGACGCGTCAGGCGGCTATACGTTTCCAGTGTCGGCGGTGGCGGGCTGACAAAGCGCCACAACACCCGCAAGACCATGACAGCCAACAACACCAGGCCAATGCTCTTGTGCAATTCCGGCGCGTCTTTGCGCCAGGTGCTGTAGTAGTCGAGACCGACCATCCACAAGCCCAGCGCGAACAAACCAACGACGACCAGCGCCACGCCCCAGTGCATAAAGATGCTGACCCAACCGTAGCGGGAAGAAGAGTTACGTAACTGCATTGCCCAAATCCTGTGAGAACTGCGACCAAGACTATCGAGTTATCTATCGAATTAAAGCGGAAAATTTTGCTTTGAAATATCGAGAAATACGATCAAGAGTCTGAAATAGGCTAGTTAAGGAAAGATTAAAGGCGAAAGTGTGGCGGGGTGTTAATGGCAGATTGAGAAATCTTTGCCGGCTGACAGGGCCCCTTCGCGGGCAAGCCCGCTCCCACAGTGGGTAGAGGTGTCCACAAAATCCGCATACGACGCCGCCCCTTGTGGGAGCGGGCTTGCCCGCGAAAGCGATAGCGCAGGCAATAAAAAAAGCGCGGCATGAAAGCCGCGCTTCTGGTCACCTCAACGCCTTACTGCACCTTGGTCTCTGTCGCTGCCGGAGTCGCCGCAGCAGGCTTGGCCACCGGTTTCTTCGCCAGTTCAGCTTTCTTCGCCGCTGGTTTGGCCGGAGCCTTTTTGGCCTCGGTTTTAGCCGCAGGCTTTTTCGCCGCAGGTTTGGCCGCTGCCTTTTTGGCTGGCTCGGCTTTCACCGGTACAGCAGGCTTCGGCGCTTCCACCGGCGCAGGGGCCGGAGTTGGCACTGGCGCTGGAGCCGGTGCTACCGGAGCAACTGGCTCTGGTGCCTTGACCGGTTCCGGCTTCTTCTCGTCATCGGACGAACCACCAAACAGGTTGGTGAAGAAGTTGCCTTTCTTCGCCGCCACCGCACCCGCCGCTACAGCGGTCGCTGCCGGCACAACCTTCGCAGGCTCGAACGACTTGCCCGCCGCCAGGTCTTCAACCTGACTGGCCGCGCGCTGACCAGTGCGCAATGCGCCTTCCAGCGTGCCCGGGTACAAGGTGTCGGTGTGTTCGCCGGCAAAGGCTACACGCTGAATCGGACGCTCCCACAGGCGCCAGTACTTGCTGATCTGGCCAGGACCGAACGCCAGGTAAGCGCCGCCCATGGAAGGGTCGGTGCTGTAGCGGCGGATTTCATAACCGGTGAACGAGCCGCGCGCTTGTGGATAAAAGGCGTGCAGACGAATCAGCACCTGGTCGACCATCTGCTTGTCGCCGAACGCCTGCATCACCCGTGCGTTATCGCCGGACAGGTTGATCACCACGTTGGCGCCACCCTTCAGCGCCGGCTCGACCCACAACATGCCCAGGCCGGTGTTGCTGTAGATCTCGCCGGACATGCGCGCCTTGCTTTCCCACACTGGCGTCTTGAACTTCAGCATGATCTGGTCACGCCAGCCGTAGTTGGTGCCCTTGATCGCGCCCAGGTGCTGGGCATCCAGCGCCGGGGTCATCTGAATCTTGTTCAGGGCGCGCAACGGCACGGCCACCACCACGTAGTCAGCCTGATAGCCGACGCTGCCGACTTTGACGGTCACGCCGTCCTTGTCCTGGTTGATGGACGACACCGGGGAGCTGGTCTTGATGGTTTTCAGCTGTTTGACGAAGGCCTGGGCCAGCACCGGGCTACCGCCGAGCAGGCGCGAGGCGCGCAGCTCACGGTCGGAGACGCCACGGTAAACACGGCTCTGTTGTGCGAAATACAGCAGCGACAGGCGCGAAGGTTCGTCATAACGGGTACGAATCTGCTGGTTCACCAACTGACGTGCCGTGGCTGGCAAGCTCAGACGGTCTAGCCAGTTGGAGACGTTGATCTGATCCAGAGCGTGCAGCGTACTGTTGGCCGCCGGGTTCTGTGGATCTTCGATCGAACGTGCCAGATCATCCACGGTCTTTTCGTAGCGCTTGAGTGCTTCGGCGGTGGCCGGCTCCTTGGTGGCCAGATCGGCAGCGGTGTAATACACGCCATCGATCAGGTAGCTCGGGGTCCGCACGAATTCAGGGGCTGGCGTGGTGCTCAGCTTGAAGTTCGATACGTATTTGTTCAGCACCGGTTGGGTCTTGTCGTTGCCGATCCATTCACTGGCGGCCATGCCCGAGCGACCGCCCAGGCTCGGCTTGGCTTCCAGCAGGGTCACCTGCCAGCCTTTGTTCTGCAGTTCATAAGCGGCGGTAAGGCCCGAGAGCCCGCCGCCGATCACGATCGCCGTTTTATCCTTGGCCAGCGCAGACACGCTGAACAGCCCCAACATCACCAGCGCACAGGCGCGCAGCCAACCAGCAGACATTCAGCGAACTCCGGAAATACACGAGGAAATAGCGGTTTTACGAGCCAGACGACTCAAAGAACCGCGAAGAATACGTTAGCCATCAAAAGGCCGCCAGCGACGTCTATCCACCTATACAAAGTAGCTCAATCGACACAATGGGTTGTCCCCGTGCGATGCATTGCATAGGCTTGCGCGATTGTTTGCCCGCGAAACCAGCGAGCCGCCTCGAGGAGACTGAACATGGGCCTGAATAACCAGTGGATGCAACGCGATCTCGCGGTGTTGTGGCATCCCTGCACCCAGATGAAAGACCACGAACAGCTGCCGCTGATCCCGATCAAGCGCGGTGAAGGCGTGTGGCTGGAAGACTTCGAAGGCAAACGCTACCTCGACGCCGTCAGCTCCTGGTGGGTCAACGTGTTTGGCCACGCCAACCCGCGCATCAACCAGCGTATCAAGGATCAGGTCGATCAGCTGGAACACGTGATTCTTGCCGGTTTCAGCCATCAGCCGGTGATCGAGTTGTCCGAGCGCCTGGTGAAGATGACGCCGGAAGGCCTGACCCGGTGCTTCTACGCCGATAACGGTTCGTCCTGCATCGAAGTAGCGCTGAAAATGAGCTTTCACTACTGGCTCAACCGCGGCCAGCCGAACAAGAAGCGCTTTGTCACCCTGACCAACAGCTACCACGGCGAAACAATGGCGGCGATGTCGGTGGGCGACGTGCCGCTGTTCACCGAAACCTACAAGGCGCTGCTGCTGGACACCATCAAGGTGCCGAGCCCTGATTGCTACCAGCGCCCCGAAGGCATGAGCTGGGAAGAACACTCGCGCAATATGTTCGCCGCCATGGAACAGACCCTGGCCGAGAATCACGACACCGTCGCGGCAGTCATCGTCGAGCCGCTGATCCAGGGCGCCGGCGGCATGCGCATGTATCACCCGGTGTACCTCAAATTGCTGCGCGAAGCCTGCGACCGCTACGGCGTGCACCTGATCCACGACGAAATCGCCGTCGGCTTCGGTCGTACCGGGACGATGTTCGCCTGCGAACAGGCTGGCATCCGCCCGGACTTCCTCTGCCTGTCCAAGGCCCTGACTGGTGGTTATCTGCCGTTGGCGGCGTGCGTGACGACCGAAGATGTCTACAGCGCGTTCTACGACGACTACCCGACCCTGCGCGCCTTCCTGCATTCGCACAGCTACACCGGCAATCCGCTGGCGTGCGCGGCGGCCTTGGCGACTTTGGATATTTTCGAAGAAGACAACGTCATCGAGAACAACAAGGTCCTGGCTCAGCGTATGGCCAGCGCCACTGCGCACCTGGCCGATCACCCGAACGTTTCGGAAGTGCGTCAGACCGGCATGGTGCTGGCCATCGAGATGGTCAAGGACAAGGCCACCAAGGAAGCTTATCCGTGGCAGGAACGTCGGGGCTTGAAAGTGTTCCAGCATGCGTTGGAGCGCGGTGCTTTACTTCGACCGCTGGGCAGCGTGGTGTATTTCCTGCCGCCGTACGTAATTACACCGGAGCAGATCGATTTTCTGGCTGAAGTGGCCAGTGAAGGCATCGACATTGCGACCCGTGATGGCATCAGCGTGTCGGTGCCGAAAGACTTCCACCCCGGCTTCCGCGATCCGGGCTAAAGACCAACGCAGTTCCCTGTGGCGAGGGGGTTTACCCCCGTTGGGTCGCGAAGCGGCCCTAAAAATGGGACTGCTGCGCAGTCCAACGGGGATAAATCCCCTCGCCACAAAAGCCAGTTCGACCCAACTTACGATGCCGAACATCAGATTCAGTAGAGACCCAGCATGAGACTGTCCCGCTTCTTTATCGACGCCCCCTTGAGCACCGGCGAACACGAGTTGCCCGAGGCCCAGGCCCATTACATCAGCCGCGTGCTGCGCATGGCCGTGGGTGATGCGCTGCAACTGTTCGACGGCTCGGGCCATGAGTTTCGCGCCACGCTGATGGAGGTCGGCAAGAAGCGCGTCGTCGTGCAGATCGATGAAAGCTTCGCCGGGCAAATCGAGTCGCCCTTGCAGATCCACCTCGGCCAGGGCTTGTCCCGTGGCGAGCGCATGGATTGGGCGATTCAGAAAGCCACCGAACTGGGCGTTACTGAAATCACCCCGATCTTCAGCGACCGCTGTGAAGTCCGCCTGAAAGACGAACGCGCCGACAAACGCCTGATGCATTGGCGCCAGGTGGCGATCAGCGCCTGCGAGCAATGCGGGCGCTCACGGGTGCCGGTGATTCATCCGCCGCTGTTGTTGGCGGACTGGTTGAAGCAGACCGAGGCCGAACTGAAATTGGTGCTGCACCCGGTGGCTGAACCGTTGGTGAGTCATGCCAAGCCTGGGACGTTGGCGTTTCTGATCGGCCCGGAAGGCGGGTTATCGGATGCGGAAGTGGACCAGGCCAATGGGGCTGGTTTTCAAGCCGCCCGCCTCGGCCCTCGAGTTTTGCGCACCGAGACCGCGCCGGTGGTGGCGTTGGCGGTCGCCCAACAGTTGTGGGGTGACTTCTAAGACGTCATCGCGGGCAAGCCCGCTCCCACAGGGACGCCGCTGTACCTGTGGGAGCGGGCTTGCCCGCGATGGTCGCGACTCGGTCTACAAGACGTAAAACATAATCGCCACAAAGTGCAGCAAACTCCCCGCAATCACGAACAAATGCCAGATCCCGTGCGCATGCCGCAACCGATGATCGAGTGCAAAAAAGACAATCCCCACGGTATACAGCACCCCGCCCGACGCCAGCCAGGCAAAACCCGTGCTGCCCAACGCCGCGAGCAACGGCTTGACCGCCACCAGCACGATCCAGCCCATCACCGCATAAATCACGATCGACAGAATCCGCGCTTCCGAACGCGGCTTGATCTCTTGCAGGATGCCGATCAGCGCCAGCCCCCAGACAATCCCGAACAGCGTCCAGCCCCAAGGCCCGCGCAAGGTCACCAGGCAAAACGGCGTGTAACTGCCGGCAATCAGCAGGTAGATCGAAAAGTGATCGACCTTCTGCATGATCGCTTTCTTGCGCCCGCGCACGCTGTGGTAAACGGTCGACGCGCTGTAAAGCACCATCAAGGTGAACCCGTAAATCGCCACGCTGACGATCTTCCAAGGGCTGCCGTCCATGCTGGCAATCACCAGCATCCACACCACCCCGACCGTCGCCGCCACTGCCCCGACCAAATGCGTCCAGGCGTTCAATCGTTCCCCGTGATACATGTGTTGCCCACCTCAAAATTCGTTACAACATTGCGCAAGGCTCAGCCCATCAAGCAGAGAGGCGGATAGTTACGATCATCTGGCTAACCCGGCCGTAACGAGCAACTCCTCCAACGCCAACAAATCCGGGACCTTCGCCACTTGCTCCCCCACCTGCACCGCCGCCTGTTCCAGCGGACACAACGGCACATCCACATAGCTCAACTGACTGTCGAGCTTGTACGACCGCGGAATCCCCTGCACCAGCAGCGCAATGAACTTCAGCTCTGGCCGCCCACCAAGAGCGTTGAGAATCACGATCCGCGCCCGCTCGCCGATGACGATTTTATTGCCGCACGCCGACTCGAAACTCAGCAACGGAATCTGCCGGTCCCGCCACGTCACCAACCCCAGGTACCACGGCGGCGTGTCCAGATCGAACGCCCCCGGTTGATAGTCAATCAACTCCGCCACCGCCACGTTCGGCAGAATCAGATTGCGGTCAGCCAAGGGCAACAGCAGGCCGGTGAGATTGCTGGTGCGATGCTCAAGCATGGGTTTTGCTCCACAACGCGATGCTGTCGAGCAGCACCGATTCCTGGTACGGCTTGCCGAGGTAGTCGTTGACGCCGATGGCCATGGCGCGGTCGCGGTGTTTCTGGCCGGTGCGGGAGGTGATCATGATGATTGGCAGGTGCTGCAAACGTTCATCACCGCGTACTTGGGTCGCCACTTCGAAACCGTCCATGCGCGGCATTTCGATGTCGAGCAGCATCACGTCGGGCAGGTGGTCTTCGAGCAGCAGCATGGCGTCGACCCCGTCCTTGGCGGTCAGCACGTTCATGCCGTGGCGCTCCAGCAGACGGCTGGTGACTTTGCGCACGGTGACCGAATCGTCGACCACCAGCACCAGCAGCGGCTTATGCGGCTCGACTTCCGGGTCCTGGGTCTGCGTCCGTTGCGGCGCCTGGGCCTGCATGGCGCGGATCGGCGCCAGCAAATCGAGGATCAGCACCACCCGGCCATCGCCCAGAATCGTCGCCCCGGACAACCCCTGCACCGCCGCAAACTGCGGGCCGAGGCTTTTGACCACGATCTCGCGCGTGCCGGCCATGGAGTCAACCTGCACGGCGATGTGTCGCTCGTTGCATTGCACCAGCAAGACCGGCAGCGGCAGGCTCTGGCCCAACAGTTTCGGACGAGTGCTGGTTTTCAGAAGTTCGCCGAGATAGCACAGCTCATATGTTTGCCCGGCGTATTCGTAGGTCGGCGGATCGAGCCGGTAATGCCCTTCGAGTTCGTTGGGCAGCACGCGAACGATGCCGTCGATGGTGTTCAGCGGGATCGCGTATTGATCCTCCAGACATTGCACCATCAGCGCGCGGTTGACCGACACGGTGAACGGCAGGCGGATCCGGAAATGCACGCCCTGCCCCGGTGTCGAGTCGATGACCATGGTGCCGCCGAGCTGCCGGACTTCTTCGTGAACCACGTCCATGCCCACGCCACGCCCGGAGATCTGGGTGATTTTCTCGGCGGTGGAGAACCCCGGTTGCAGGATGAATTGCAGCACGTCGCGGTCGCTTATGTCGGCGTCCGGCGCCAGCAACCCGCGCTTGATTGCCTTGCGCCGCACCGCGTCCAGCGGCACGCCTGCACCGTCGTCGCGGATGTCGAAAATGATGTCACCGCCCTCGCGGGACAGGTCGAGGGTGATGCGCCCCTGGGCCGGTTTACCGGCCGCGATCCGCACCTCAGCCGATTCCAGGCCGTGGTCCACGGCGTTGCGCAGCATGTGCTCCAGCGGTGCCGCCATGCGTTCGAGCACATTGCGATCCATCTCGCCTTCGGCGTTGCCGACCACAAACTCAACGTCTTTGCCCAACTCACTGGAGACCTGGCGGACGATGCGTTTCAAGCGCGGCAGCATGCGCTCGAACGGCACCATGCGCGTACGCATCAGGCCTTCCTGCAATTCGGTGTTGATGCGGCCTTGCTGTTGCAGCAGGTTTTCCGCGTCCTGATTACGCCGGTCGAGGGTTTCCTTGAGGTCGAGCAGGTCGGAGGCGGATTCGAACAGCGCTCGCGACAACTGCTGCAACTGCGAGTGACGGTCCATTTCCAGCGGATCAAATTCCTCGTAGCCCAGGCGTTCGGCGTCGACTTGCTGGCGGCTGAGAATCCGCCCCTGGGTTTCGGTGTCGAGCCGCCGCAACTGATCGCGCATCCGCTCGATGGTGGTTTCCATCTCGCTCAGGGCCACCCGCGCATCGTTGACCTGCTGCTCGATACGGCCACGGAAGATCGACGTTTCGCCGGCGAGGTTGACCAGATCATCGAGCAGTTCTGCCGAGACCTTGACCATGTCGGCGCCCGCTTCGGCTTGCGGCGCCGGGGTGTCGGGTTTCGGCGTGGCGGGCACCACCACCGGCGTATCGAGAACAGCGGGATGACTGAAATTCTTGATCGCATCGATCAACCGATCGGCGAGCGGCAAGGGCTGACCGGCGCGGGTGGCATCGAGCATTTGCGCCAGTCGGTCGTGACTGCTTTGCAGCAGCGCGAACAGCGCCGGGGTCGGTTGCAGCACGCCAGCGGACAAGCCTTCGTAGAGAAATTCCAGCTCGTGGGCGAGGTCGCCGATGGGGGTGATTTCCACCATCCGCGCACCGCCCTTGAGCGTGTGCAGATCGCGCAACAGGGTTTCCACTTCCTGACGGTTCGATGGCTCGGCTTGCCAGCGCACAAGGGCGGCGCCGGAGTTTTCGATGATGTCGAAACCTTCCTCAAGGAAGATGTCCAGCAGCTCGGGATCATGGCCCGGCAAGTCATTGGCCGGTGCGGGCTCCGCCGCTTCGGCGGTGTGGGTGTTGCCCTGACGGAACTCGCGAATCGCTTCGATCAGCTCGTTCGGGGTGCCCAGAGCGTGCTGGTTCTGCAACTGCTCAAGCAGCACCGCGAGCCGGTCATGGCTCTGTTGCAGCAACTGCGCCAGGGTTTCGCTGTGGCTGTAACGGCGGTCCACCAGACCTTCGTAAAGGCTTTCCAGTTCATGGGCCAGATCGCCGACCGGCTCGACCTCGGCCATCCGCGCGCCGCCCTTGAGGGTGTGCAAATCCCGCTGCAAGGACGACAGCGGTGCGGCGTTGTCCGGGTCGCTCAGCCAGCGTTGCAAGGTCTGGCCGGCGCTCTCGAGGATATCCACCGCTTCTTCAAAGAAGATCGAAACGATCTCATCGTCCAGTTCGACCTGAGTCGCGGTCTGTTCCAGTTCCGCGGTGGCACTGCCCAGTTCCCGGATGCTCAGGGTGCGGCTGCCATCGCTGCGGATCAGGCCCATGGACGATGGATCAAGGCTTTCATCTAGCAAGCCGCGCAAGGCCCGGATGCGTTCCGGTTGCGGGCTGACTTCCTGGCCGGCGGCGAGTTCGTCGAGCATGTTGATCAGCGCTTCGTGGGCACTTTGCGCCTCGTGGAAAAAGCGGTCGCTGACCGCCAGGCTGCTCTCTTCCACCGCGCCGTACAGGTCGAGCAACGCTTCGCACAATTCATCCACCGGGTGCAGATCGGCGAGGTGCGCGCCTTCGCCCAAGGTAGTCAATTCGTCCAGCAACGCGCTGAGTTCCTGACGCTCGCCGGGGTGCTGCTGCCAGCGCTGCAACAGGCTTTCGGCGTCCAGCAGGATGTCCATGCCCTGGGCCAGGAAGTTGTTGATCAGTTGCGGATCACGCTTGATTCGCAACGCGGTGCTGGGCGCTTTCAACAGCGCGTCCAGACGCTCGGCGAGCAGCGTTTTGGTGCGTTCGATCAGCGAATCAGCATCCTGTATCTCGGCCAGCGGATCATCCTTGAGTTGCCGCAGCCCGAGACGGAACAACCCTTCGGCTTCCAGAAGCAGTTCGACTTCGTCGAGGTCGAGGGCGATCAGGTGCGCCTTGTATTCGCGGGCCAGTTGATCCAGTGGCGTCGCCAGCTCGGCGATAGGCAACACGCCGGCCATCGACGCGCTGCCCTTCAAGGTGTGCAACGCCCGCTGCAACTCGTCGCTGGCCTGCAACGGCACATGCTCGGCGGCTTGGTCGAGGAAGCGGTTGAGGCTGGCGAGATGGGTCTCGGCTTCCTTGCGGAAGATCTCCAGCAACAGCGGATCGAGGGCCGCGACGTCCTGGGTGTCTTCATCGCTGGCGGGCGTATCGCCTTTGGCAAGGGCATGGGCGCGAGCGGCCAGTTGGTCGACCTGATTGCATTGGCGTTGGGCATTGGCGGCAAATTCAGCCACCCGCTCCGGCAGCAGCTTCAGTACATCGCTGAGTAGTTGTTGCACCGCAGGGCCAGGCGCAACGCTGTGCTCCAGCACGCGGTTGAGCAGGTTTTCCACGGACCAGGCCAGTTCGCCCAGCACCAGCGCGCGGACCATCCGGCCACTGCCTTTCAAGGTGTGGAACGCCCGGCGCAGTTCACTCAACGCGGCTTTGTCGTCCGGATTGGCCGTCCAGCGCGGCAAGTATTCCCGGAGGATATCCAGGACTTCATCGGTTTCTTCGAGGAAGACTTCCCGCAGCTCATCGTCCACCGGTTCTTCGCCGGCGGGCGGTGGCAGCAGGCTGCCCGGGGTGGTCAGGGCTGGTGGATTGACCGAAGATACCGGGCTGGCCAATACATCGGCCAGCGACTGAACGGTATCGGGGTCATCGAGTTCCTGCAGGTCCTGCATCACCTGGGCTTCACTCGGGCTGAGTACATCCTCAAGCATCGGCACATGCTGTTCGCTGGGGAAAAACCCGAGTGACGCCAGGCTCTTTTCCGCCACGTCGAGCAGCTGTTCGCCCGGTGCTTCGGGGTCGTCGCTGAGACGCTCCAGGTAATACTCGATGCTGGTGATGACGTCGGCCAGGCTGTCCAGTTCCTGCCAGCCGGGCTGGTCCGGCTCGAGCAGCAGATGCTCGCGAATGAAGTGGTTGCAGGTTTCGATCAGGTTCGCCGCGCGGCCCAGCGGAATCATCGACAGCGCGCCGCGCACCTGGGTCAGCAACGCCGGCAAGGCTTGCAAATGCTGGCGATCCCAGTCGGCGTCGATGTAGTCGACGATCATGTCCTTGGCCTGTTGCAGGCAGATGCGCGCTTCCTTGATCACGATCTGATGGATCTGCGTCAGGTCGGTAGTCGGCAGGTGACTTTCTTCCTGGCTTTCCGGCTCAACGGTGCCGACCATGCCGGCCAGCGTCGCTTCGACGTAGAGCAAGGCCCCGGCGACGTCCATGAGTATGGCGTCGTTGGGTTCGCGCTGGCCCTGAGCAAGGCTCAGCACCACCGCCAGTTGATCGATGATGACTTTGCGCGGCTGGCCGAAACCCAGCACCGCCAGGGTGTCGGCGATTTGCCGCAACGGCGCCAGCAGGGTTTCGAGGTCCGAGGTGTGCTGGCGGTCGCTGCGCACGAACAGGTCGAGGCGCTCCTTGACCCGCACCAGCTCCTCACACAGCGCGGCCAGCACCGAACGCATCGCGTCACGGTCGGGTCCGGCGAGGCGGGCGCGTTCTTCGTCGACCATTGCGCTGTCAGGCAGTGCGTCGTCCAGTGAGTAACGATCTTTCATGGTCAGCATCTGCCCGGTGGGATGTTCGGCCTTGGCAATGTAGAACAGCAGACTCTTGAGCAACTCCGGCGGTGCCGGCTGATTGATGCCACGTATGCCCTGTTCGAGCAGGCGTTTGAGTTCTTTGTCGGCGTCCTTGAACAGACTGCGCAGCGCCGGGCTGTTGGCAATCGAGCCAGCGCGCATGCCTTCGACCAGCGCCGAGGCGACTTGCCACAATGGGCTGAGGGGCGCGTTGCCGCACAGTCCTTCAAGGCGTGAAAAAACCTTGGTCAGGTAACCGAGGTTAGTGTCGTCATCCTGTTCGCGCAGCAATCCGACCAACGCCATCTGCAACATCTGCCGCAACTTGCGTAGCACATTGGGTAAATCCGCCGGCTCCAGCAGGGCCAGCGACGCTTCGTCCAACACCGGCAGGTCCAGCAATTGCGGGCTGAACAGGCTGGTTTCCGACAACAGGCTTTCGCCCCGGGCACTGCGCAAGTCGTTGAGCAACGGCAGCACCACCAAGGGCAGGTCACGGCGCGCACCTTGCACCCGGTCGAGGTAGATCGGCAGTTGCCCGAGGGCTTGCAGCAACAGATGAAGCGCCTCGTCGCGATGACTGATGCGGTTCTGTTGCAAGGCGATGACCAGGTGTTCCATTTCTTCGGCGAGCAGGGCCGCGCCGTAGAATTCGACCATCTGCAAACTGCCGTGAACCTGATGGATGCACGCCAGGCAATCGCTCAGGGCGTGCGTCGCCTGGGGGTCATCAAGCAGGGTTTCGATGGCTTGATGAGCCACTTTCAGCGTTTCGGCAATCTCGCCTTTGACCCACTCGAGGGCCACATAGTCGTGCCGATCACCCATAACCACTCCAAATCACTGCTCTACTCAAAAAAACGCAACCACCTGCGGGCGCTTCACACTTTATCCGCAGCCTGCACCTTCGCCGCCGGCAAGGTGAAACCGGACACCGAACGCCGCAGCTGACTGGCCATTTTCGCCAGGTTGCCGATGCTCTCGGCGGTGGCGGTGGAACCCGATGACGTCTGCGTGGTGATCTGCTGGATCACGTTCATCGTCAGGGAAATCTGACCGGCCGAAGACGTCTGTTGCTGCGCGGCGTTGGAAATACTCTGGATCAGCGCCGCCAGGGTCTTCGACACACCTTCGATTTCTTCCAGGGCCACTCCGGCATCCTGCGCCAGACGCGCGCCGCGCACCACTTCGGTGGTGGTCTGCTCCATGGAAATCACCGCTTCGTTGGTGTCGGTCTGGATCGCCCGCACCAGGGTTTCAATCTGCCGGGTCGCGGCGGACGAGCGCTCGGCCAGGCGCTGCACTTCGTCGGCCACCACCGCAAACCCGCGCCCGGCATCACCGGCCATCGAGGCCTGGATCGCCGCGTTGAGCGCGAGGATGTTGGTCTGGTCGGCAATGTCATCGATCAGGCTGACAATGTCGCCAATTTCCTGAGAAGACTCGCCCAGACGCTTGATGCGCTTGGCCGTGTCCTGAATCTGCTCGCGGATGTTGTCCATGCCGTGGATGGTGTTATGCACCACCTCGTTGCCCTTGTTGGCGATTTCCACCGAACGCTCGGCCACCGCTGAGGACTCGGCGGCGTTGGCCGAGACCTGGTCGATGGACTGCGCCATGTCGTTGATTGCGGTGGACGCTTCGCTGATCTGTTGGGCCTGATGTTCCGAAGCCTGGGCCAGGTGCATCGCGGTGGCCTGGGTTTCCTGCACGGCGGCGGCGACCTGGCCGGCGGTGAGGTTGATGGTCGCCACCAGGTCGCGCAGTTGATCAACGGAATAGTTGATCGAGTCGGCGATGGTCCCGGTGAAGTCTTCGGTGACCGAGGCGGTCACGGTGAGGTCGCCGTCGGCCAAGTCTTCGATCTCGTCGAGCAGACGCATGATCGCGTTCTGGTTGCGTTCGTTCTTCTCGGCGGTTTCGCGCAGTTGGCGATTGGTTTCGCGAACCATCACCAGGCCGATGAGGATGATCGACATCAGTGCCAGCAGGCCCAGCACGTAACCGCCGATGGTGTCGGTGTCGCGCCCGCCGGCAAGGTTTTCGAACCCGGTGGCCAGGTGCGAGGCTTCGTCGAGCAGGGTTTGTGACAAGGAGAAAATGTTGGTCGCCGATTCGCGAACCTTGAACAGCTCCGGCGAGGTTTCGAGGATTTCATCCACAGAGCCGGAGACGAATTCGAACAGCTCGGAAATCTCGGTCAAGCGGGCGCGCGCATCGCGGTCTTCGACCTGGCTGACCCGCAGCGACGCATTGCCCTGGAGCATGCCGTTGAGCACCTGACCGAATCGCGCAGCGTCACGACCGAACGCGTCGGCGGCCTGTTGCGAGTTTTCATCGCCGGACAACACGGTGTTCACCGCGCCCAGGATGCGTTCGGCCAGCAGCGATTGACGCTGGGCCATGGCCACCTGAGCGGCCGGAGCGCCACGCTGCAAAAGGATTTCGACGACTTTCTCGTATTCGACCTGCAACTGCGGCACGGTTTCGGCCAGCGTCGCGGCGACCTGATGCAGCGACAGCACGGTCTGCTCGCTGGAGAGAATCGCGTCGGTGTTTTTCAGCAGGCGTTCCCAGTCCAGCTGCACAGCACGCATTTCCGGGCGCACGGTGGAAGGCGCCGGTGGCAGGCCGGTGGCCGGGTCGCCTTTCTTCAGGTAACCCCAGCGCTGGGCGAAGTCGTTGCGCGCATCGCTCAGCAGCTTGAACGCGGCGGCCTTGCCGGCAGCGGCTTCGGTGGCGTTTTTAGCGATACGCTGGGACAGCACGCGCAGCTCGCCGGCGTGGCCGATGTACTGTTTGTCGTACGTGGCTTGAGTGTTGAGATAAGCGAAGTTGGCGAACAGCAGCATGATGAAGATGATCAGCGCGATGAACAGCGCGATGATCTGCGAGCGGCTGCGCGATCCTTCCGGCTTGCCTGTTTTTGTTTTTATCATCGGTCCTCGCCTGTACTGCCCAATTCAACGACGCCCTTGTAGGAGCGAGGCTTGCCCGCGAAGCAGGCGCTACGGTCTTACAGGAACACCGCGTTTTCGTTCTTCGCGGGCAAGCCTCGCTCCTACAGGATTGCGGCGTTGCCTTGATTACAACGCTACATGCATGAAGCTTTGCGACTGCGCCAACGTAAACGGGCTGAATATTTGCCACGCCTGCTCACGCTGAAACCGGCCCTGGACGAACGCTGCAATCGGCCCGTGCAGATCGACCATCGACACCGGCTCCAGGCTGTCCTGGGCAAAGTGCTGCAAGCCGAAGACTTCGTCGACCATCAACCCGGCAAACACGTCGCCGTGTTCCACCACCAACACCCGCCGCTGTTTGCGCAGGGTTGACTGTTCATGACCGAAGAAGCTGCACAAATCCATGATCGGCAGCAATCGCCCGCGCAGGTTGGCCACCCCCTTGACCCAGGGTTTGACGCCCGGCAATTGGGTGAAACGCGGTTCGTGCAGGACCTCGCTGACTTCGCCCATGGGTGCGACGTACCAGTGCTCGCCCAAGCGAAAGCCGATGCCGCTCCAGCGGTCCTGTCGGGTCGGCTGGGACGGCAGATCCGCCGCCAGCAGACGACAGCGCTGGTCGATCTGCAGCAGCAGTTCGAAAGCCGTCAGCGACTCGGTCATGGCTGGGCGATCAACCGGCCAGCACGTTGTTCAGGGTTTTGATCAGGGTCTCTTCGTCGACCGGCTTGGTCAGGTAATCCCTGGCGCCCTGGCGCGTGCCCCAGACTTTGTCGGTTTCCTGATCCTTGGTGGTGATGATGATCACCGGGATGTGCCCGGTGTCCGGGTCTTTGGTCAACTGGCGGGTCGCCTGGAAACCGTTGAGGCCGGGCATGACGATGTCCATCAATACCGCGTCAGGTTTTTCCTGGCGGGCCAGGGCCACGCCGTCGGCGCCGTTTTCGGCTTTCAACACTTCATGACCGTGCTTTTCCAGCATGCCGGTCAGTTTGTACATTTCGGTCGGCGAATCATCGACGATCAGAATACGTGCCATGGTCTTCCCCATTCTTGTCGACGCCGGGCCCGCTGGCCGAGCGTCACTGTGCGTGTCCTACTGCGGCAAAACGGCGGCGAAGCCCGGTACATGGGCCTGGATCGCGTTCAGCAGTTCTTCCTTGCTGAAAGGCTTGGTCAAAAACTGGTCGGAGCCGACGATGCGCCCCTTGGCCTTGTCGAACAGCCCGTCCTTGGACGACAGCATAATCACTGGCGTGGACTTGAACGCGCTGTGGTTCTTGATCAGCGCGCAGGTCTGATAGCCATCCAGGCGCGGCATCATGATGTCGACAAAGATGATGCCGGGGTGGTTGTCGGCAATCTTCGCCAGGGCATCGAAACCGTCGATGGCCGTGATGACTTCACAACCCACGTTCTTCAACAGCGTTTCGGCGGTGCGGCGAATCGTCTTCGAATCGTCGATCACCATGACCTTCAAGGCGCTGGAATGCTGGTCCATAAATGCTCTGCCGTCGCCTTTGCGAATCAAATTGTCCGTTTTTCGGTTACCGGTGGCTCGAAACCCTTGATGTTCAAGGGCCAGCACCACGTGGCAGCCTTTTTAGCACAGTCTCCAACACCAATCTATCGGCCGACTGGCACAGTGGTTTTTCCTTGACCGGGAACACACTCAGCGCCACTCTGACGCCACTTTTTCGTGTCCGTTCGGACCACCCAAATTCGAGGAAAAACCCATGAGCGTTCGCGTCGGGATTGTCATGGATCCTATTGCCAGCATCTCCTATAAAAAGGATAGCTCGCTGGCCATGCTGCTGGCCGCACAGAAGCGCGGCTGGGAACTGTTCTATATGGAACAGCGCGATTTGTATCAGGGTGAAGGCGAAGCCCGGGCGCGGATGCGTCCGCTGAAAGTCTTCGCCAACCCGGAAAAATGGTTCGAACTGGAAGCCGAGACCGACGCGCTGCTGAGCGATCTGGATGTGATCCTGATGCGCAAGGATCCGCCGTTCGACATGGAGTTCGTCTACTCCACGTACCTGCTGGAACAAGCCGAACGCGCTGGCGTGCTGGTGGTCAACAAGCCGCAAAGCCTGCGTGACTGCAACGAAAAGCTGTTCGCCACGCTGTTCCCGCAGTGCACGCCGCCGACCGTGGTCAGCCGCCGCGCCGACGTGCTGCGTGAGTTCGCCGCCAAACACGGCGACGTGATCCTCAAGCCGCTGGACGGCATGGGCGGCACCTCGATCTTCCGTCATCGCGCGGGCGATCCGAACCTGTCGGTGATTCTGGAAACCCTGACCGCGCTGGGCACCCAGCAGATCATGGGCCAGGCCTACCTGCCGGCGATCAAGGACGGCGACAAACGTATTCTGATGATCGACGGCGAGCCGGTGGATTACTGCCTGGCGCGGATCCCGGCGGCCGGTGAAACCCGTGGCAACCTCGCGGCCGGTGGCCGTGGCGAAGCCCGCCCGTTGAGTGACAAGGATCGCTGGATCGCTGCACAAGTCGGCCCCACCCTGCGTGAGAAAGGCTTGCTGTTCGTGGGTCTGGACGTGATCGGCGAGCACCTGACGGAAATCAACGTCACCAGCCCGACCTGCATTCGCGAGATTGATAATGCGTTCGGCACCGACATCGGCGGCCTGCTGATGGATGCCATCGATCAGAAGCTCAAGGCTCGTTGATATAGAACACCCAAGATGAAACCAACATTGCGTTATCATCCGCGGCCTGTGAAAAACGCGATGTTGGTTTTTTTGTCATGACGCTCCCGTCCGATTTGCCCGCTGAACTCGCCCATCGTGGCGTGCGCCCGGCCGATCGCCTCGGATTTACCCTGTTTCTGGCGGCGTTGATTCACCTGGCTTTGCTGTTGGGCGTCGGGTTCACGATGGTCGAACCCCAGCAGATCAGCAAAACCCTGGAAATCACCCTCGCCACCTTCAAGAGCGAAAAGAAGCCGACCAAGGCTGATTTCCTCGCCCAGGAAAATCAGGAAGGCAGCGGCACCCTGGATAAAAAGGCGATTCCCAAGACCACCGAGGTCGCGCCGTTCCAGGACAACAAGGTGCAGAAAGTCACGCCACCGCCGGCCGCCAAGCCGCCAGTGCCGGAAGCAGCGCCCAAGGCTGCCGTGACCACGGTCGCGCCGAAGCCGAAAAAAGCCGCGGCCAAGAACGAAGAGATCAAGCCACTCACCAAACCTGCGGTGGCGGCGCCGACGTTCGACACTGAGCAGCTGTCCAGCGACATCGCCAGCCTCGAAGCGGAACTGGCCAACGAACAACAGTTGTATGCCAAGCGCCCGCGTATCCACCGCTTGAGTGCTGCGTCGACCATGAAAGACAAGGGCGCCTGGTATAAGGACGAGTGGCGCAAGAAGGTCGAGCGCATCGGCAACCTGAATTACCCCGACGAAGCGCGGCGCAAGCAGATCTACGGCAATTTGCGCCTGATGGTCTCGATCAACCGCGATGGCTCGCTGTATGAAGTGCTGGTGCTGGAATCCTCCGGGCAACCGCTGCTGGATCAGGCAGCGCAGCGGATTGTGCGGCTGGCGGCACCGTTTTCACCGTTTACCGGGGATTTGTCGGACATTGACCGGCTGGAAATCATCCGCACCTGGAAGTTTGCCCGCGGCGACAGACTCTCCAGTAATTGATCGATTGATTTGTGGTGATTGAGCCGACGCCTTCGCGGGCAAGCCTCGCTCCTACAGGTTTTGTATGTTTCGCGACAATGGCACATGACCTGTAGGAGCGAGGCTTGCCCGCGAAGAGGCCCTCAAGCAAAACCCGGATCAAAAGAACACCCGCCCAGGCAATTCCTGTGCATCCCCAGCTTGTCAGTTCGCCCCTCCAACGCCACACTAGCGCTCATGAAGAACGTCAGCCCCAGCTACCTCAAGCATCACTTCCTGATCGCCATGCCTCACATGGCCGACCCGAACTTTGCGCACACCTTGACCTATATCGTCGAGCACACGGCCAATGGTGCCATGGGGCTGGTGGTCAACCGTCCGCAAGACCTGAATCTGGCCGATATCCTCGAGCAATTGCGCCCCGACATCGAACCGCCGGTGCTCTGCCAGCATGTGCCGATCTTTATTGGCGGCCCGGTGCAGACCGATCGAGGTTTTGTCCTGCACCCTTCGGGCAAGACCTTTCAGGCGACCGTTGATCTGGAAGGCGACCTTTCCTTGTCCACCTCCCAGGACGTGCTGTTCGCCATCGCTGACGGTGTCGGCCCGGCAAAAAGCGTGATCGCCCTCGGCTACGCCGGTTGGGAAGCCGGGCAGCTCGAAGCCGAGCTGGCGCAGAACGCCTGGCTGACCTGCCCGTTCGACGCCGACATTCTGTTCAACACCAGCAGCGAACTGCGCCTGGACGCGGCGGCCAAGCACCTTGGGGTCAATCTCAGCCTGCTGACCAGCCAGGCGGGCCACGCCTGATGGCCCTGCGACTGATTCTGGGTTTTGACTACGGCACCAAACAGATTGGCGTTGCGGTCGGCCAGGTGATTACCGGCCAGGCCCGCGAGCTGTGCACCTTGAAGGCACAAAACGGTGTTCCCGACTGGAATCAGGTCGAAGCCCTCATTAAAGAGTGGGAGCCCGACGCTGTCGTCGTCGGCCTGCCGCTGAACATGGATGGCACGCCGAGCGACATGTGCCTGCGCGCGGAGAAATTCGCCCGCCGCCTCAATGGCCGCTACAACCTGCCCTTCTATACCCACGACGAACGCCTGACCACCTTCGAAGCCAAGGGCGAGCGGCGTGATCGGGGCGGGCAAAAGGGCAGCTACCGCGACAACCCGGTCGATGCCATCGCCGCCGCCCTGCTGCTGCAAGGCTGGCTCGACGAAAACACCGCACTGTTCGAATCCTGAAGCGCCGTCACAGCGTCTCTCTTAGCTACAACCCGAGCCAAACCCCGCACGCACCGGCTCGGGCCCAAGAAGGAGCAACCATGAGCCTGCCCAATCCCGCCGAACTGATCAGCCAGATGGCGATCCGTCTCAAGGCACACCTGGAACACCGTGGCATCAGCGAACCGCGCTACATCGGCATTCGTACCGGCGGCGTCTGGGTCGCCCAGGCGTTGCTCGAAGAACTGGGCAGCGATTCGCCCCTCGGCACCCTGGACGTGTCCTTCTACCGCGACGACTTCAGCCAGAACGGCCTGCACCCGCAAGTGCGCCCGTCCGCCTTGCCGTTCGAAATCGAAGGCCAGCACCTGGTGCTGATCGACGACGTGTTGATGAGCGGTCGGACCATCCGTGCCGCCATGAATGAGCTGTTCGATTACGGCCGCCCGGCCAGCGTGACGCTGGTGTGCCTGCTGGACCTCGACGCCGGCGAGTTGCCAATCCGCCCGAACGTAGTCGGCGAGACGCTGGCGCTTGCGGCCCACGAGCGGGTGAAGCTGTCGGGCCCGGAGCTCAAGCTCGAACTGCAAGACCTCGCCCTTTAATCCGCCCTATTGAGAGTCCCCCTCGCGATGACGCCTCTAGAAACCAAGCGCCCGCTGCAGCTCAATGATCAGGGCCAGCTGCGACACTTCCTCTCGCTCGACGGTTTGCGCCGCGAGTTGTTGACGGAAATCCTCGACACCGCCGACTCGTTCCTCGAAGTCGGCGCCCGGGCGGTGAAGAAAGTCCCGCTGCTGCGCGGCAAGACCGTGTGCAACGTGTTCTTCGAGAACTCCACCCGCACCCGCACCACCTTTGAACTGGCGGCCCAGCGCCTGTCGGCCGACGTCATCACCCTGAACGTGTCCACGTCGTCGGCGAGCAAGGGCGAAACCCTGCTCGACACCCTGCGCAACCTGGAAGCAATGGCGGCCGACATGTTCGTCGTGCGTCACGGTGATTCCGGCGCGGCGCACTTCATCGCCGAACATGTCTGCCCGCAAGTGGCGATCATCAACGGCGGCGACGGTCGTCACGCGCACCCGACCCAAGGCATGCTCGACATGCTGACGATCCGTCGGCACAAGGGCGGCTTCGAAAACCTCTCAGTGGCCATCGTCGGCGACATCCTGCACTCGCGGGTGGCACGCTCGAACATGCTGGCGCTGAAAACCCTCGGCTGCCCGGACATCCGTGTGATCGCGCCGAAAACCCTGCTGCCGATCGGCATCGAGCAATACGGCGTGAAGGTGTACACCGACATGACCGAAGGGCTGAAAGACGTCGACGTGGTGATCATGCTGCGCCTGCAACGTGAACGCATGACCGGCGGCCTGCTGCCGAGCGAAGGCGAGTTCTACCGCCTGTTCGGCCTGACCACCGCGCGCCTGGCCGGCGCCAAACCGGATTGCATCGTCATGCATCCGGGGCCGATCAACCGTGGCGTGGAGATTGAGTCGGCGGTGGCCGACGGTCCGCACTCGGTGATTCTCAACCAGGTCACCTACGGCATCGCGATTCGTATGGCCGTGTTGTCCATGGCCATGAGCGGGCAGACAGCCCAGCGCCAATTCGAGCAGGAGAACGCCCAGTGAAGCTCAGCATTCTCGGCGCACGCGTTATCGATCCGGCCAGCGGCCTGGATCAAGTTACCGATATCCATATTGAAGCCTGCAAGGTCATTGCCTTTGGCGCCGCACCCGCCGGTTTTGTGCCCGTCGACACCATTGATGCCAGAGGTCTGGTGGCCGCCCCTGGCCTGGTTGACCTGAACGTCGCCCTGCGCGAGCCGGGTTATAGCCGCAAAGGCTCGATCGTCAGCGAAACCCGCGCCGCCGCGGCCGGTGGCGTGACCAGCCTGTGCTGCCCGCCGAAAACCAAACCGGTGCTCGATACTTCGGCCGTGGCCGAACTGATCCTCGACCGCGCCCGCGAGGCCGGCAACACCAAAGTGTTCCCGATCGGCGCCCTGAGCAAAGGCCTGGACGGCGAACAACTGGCCGAACTGGTCGCCTTGCGCGATGCCGGTTGTGTGGCTTTCGGCAACGGTCTGGAGAGCTTCCGCAACACCCGCACCCTGTGCCGGGCGCTGGAATACGCGGCGACCTTCGACCTGACGGTGATTTTCAATTCGCAGGACCATGACCTGGCTGAAGGTGGTTTGGCCCACGAAGGCCCGACCGCGAGTTTCCTCGGTTTGCCGGGCATTCCAGAAACCGCTGAAACCGTGGCCCTGGCCCGGGATCTGCTGCTGGTCGAGCAAAGCGGCGTGCGTGCGCACTTCAGCCAGCTCACCAGTGCTCGCGGCGTGGCCCTGATCGCTCAAGCCCAGGCTCGCGGCCTGCCGGTGACCGCCGATGTGGCGTTGTATCAACTGATCCTGACCGATGAAGCGCTGATCGACTTCAGCAGCCTTTATCACGTCCAGCCGCCGCTGCGCACCCGCGCCGACCGCGATGGCTTGCGCGCAGCGGTGAAGTCGGGCGTGGTTTCGGCCATCTCCAGCCATCACCAGCCGCACGAACGGGACGCCAAACTGGCGCCGTTCGGCGCGACCGAGCCGGGCATCAGCAGTGTTGAATTGCTGCTGCCGCTGGCGATGACGCTGGTGGAGGATGGGTTGCTGGATCTGCCGACGCTGTTGGCGCGACTCAGCACTGGGCCCGCCGAGGCGTTGCGTTTGCCAGCGGGCAAGTTAGCCGTAGGCGGACCGGCGGACATCGTGCTGTTTGATCCGGCGGCTTCGACCGTGGCCGGTGAGACCTGGCTGTCCAAGGGTGAGAACTGCCCGTTTATTGGGCATACCCTTCCGGGCGTCGTGCGCTACACCCTGGTGGATGGGCGCATTAGCCACCAGGCGTAAGACCGCGTCGCTCCAATCGCGGGCAAGCCCGCTCCCACAGTGATTGTGTGAGGCCACAAACTTGCGGCCAACCGATAACCCTGTGGGAGCGGGCTTGCCCGCGATGGCTTACTGGAAGGTGCCGCGATTCTGCGCGTTACGCACGGAAACCTGGTCATTCAGCGTCCAGAAGTCATACAAAACCCCCAGAAAGAACAACCCGCCCGTCACCAGGTACAGCAATCCGCTGATCCACTTCCCCTGATACATCCGGTGTACGCCGAATACCCCGAGAAACGTCAGCAGAATCCACGCCACGTTGTACTCGATGGGCCCGGCGCTAAAACGCAGGTCCGCTTCACGGTCCATCGCCGGGATCAGGAAGACGTCGATCAGCCAGCCAATGCCCAGCAAACCGAAGGTGAAAAACCAGATCGTCCCGGTCACTGGCTTGCCGTAATAGAAGCGGTGAGCCCCGGTAAAACCAAAAATCCACAGCAGGTAGCCGATCATTTTGCTGTGCGTGTCTTGCTGCGGGCCGGCCTGTTGATAGGTGTTCATGAAGGACCTCGATTCACACGATAGATAAATATTCTTGAATTCTTTGTGACTTTTTTACAGGTTGCCGACGTATGGCAAATGTTAACGTGGGTTCCGTCAAAGCCTTATACCACCTGACTTCTGTCCGACAATGGCGTCTATTTGCCGCTTATTTGGTTCCGTTGAGCGCAACTCGAATCGACCAACGGCCTCGGAAGGGCAAAAAAAGCTGTTATAAAGTTGCGCGCCAACCCATATGAGCCTTGCCTAATGCGTCCATTTTTCAAGACATGGCTAACCATTTGCCTTTTGATGCCACTGGCCGCCCACGCCACCAATCGTGAGCAACGTCTTCCAAACGTTAATGGTTACACCCAAAAATCCCATGTTTCTGCTCCTTCGAGCAAAAACAAGAAAACCGAAAAACGTGCTCCACAGCTGGCTAGCAAAAGCAGCCTTGTTCCGCCGATGGCGAGCAAGGAAAGCAGCAACGTGCTGAGTCGCGCCGTCAACGTCCTCGGTACACCTTACCGTTGGGGCGGCAGCAGTCCAAGTAAAGGGTTCGATTGCAGCGGCCTGGTGAAATACGCGTTCAACGACGCCACATTTGACCTGCCACGCACGTCCAATGCCATGGCCAGCGGTCATGGCGAGAAAGTCGATCGCAAGGATCTGAAACCGGGTGATCTGATTTTCTTCAACATCAAGAGCCGTCGGGTCAATCACGTTGCCATCTACCTGGGCAACGACCGCTTTATCCACGCACCACGCCGTGGCAAGTCGGTGACCATCGACACCTTGAAGAAACCGTACTGGGAAAGCCACTACGTGGTTGCCAAGCGGGTTATGCCGAAAGAGAAGAACACCATCCAGGTTGTTCAGCGCTGATTTGAAGTCCCCTTCGCGGGCAAGCCTCGCTCCTACAGGTTAAGCATGTGCCGCAAAAATGGCGCATGACCTGTAGGAGCGAGGCTTGCCCGCGAAGACATTTCTGAAGCAGTCAGAAATTATCCGGCGATCGCGCCTTCTCCCGCGCATGCTCCCGGCTGATCAAGCCCTTGGTCACCAAGTCTTTCAAGCACATGTCCAGCGTCTGCATCCCCAAGTTGCCCCCGGTCTGAATCGACGAATACATCTGCGCCACCTTGTCTTCGCGGATCAGGTTACGGATCGCCGACGTGCCGAGCATGATTTCGTGTGCCGCAATGCGCCCACCGCCGATCTTCTTGATCAGGGTCTGCGACACCACCGCCAGTAACGACTCGGACAGCATCGACCGCACCATCGACTTTTCGTCCCCCGGAAACACGTCCACAACCCGGTCGATGGTCTTCGCCGCTGACGTGGTGTGCAGCGTGCCGAACACCAGGTGACCGGTCTCGGCGGCGGTCAGTGCCAGGCGAATGGTCTCCAGATCGCGCATCTCCCCCACCAGAATCACGTCCGGGTCTTCCCGCAGCGCCGAGCGCAGGGCCGTGGCAAAGCTGCGGGTATCACGGTGGACTTCGCGCTGGTTGATCAGGCATTTGCGCGATTCGTGGACGAACTCGATCGGGTCTTCGATGGTGAGGATGTGGTGATGGCGATGGTTGTTCAGGTAATCGATCATCGCCGCCAGGGTGGTGGACTTTCCGGAACCGGTCGGGCCGGTCACCAGCACCAGGCCGCGCGGGGCCTCGGTGATCTTGCGAAACACCTCGCCCATGCCGAGGTCGTCCATGCTCAGGACCTTCGACGGAATGGTTCGGAACACCGCACCCGCCCCCCGGTTCTGGTTGAAGGCGTTGACCCGGAAACGCGCCACGCCTGGCACTTCGAAGGAAAAATCAGTTTCCAGGTGTTTCTCGAAGTCCACCCGCTGGGTGTCGTTCATGATGTCGTAGATCAGCTCATGCACCTGTTTGTGGTCCAGGGCCGGCAGGTTGATGCGACGCACGTCGCCGTCGACGCGAATCATCGGTGGCAGGCCGGCAGACAGGTGCAGGTCGGACGCGCCCTGTTTAGCGCTGAAGGCCAGCAGCTCAGTGATATCCATAGCGCTCCTCAATTCCAGTAGAATGCCGCCAACCTTCAGACCGCTGGCGCCTCTTGATGTCCACGATAGCAGACAACATTCTTCAGGTTAGTTCGCGCATCCGCGCCGCCGCCCTTGCCGCCCACCGCGACGAGCACAGCGTTCAACTGCTGGCGGTGAGCAAGACCAAGCCTGCCGAGGCCGTGCGCGAAGCGTATGCCGCAGGCGTGAGAGATTTTGGCGAAAATTACTTGCAGGAAGCCCTGGGCAAACAGCTCGAATTGGCCGACCTGCCCTTGATCTGGCACTTTATCGGCCCCATTCAATCGAACAAGACTCGCGCTATCGCCGAGCACTTCGCCTGGGTGCATTCCGTGGATCGTCTGAAAATCGCACAACGCCTGTCCGAACAACGCCCTGCCGATCTGCCGCCCTTGAACATCTGCATCCAGGTCAACGTCAGCGGTGAAGCCAGCAAATCCGGCTGCACCCCGGCCGACCTGCCGGCCCTGGCCAAGGCCATCAGCGAATTGCCGCGCATCCAGTTGCGCGGGTTGATGGCAATCCCTGAGCCGACTGACGATCGCGCCGCCCAGGACGCCGCTTTTGCTGCCGTGCAAAGCCTGCAAGCCAGCCTGAACCTGCCGCTCGACACACTTTCCATGGGCATGAGCCACGACCTCGAGTCGGCCATCGCCCAGGGCGCCACTTGGGTCCGCATCGGTACGGCCCTGTTTGGTGCCCGCGACTACAGTCAGCCTTGAATCATGGCTGACACACCTCTCTATAAGGACCTGACATGAGCAAGACTCGTATTGCCTTTATCGGTGCCGGAAACATGGCGGCCAGCCTGATCGGCGGCCTGCGCGCCAAAGGTCTGGACGCCGCACAGATCCGCGCCAGCGATCCGGGCGCCGAAACACGCGCCAAGGTGCAGGCCGAACACGGCGTTGAAGTTTTCGCTGAAAACGCCGATGCCATTCAAGGCGCGGACGTGGTCGTGCTGGCGGTCAAACCCCAGGCGATGAAAGCCGTGTGCGAAGCGATTCGCCCGAGCCTGAAGCCAAACCAACTGGTGGTTTCGATTGCGGCCGGCATCACCTGCGCCAGCATGAACAACTGGCTCGGTGCCCAGCCGATCGTGCGCTGCATGCCCAACACCCCGGCGCTGCTGCGTCAGGGCGTGAGCGGATTGTTTGCCACGGCCGAAGTGAACGCTGAACAACGCCAGCAAGCTGAAGAACTGTTGTCGGCCGTCGGCATTGCCCTGTGGCTGAACGAAGAGCAGCAACTGGACGCTGTCACCGCCGTCTCCGGCTCGGGCCCGGCGTATTTCTTCCTGCTGATCGAAGCCATGACCGCTGCCGGCGTGAAGCTCGGTCTGCCAGCGGACATCGCTGCCCAATTGACGGTGCAAACCGCGTTGGGTGCCGCACACATGGCGGTTGCCAGCGATGTCGACGCGGCTGAATTGCGTCGTCGCGTGACCTCGCCTGCAGGCACCACGGAAGCGGCAATCAAATCGTTCCAGGCCGGCGGCTTCGAAGCGCTGGTGGAAAAAGCACTCGGTGCCGCTGCGCACCGCTCGGCCGAGATGGCTGAGCAACTTGGCCGCTAATCAGCTCTTACAAAGGAATCAATGATGCTTGGACTCAATGACGCTGCCATTTTCATTATTAAAACCCTGGGCAGCCTGTACCTGCTGATCGTATTGATGCGCTTCATCCTGCAACTGGTTCGGGCGAATTTCTACAACCCGCTCTGCCAGTTCATCGTGAAAGCCACTCAACCGCTGCTCAAGCCGCTGCGCCGGGTCATCCCGAGCATGTTCGGTCTGGACATGTCGTCACTGGTATTGGCGCTGATCATTCAGATGCTGCTGATTGCGGTGATCCTGCTGCTCAAAGGCTTCATGGTCGACTGGCTGTTCCTGGTGCCGTGGGCCCTGATCGCGCTCTTCTCGCTGTTTTTGAATATTATTTTCTGGGCGATGATCATCAGCGTGATTCTGTCCTGGGTCGCCCCGGGGAGCCACAACCCGGGTGCAGAGCTGGTCGCGCAGATTACTGAACCGGTACTCGCCCCGTTCCGTCGGATCATTCCAAACCTGGGTGGCCTCGATATCTCGCCGATCTTCGCGTTTATCGTGATCCAGTTGCTGCAAAGCTGGCTGATCCCTCGCCTTGCGAACTTCGCCCTCATGCCGATGGGGCTGCTCGGCCTGATCTGATGAGCTACTTTCGCTGGGACGGTGACGATCTGATTCTGGAATGTCACCTGCAACCGGCAGCCCGCAGCGATGATTTCTGCGGGCTGCACGGGGATCGGCTGAAGATTCGCCTGACCGCACCGCCGGTCGAAGGCAAAGCCAATGCGTATCTGATGGCGTTTCTGGCCAAGGCGTTTGGGGTGTCCAAGAGTCAGGTCAGTCTGGTCAACGGGGAGCTGAACCGGCAGAAGCGGGTGCGGATCTGTTCGCCGAAGAAGCTGCCGGATTTGCCTGACTTGACCCTACCCTGATCGTTCCCACGCTCCGCGTGGGAATGCAGCCCGGGACGCTCCGCGTCCCTGCCGAAGCGGACGCAGAGCGTCCATTGAGGCATTCCCACGCAGAGCGTAGGAACGATCATGGGTAGTCGCTTGCTGCTAGGGGCAGCGGTCTTTAGACTTACGCCTCATTTCAACGAGAGCAGGGTCGATGCCAACTGCCTTTCCCGCCGATTCTGTTGGCCTGGTGACGCCGCAAGTGGCGCACTTCAGTGAACCCCTGGCCCTGGCCTGCGGCCGTTCGCTCCCAGCTTATGACCTCATTTACGAAACCTACGGCACGCTGAACGCCACGGCGAGCAACGCCGTGCTGATCTGCCACGCCCTGTCCGGTCACCATCACGCTGCCGGCTTCCACAGCCCCGACGACCGCAAACCCGGTTGGTGGGACAGCTGCATCGGCCCCGGCAAGCCGATCGATACCGACAAATTCTTCGTGGTCAGCCTGAACAACCTCGGCGGCTGCAACGGCTCCACCGGCCCGAGCAGCGTCAACCCGGAGACCGGCAAGCCGTTCGGTGCCGACTTCCCGGTGCTGACCGTGGAAGACTGGGTGCACAGTCAAGCGCGCCTGGCCGACCGGATCGGCATCAGCCAATGGGCCGCCGTGATCGGCGGCAGCCTCGGCGGTATGCAGGCAATGCAGTGGAGCATCACCTACCCCGAGCGCATTCGCCATTGCCTGGCCATCGCCTCGGCCCCCAAGTTGTCGGCGCAGAACATCGCCTTCAACGAAGTGGCGCGCCAGGCGATCCTCACCGACCCCGAATTCCACGGTGGTTCGTTCCAGGAAGCCGGAGTGATCCCCAAACGCGGCTTGATGCTCGCGCGGATGGTCGGGCACATCACCTACCTGTCGGATGACTCGATGGGCGAAAAATTCGGCCGGGGCCTGAAGAGCGAAAAGCTCAACTACGACTTCCACAGCGTCGAGTTCCAGGTCGAAAGCTACCTGCGTTATCAGGGCGAAGAGTTCTCCGGGCGTTTTGACGCCAACACCTACCTGCTGATGACCAAGGCGCTGGACTACTTCGACCCGGCGGCCAACTTCGACGATGACCTGGCGAAAACCTTCGCCCATGCCCAGGCCAAGTTCTGCGTGATGTCCTTCACCACCGACTGGCGCTTCTCCCCTGCCCGCTCGCGAGAACTGGTGGACGCGCTGATGGCGGCCAAGAAAGACGTCTGCTACCTCGAGATCGACGCTCCGCAAGGCCACGATGCCTTCCTGATTCCGATCCCGCGTTACTTGCAGGCCTTCAGCAATTACATGAACCGCATTACGTTGTGAGAAAGCCATGAGAGCTGATCTGGAAATCATCCAGGAATGGATCCCCGCCGGCAGCCGCGTGCTCGACCTCGGTTGCGGCGACGGTGAACTGCTGACCTGGCTGCGCGATAACAAGCAAGTGACCGGCTATGGCCTGGAAAACGACCCGGACAACATCGCCGAATGCGTGGCCAAGGGCATCAACGTCATCGAGCAGGATCTGGACAAGGGCCTGGGCAACTTCGCCAGCAACAGCTTCGACATCGTGGTCATGACCCAGGCGCTGCAAGCGGTGCATTACCCGGACAAGATCCTCGACGAAATGCTGCGGGTCGGCCGCCAGTGCATCATCACCTTCCCCAACTTCGGTCACTGGCGCTGCCGCTGGTACCTGGCGAGCAAGGGCCGGATGCCGGTGTCCGATTTTCTGCCGTACACCTGGTACAACACGCCGAACATCCACTTTTGCACCTTCGAAGACTTTGAAGCGTTGTGTCGCGAACGTGAAGCGAAGGTCATTGATCGGCTTGCCGTGGATCAACAGCACCGCCACGGGTGGGCCAGTAAGCTATGGCCTAATCTATTAGGTGAAATCGGTATTTACCGCGTCAGCAGCCCAGGGCTGCAGGATCACAAGATTGCGGTCTGACCACGACATTCCAAGGAGAACGATCATGGGTCGTCTAGCGCTGTTTGTACTTACTGCCTGCCTGAGCGTCACCGCCATGGCCGCCGACGTCATCAAGGGCGAGCGCAAGGAAACCTTTGGCGACGTGACGGTGCATTACAACACCTTCAACTCCACCTTCCTGACGCCGGACATCGCCAAAGCAGCCGGACTGACGCGCAGCAAGAACCAGGGTGTGATAAACGTCTCCGTGCTCAAGGATGGCAAGCCTCTGACCGCTGAAGTCAACGGTACGGTCAAAGACCTCACCAGCCAAAGCGTCTCATTGAAATTCAAACAGGTCACCGAACAGGGCGCTGTCTACTACATCGCGCAATACCCGGTCGATCAGCAGGAAACCCGTACCTTCCAGATCAACGTGAAGAACGGCGATAAAACCAACACCATCAATTTCAACCAAGAGCTTTTCCCCGGCGAATGATCAATTTCACGCAACTCGTACTGGCCAGCCACAACGCCGGCAAACTCAAGGAACTCCAGGCCATGCTCGGCGAGTCGGTGCAACTGCGCTCGATCGGCGAGTTCAGCAACGTCGAGCCTGAAGAAACCGGCCTGTCGTTCGTCGAGAACGCCATCCTCAAGGCCCGCAACGCCGCACGCATCTCCGGCCTGCCGGCGCTGGCCGACGATTCCGGGCTGGCGGTGGATTTCCTTGGCGGTGCGCCGGGTATCTATTCGGCTCGTTACGCTGACGGCCAGGGCGATGCGGCGAACAACGCCAAACTGCTCGATGCCATGAAAGACGTGCCGGAAGCCGAGCGCGGCGCGCAGTTCGTCTGCGTGCTGGCGCTGGTGCGTCATGCTGACGATCCACTGCCGATCCTCTGCGAAGGCCTGTGGCACGGGCGCATCTTGCCGGCGGCCAGCGGCGAACATGGTTTTGGCTACGATCCGCTGTTCTGGGTGCCGTCGCGCGATTGCTCCAGTGCCGAGCTGAGCCCCAGCGAAAAGAACCTCATCAGCCACCGCGCCCGTGCAATGGATCTGCTGCGCCAGCGTCTAGGCCTGTTATGACCCTTGAATCATCCGCGTCATCGCTGATCTTCGGCGGTGCCGCGCCCTCGCCTCGGTCTGCGCTCCCAGTACTGCCGCCCTTGGCGTTGTACATCCACATCCCGTGGTGCGTGCGCAAATGCCCTTATTGCGACTTCAACTCCCACACCGCCAGCCCGGTGCTGCCGGAGCAGGAATACGTCGACGCATTACTGGCGGACCTCGATCAGGACCTGCACGCCGTCTATGGCCGTGAGCTGAGCTCGATTTTCTTCGGTGGCGGCACGCCGAGCCTGTTCAGCGCCGAAGCCTTGGGCCGTTTGCTCAAAGGCGTCGAGCAGCGCATTCCGTTTGCCAGCGACATTGAAATCACCCTGGAAGCCAATCCGGGAACGTTCGAGCAAGAGAAATTCGTCGCCTACCGCGCGCTGGGGATCAATCGCCTGTCGATCGGCATTCAGAGTTTCCAGGAAGAGAAACTCAAGGCGTTGGGGCGGATTCACAACGGCGACGAAGCGGTGCGAGCCGCCGGCATGGCGCGACAGGCCGGGTTCGATAACTTCAACCTGGACTTGATGCACGGCTTGCCCGACCAGTCGCTGGACGACGCGTTGAGCGACCTGCGCCAGGCCATCGCACTGAAGCCGACGCATCTGTCTTGGTATCAACTGACGCTGGAGCCGAACACGGTGTTCTGGAACCAGCCGCCGACGCTGCCGGAAGACGACACGCTGTGGGACATTCAGGAAGCCGGCCAGGCGCTGCTCGCCGAACACGGTTACGCGCAATACGAAGTCTCGGCCTATGCCCAGCCCGGCCGTCCGGCGCGGCATAACCTCAATTACTGGAGCTTCGGCGACTTCATCGGCATCGGTGCCGGTGCCCACGGCAAGCTCAGCCATCCAGACGGGCGCATCGTGCGCACCTGGAAGACTCGCCTGCCGAAGGATTACCTGAACCCGGCGAAAAGCTTCAAGGCCGGCGAGAAAGCGCTGACCAACGATGAGCTGCCGTTCGAATTCCTGATGAATGCCTTGCGCCTGACCGAGGGCGTCGAATCGCGGCTGTACCCGGAACGCACCGGACTGAGCCTGGAAAGCCTCGCCGAAGGCCGTCGCGAAGCCGAACAAAGCGGCCTGTTGCAGGTCGAACCGTCACGTCTGGCGGCGACTGATCGCGGACAGCTGTTTCTCAATGATTTGCTGCAAACATTTCTGAGCTGATTTCAGCCTTAGGGGAATACGAATGGATTTGATACTCGACCTGCTCGCCACCGTCTCCCGCTGGAGCCGCAGCAACCTGTCGGAAATCTCTCTGGCGCTGGTGGGCTGCCTGCTGGTGCTGTTTGGCGCCGATATCAAAGGCTGGGTCGATCAACGCCTGGGCAGCATCGCCGGCGCCCTGCGCGTGCCGCTGATGGCCCTGCTGTGCATGGTCGGCAGCGGCGTCGCGCTGATCTACGCCACGCCGTGGATCATCAAAGGCCTGAGCCAGTTCAACAACTACAGCCTGGCGCCGGTGTTGTTGGTGGTGCTGGTGCTGATCGGCGTCGTAGCTGACCGCCGCTGAGCTCGAACACACCACAAAAACTGTGGAGCGGGCTTGCCCGCGATGAGGCCATAACATTCAACATCTATATTGACTGTCAGACCGTTATCGCGGGCAAGCCCGCTCCCACAGGTTTTTGTATTACCGTTTAGGACTGTTTTTCGAACTTCAGGTCCCACACGCCATGCCCAAGACGTTCGCCGCGGCGTTCGAACTTGGTGATCGGGCGCTTGGTCGGGCGCGGGACGCATTTGCCGTCTTCGGCCAGGTTGCGATAACCCGGTGCGACGTTCATGACTTCCAGCATGTACTCGGCATACGGTTCCCAGTCGGTGGCCATGTGCAGGATGCCGCCGACCTTCAACTTGCTGCGCACCAGCTCAGCGAACGACGCCTGGACGATACGGCGCTTGTGGTGACGGCTCTTGTGCCATGGGTCCGGGAAAAACAGCATCAGGCGATCGAGGCTATTGTCGGCCACACAACGGTTGAGCACTTCGATCGCGTCGCAATCGTAGACCCGCAGGTTGGTCAGGCCCTGTGTCAGCACACCATTGAGCAGCGCGCCGACACCCGGACGGTGCACTTCCACGCCAATGAAATCCTGCTCCGGCGAGGCTGCGGCCATCTCCAGCAGCGAATGGCCCATGCCAAAACCGATTTCCAGCGAACGCGGTGCGGAACGGCCGAACACCTGGTCGAAGTCCACCGGCTCGTCGGCCAATGGCAGCACGAACAGCGGCGTGCCCTGGTCCAGACCACGTTGTTGGCCTTCAGTCATGCGCCCGGCGCGCATCACGAAACTCTTGATGCGGCGGTGTTGGCGCTCGTCGCCTTCTTCCGTCTGGATTGGCGTGTCGTTTGATTCAGTCATCAATGGCTCTTACTTGATCAGACCATCCAGCGGCGAGGAGGCGCTGGCATAGAGTTTTTTCGGCATGCGGCCGGCGAGGTAGGCCAGGCGGCCCGCGACGATCGCGTGTTTCATGGCTTCAGCCATCATGATCGGCTGCTGGGCGTGGGCGATGGCCGAGTTCATCAGCACTGCTTCGCAACCCAGCTCCATGGCGATGGTGGCGTCGGAAGCGGTACCGACACCGGCGTCGACCAGCACGGGAATCTTGGCTTCTTCGAGGATGATCTGCAGGTTGTACGGGTTGCAGATCCCCAGGCCCGTGCCGATCAGACCGGCCAGCGGCATCACCGCGATAACGCCGATTTCCGCCAGTTGACGGGCAATGATCGGGTCATCGCTGGTGTAGACCATCACGTCGAAGCCTTCCTTGACCAGCACTTCGGCGGCCTTGAGGGTTTCGATCACATTGGGAAACAGAGTTTTCTGGTCCGCCAACACTTCCAGCTTCACCAGGTTGTGGCCACCGAGCAGCTCACGGGCCAGGCGGCAGGTGCGCACAGCCTCGGTCGCGTCGAAGCAACCGGCGGTGTTCGGCAGGAAGGTGTAGCGATCCGGCGACAGGACTTCGAGCAGGTTCGGTTCGCCCGGGTTCTGGCCGAGGTTGGTACGGCGCACGGCGAAGGTGACGATCTCGGCACCCGAGGCTTCGATGGCCAGGCGGGTTTCTTCCATGTCGCGGTACTTGCCGGTGCCTACCAGCAAACGCGACTGGTAAGTACGACCGGCCAGGACGAAGGGCTTGTCGCTACGAACGATGCTCATGGGAAATCCTCTGTAGGGGTGAGGTTCTTGCAGAATTCTGTGCCCTTAAGGGCCGGGCGACTAGCCGCCGCCGATGGCGTGTACCACTTCGACGGAATCGCCGTCGTTCAGCGTGGTTTCCGCATGCTGGCTGCGCGGGACGATATCCAGATTGAGTTCGACCGCCACCCGGCGTCCGGTCAGTTCCAGACGGGTCAGCAGGGCCGCAACGGTTTCACCGTCGGGCAGTTCAAGGGATTCGCCGTTCAACTGAATGCGCATGCCGAATGCCGCCATCATTTTTAGGGGCTGGCATTCTAGCCCGATCAGTCTTGGCGACCCAAGCCATTCGTCATGAAACACGATCCCCGTAGGAGCGAGGCTTGCCCGCGAACGCGTAGTGTCAGTCGAAGGAGATGTTGGCTGACTTGACGACTTCGCGGGCAAGCCTCGCTCCTACAGCCGCCAGGCGGCAAGCCCCAGGCAGAACCAGCCGACCAGGAATGCCAGGCCACCGAAGGGCGTAACGATCCCGAGCTTGCTGATACCCGTTATCGTCAGCAGGTACAGGCTGCCGGAAAACAACAGAATGCCCATAGCAAAGGATGCGCCGGCCCAAGTAATCAGTCGACCGGGAATTTGCGTGGCGAGCAGCGCTACGCCCAGCAACGCCAGGGTGTGCACCAGTTGATAGGTGACGCCCGTATGGAAAACCGCCAGGTACTCGGCGCTCAGGCGGCTTTTCAGGCCATGGGCGGCGAATGCGCCCAAGGCAACACCGGTGAAGCCGAAAAAAGCAACCAGCATCAGGAAGCCACGCAACATGAGAACTCCAGTCAGACTCGATCAACAGGGTCTGTATAATGGCCGGCTCAACGGGTTCGGCCAAGCCATCTCTATGCTGCAGTTAATTTTCCGTCGTTTCACGAAGACCCTGCTCTGGTTCGCGGGCGGCAGCGTATTGCTGGTGTTGCTGTTTCGGGTGGTGCCGCCACCGGGAACGGCGCTAATGGTGGAGCGCAAGATCGAATCCTGGTTCGATGGCGAGCCCATCGACCTGCAACGCACCTGGAAACCTTGGGATGAAATCTCCGACGACCTGAAAGTCGCAGTGATTGCCGGTGAGGATCAGAAGTTTCCCGAGCATTGGGGCTTTGATATCGGCGCGATTCAGGCGGCATTTGCTCATAACGAGCGCGGTGGTTCGATTCGCGGTGCCAGCACCCTGAGCCAGCAAGTCTCGAAGAATCTGTTTTTGTGGTCCGGCCGCAGTTGGCTGCGTAAAGGCCTGGAGGCTTGGTTCACTGGGCTGATCGAGGTGCTGTGGCCCAAGCAGCGAATTCTTGAGGTGTACCTGAACAGCGTCGAGTGGGATGACGGGGTGTTTGGCGCGGAAGCGGCGGCCCGGCATCACTTTGGCGTCGGTGCTCGCTCGCTGTCTCGCCAGCAGGCCAGTTTGCTGGCTGCGGTGCTGCCTAACCCGCGGGTTTGGAGTGCGAGTCATCCGACTAACTATGTCGCACGTCGGGCCGGATGGATTCGGCAGCAGATGAGTCAGTTGGGGGGTGACAGCTACCTAGTAGGGCTCAACGATTCACGCCGGGCGCCTTGGGCGCAGTAGCCGATCACGATCTCTTGGGCAATACAAAACCCTGTGGGAGCGGGCTTGCCCGCGAAGGCGTAGTGTCAGTCGACATCGATGTTGAATGATTAGCCGTCATCGCGGGCAAGCCCGCTCCCACAGGGGCCAAGGTGAATTGAAAATTGGGCACCAACAAAAACGCCCCGATCAATGATCGGGGCGTTTTTTATTGTCCGGTTCGCAGGTCAGGCGGCGATCGACAACTTGAGCTTGTTCATCGCGCTTTTTTCAAGCTGACGAATACGCTCGGCCGACACGTTGTACTTCTGCGCCAGGTCATGCAGCGTAGCTTTTTCTTCCGCCAGCCAGCGCTGGTAGAGGATGTCACGGCTGCGGTCGTCCAGCACTTCCAGCGCTTCGTGCAGGTTGTGGTTCGAGTTGTCGCTCCAGTCGGCATCTTCCAGCTGACGGGCCGGGTCGTACCGGTGGTCTTCCAGGTAGTTGGCCGGCGACTGGAAAGCGCTGTCGTCGTCCGCTTCTGCGGCCGGGTCGAAGGCCATGTCATGGCCGGTCAGGCGACTTTCCATCTCGCGCACTTCCCGCGGCTCAACGCCGAGGCTTTCCGCCACACGGTGGACTTCCTCGTTGTTCAGCCACGCCAGGCGTTTCTTCTGGCTGCGCAGGTTGAAGAACAGCTTGCGCTGGGCCTTGGTGGTCGCGACTTTCACAATGCGCCAGTTGCGCAGGATGAACTCGTGAATTTCCGCCTTGATCCAGTGCACCGCGAACGAAACCAGACGCACACCCATTTCCGGGTTGAAGCGCTTCACCGCCTTCATCAGGCCGACGTTGCCTTCCTGGATCAGGTCAGCCTGAGCCAGGCCGTAGCCGGAATAGCTACGGGCGATATGCACAACAAAACGCAGGTGGGCGAGCACCATCTGCCGAGCCGCCCCCAAATCCTGCTCATAATAGAGACTCTCGGCCAGTTCACGCTCCTGCTCCGGAGTCAGCAATGGAATGCTGTTCACGGTGTGCACATAGGCCTCCAGGTTCGCACCCGGGACCAGAGCATATGCAGGTTGCAAAGAATTGGTCATACGAAAAAACCTCCGACTTACATAACTCGTGCAGTTCAGCACTGCGAAAATTGACCGGAAACCGAAAGACAAGTTCCCATAAACGCTGAAAGGTCAATACGAGCAAAATGATACTACTTAGGCGCAAGCTCCCTCAGGTGGCGTGCGACTGCAATCCATGCACCGATATACCCCAACAGCACCGCGCCAAGCAAGAGAGACAGACCATCGGCCACTGGCACTCCGGCCAATGCGAAATCACTGCCGTACAAACCGGCCAGCCCGACTACCGCGGCGTTCAGCCAATCAAGGCCGAACGCCAATACGCCCCAGGAAAGTATCCCCGCACCGAAGCCATACAACGCGCCCATATACAGAAAGGGCCTGCGCACATAGCTGTCCGTGCCGCCGACGAGTTTAATCACTTCTATCTCTGTGCGGCGGTTTTCAATATGAAGACGAATGGTATTGCCTATCACCAAAAGTAATGCAGAAACCAGAAGCACGGTCAGACCGAAGACAAAACGGTCACCCAGCTTGAGGATCGCTGCCAGACGCTCGACCCAGACTAGATCAAGTTGTGCCTGTTGTACCTTCGGCAACTCGGAAAGTTTTTGTCGTAATGCTTCAAGCGCGGGCTTGTCGACCTCGTTCGGCGTCACCAACACCACGCCAGGCAGCGGGTTTTCCGGTAGTTCCTTGAGCGCCTCGCCCAGACCGGACTGTTGCTGGAACTCTTCCAGCGCCTGATCACGACCCACGTATTCCGCTTCGGCAACACCGGGCATGCCTTTGATCTGCTCGCGCAACGACTCGCCTTCAGCCGGGCTGGCCTCGATTTGCAGGTACAGGGAAATCTGCGCCGCACGCTGCCAGGAACCGCCCAGACGTTCGACGTTACTTAGCAAAAGTGACAGGCCCATCGGCAAACTCAGGGCAACGGCCATCACCATGCAGGTGAAAAAGCTGCCGATTGGGTGTTTGCCCAACCGACGCAGGCTGTCCAGCAAACTGGCGCGGTGGCTTTCGATCCAGGCGCGAAACAGTGTGGCGAAGTCCGGGCCGTCGTCATCGTCGCGCTTTTTCTTCTGCGGTTGCGGATCGGCAGCTTTCGGCGCCACGCGCTCGGAAACCTTGGGGCTACGTGTCGCACTCATTCCGCTGCCTCCCCGTCGCCAATCAATCGGCCGCGTTGCAGGGTCAACATGCGATGACGCATACGGGCAATCAGCGCCAGGTCGTGACTGGCGATCAGCACGCTGGTGCCCAAACGGTTGATGTCTTCGAACACGCCCATGATCTCGGCCGCCAGACGCGGGTCGAGGTTACCGGTCGGTTCGTCCGCCAGCAGCAAGGCCGGACGGTGGACGATGGCGCGGGCGATGCCGACGCGCTGTTGCTGCCCGGTGGACAGGTCGCCGGGGTACAAATCGGTTTTATCCGACAACGCCACGCGCTCAAGCGCCGAATCCACGCGCTTGACGATCTCGGCCTTCGACAGACCCAGAATCTGCAAGGGCAGCGCGACGTTGTTGAACACCGTGCGATCAAACAACAACTGGTGATTCTGGAACACCACACCAATCTGCCGGCGCAGATAAGGAATCTGCGCATTGCTGATGGTGGCGAGGTCCTGGCCGGCCAGCAGCAATTTGCCGGTGGTCGGACGTTCCATCGCCAGCAGCAGCCGCAACAAGGTGCTTTTACCGGCGCCGGAATGACCGGTTACAAACAAAAATTCGCCCCGACGAACTCGAAAACTCAGCTCATGCAAGCCGACGTGACCGTTCGGGTAGCGCTTACCGACCTGTTCGAAACGAATCATGAACGCTCCCGCTCGGCAAACAGTGCCTGGACAAAGGGTTCTGCTTCAAAAGTACGCAAATCATCAATGCCTTCACCGACGCCGATGTAGCGAATCGGCAAACCAAACTGCTTGGCCAGGGCGAAAATCACCCCGCCTTTGGCGGTGCCGTCGAGCTTGGTCAGCGCCAGGCCGGTCAGTTCGACGGTCTGGTTGAATTGCTTGGCCTGGCTGATGGCGTTCTGGCCAGTACCGGCGTCGAGCACCAAGAGCACTTCGTGCGGCGCGTCGGCGTCGAGTTTGCTGATGACCCGACGAACCTTCTTCAACTCTTCCATCAGATTGTCTTTGGTGTGCAGGCGACCGGCAGTGTCGGCGATCAGCACATCAATGCCACGGGCCTTGGCGGCCTGCACGGCGTCGAAGATAACCGAAGCGGAGTCGGCGCCGGTGTGCTGGGCGATGACCGGGATCTTGTTGCGCTCGCCCCAGACCTGCAATTGCTCGACCGCGGCGGCGCGGAAGGTGTCACCAGCCGCGAGCATGACTTTCTTGCCTTCGAGTTGCAGTTTCTTCGCCAGTTTGCCAATGGTGGTGGTCTTGCCGGCGCCGTTGACGCCCACGACCAGAATCACGAAAGGCTTGTTCTGCGAGGTAATTTTCAGCGGCTGCTCGACAGGCTTGAGCATCGCGGCGAGTTCAGCCTGCAGGGATTTGTACAGCGCGTCGGCATCGGCCAACTCTTTGCGCGCGACCTTTTGGGTCAGGCGCTGGATGATCACCGAGGTCGCCTCGACCCCAACGTCAGCGGTCAGCAGACGGGTTTCGATGTCTTCGAGCAGCTCGTCATCGATGATTTTCTTGCCGAGGAACAGGCTGGCCATGCCTTCGCCAATACTGGCGCTGGTCTTGGACAGGCCTTGCTTGAGGCGGGCGAAGAAACCGGCTTTGGTTTCTTCGGTACGCGGCGGCTCGGCCGGGACTTCGGCGGGAACGACGGGAACGACGGGAACGACGGGCGCGGCGACAACCGGGGCAACTACGGGAGCAGGCGCAGGCGCTTCAACCACAGGAGCGACGAACGCAGGAATCACAGGCTCCGGAGCAACCGGCTCAGGCTCAGGCTCGGCCACGATGATCGGCGCGACGACCGGTTCAACCACTGGCGCTTGAACAGGCTCGGGAACAAAGGCAGTCGGGGCAGGAATCGGCGGCGTCACATGCGGCGCCAGCTCATCTTCAACCAAGGCCACCGGCTCTTCCGCCACCGGCAACGTCAGCCACGGCTCGGCGGCGGGTGCCAGCGGCTGTTCGGCAATCACTTCGGGTTCAGCCTCAACCACCGGTTGCAGCACCGGCTCGGCAAACGGCAATACAACCGGTGCCGGCTCTTCTTCTATTACCGGCGCGGGTGTTGGCTCAGGAAGTGGTTGTGGCTGTTCGACGACGGGTTCCTGCGGCTTTTTGCGCAGCCATCCGAACAGGCTTTTCTTCTCGCCAGCCGCAGCTGGGGTCTTCTTGTCGTCGTTGGAACCAAACATGGAGGACGGCTATCTCACGGTAGCGACGCGCCAAAGGGCGCCCCGGCAAATAAATATTCGATGCAGAACAGACTGCGATTGACCCAGCTTGTTCACGCGCAACATTTTGTCGAGGTGCCAACAGCACCTCAAAGGTTGACTAATACGAAGGACTGGAACGGCATCGTCGGCGAAAACGCAGAGTTTAGCTGACAAACCCAAAGCTTCCGCAGGTAACCCATGCAACCTTCCGGCCGATCAAAGGCCTGATAGGCGTGGCCGCCAGTAAAACGGACCAGTATCCTAGCACCCTCTCGCCCGCCGACGCTAAGACCAAGCGGGCAGCCCCAAAGGTTTAAAAACGAATGAATGCTTTAGCCCGCCGCGCTGCAGGCCTGCTGCTCAGCACAGTTTGTCTGCCCCTCTCTGCCCTGGCTGCCGATCCACAACCCACCCACGAATTCACTCTGGATAACGGCCTGAAGGTCGTTGTGCGCGAAGATCACCGGGCACCGGTGGTGGTTTCCCAAGTCTGGTACAAGGTCGGCTCGAGTTACGAGACGCCAGGTCAGACCGGTTTGTCCCACGCCCTGGAACACATGATGTTCAAGGGCAGCGAGAAAGTCGGCCCCGGCGAAGCGTCGCTGATCCTGCGCGACCTCGGCGCCGAAGAAAACGCCTTCACCAGCGATGACTTCACGGCGTATTACCAGGTGCTGGCCCGCGACCGCCTCGGTGTGGCCTTCGAACTGGAAGCCGACCGCATGGCCAGCCTGCGCCTGCCGGCCGACGAGTTCGCCCGCGAGATCGAAGTCATTAAGGAAGAACGTCGCCTGCGCACCGACGACAAGCCGATGTCCAAGGCCTACGAACGCTTCAAGGCCATGGCCTACCCGGCCAGCGGTTACCACACGCCGACCATCGGCTGGATGGCTGACCTGGACCGCATGAAAGTCGAAGAGCTGCGCCACTGGTACCAATCCTGGTACGTGCCGAACAACGCCACGCTGGTGGTGGTCGGCGACGTGACTCCGGACGAGGTCAAAACCCTGGCCCAACGCTATTTCGGCCCGATCGCCAAACGCGATGTGCCGCCGGCGAAAATCCCGCTGGAACTGGCTGAGCCTGGCGAACGCCAGATCACCCTGCACGTGCAAACCCAATTGCCGAGCCTGATGCTGGGCTTCAACGTGCCGAGCATCGCCACCGCCGAAGACAAACGCTCGGTGAACGCCTTGCGCCTGATCTCGGCCCTGCTTGACGGCGGTTACAGCGGACGCATCCCGACGCAGCTGGAACGCGGCGAAGAGCTGGTGTCCGGTGGTTCGTCGAGTTACGACGCCTACACCCGCGGCGACAGCCTGTTCACCTTGTCGGCCACGCCGAACATCCAGAAAAAGAAAACCATGGCCCAGACTGAAGCGGGCCTGTGGAAGCTGCTCGAACAGCTGAAAACCACCGCGCCGTCCGCCGAAGAGCTGGAGCGCGTCCGCGCCCAGGTCATCGCCGGCCTGGTCTACGAGCGTGACTCGATCACCAGCCAGGCCACCTCCATCGGCCAACTGGAAACCGTCGGTCTGTCGTGGAAGCTCATGGACACCGAACTCGCCGACCTCGAAAGCGTGACACCGGAAGACATCCAGAAAGCCGCCAAGCTGTATTTCACCCGCGAACGTCTCAGCGTCGCCCATGTACTGCCACTGGAGACGACTCATGAGTGAGCGTAAAAAGCCCCGTCTGGCCCTGATCGGCCTGATCGCAGCCGTACTGATCGGCTCTGCTGCGTTTTATCTGTCGAAAAGCGATGACACCAAGGCCAGCGAAGCCCTCGACAAGGCCAAGTCCAGCCAGAAGCTGCAATCGCTGACCGAACTCGACGGCAAGGCGCCGAGCCACCGTTCGCTCGACGTACAGACCTGGAACACCGCCGAAGGCGCCAAGGTAATGTTCGTCGAAGCCCGTGAGCTGCCGATGTTCGACCTGCGCCTTATCTTCGCCGCCGGCAGCAGCCAGGACGGCAACGCGCCCGGTCTCTCGATGCTGACCAACGCGATGCTCAACGAAGGTGTGGCCGGAAAAGATGTCGGCGCCATCGCTCAAGGCTTCGAAGGCCTGGGCGCAGACTTTGGCAACGGCGCGTTCAAGGACATGGCACTGGCTTCCCTGCGCAGCCTTAGCGCCGCGGACAAGCGCGAGCCTGCGCTGAAGCTGTTCTCTGAAGTCGTCGGCAAACCGACCTTCCCTGCCGACTCCTTTGCGCGCATCAAGAACCAGATGCTCGCCGGTTTCGAATACCAGAAGCAGAACCCAGGCAAACTGGCGAGCCTGGAGCTGATGAACCGCTTGTACGGCGATCATCCGTACGCACACTCCAGTGATGGCACGGCGAAAACCGTTCCGGCGATTACCGTGGCGCAACTCAAGGCGTTCCACGAGAAAGCCTACGCGGCCGGCAACGTGGTGATTGCGCTGGTGGGTGATTTGTCCCGCGCCGAGGCCGAAGCGATTGCCGCGCAAGTCTCCAGCACGCTGCCAAAAGGCCCGGCCGTGCCGAAGATCCCGCAACCGGTTGAGCCGAAAGCGAGCATCGGGCACATCGAGTTCCCGTCCAAGCAAACCAACCTGATGCTCTCGCAACTGGGCATCGACCGTGACGATCCAGACTACGCTGCACTGTCCCTGGGCAACCAGATCCTCGGCGGCGGTGGTTTCGGCACCCGTTTGATGAGTGAGGTGCGCGAGAAGCGTGGCCTGGCCTACGGCGTCTATTCGGGCTTCACCCCGATGCAGGCACGCGGCCCGTTCATGATCAACCTGCAAACCCGCGCCGAGATGAGTGAAGGCACGCTGAAACTGGTGCAGGACGTGCTCGCCGACTACCTTAAAACCGGCCCGACCCAGAAAGAACTCGACGACGCCAAGCGTGAACTGGCCGGTAGCTTCCCGCTGTCCACGGCCAGCAACGCCGATATCGTCGGCCAGCTCGGCGCCATGGGTTTCTACAACTTGCCGCTGAGTTACCTGAATGACTTCATGCGTGAGTCGCAGAGCCTGACCGTCGAGCAGGTCAAAGCCGCACTGAACAAACACTTGAGCACGGACAAAATGGTCATCGTCAGCGCTGGCCCGACCGTGCCGCAAAAGCCGTTACCGGCCCCAACTGATAAACCTGCCGAGCAGCCGCTCGGGGTTCCGGAGCATTAATGGCCACTCGTCCTAAAAAACCCGTTCACAACGTACACAATGGCGTGAACCAGTTGCGCATCATCGGCGGCGAATGGGGCAGCCGGAAGCTCAGCTTCCCGGACGCCCCGGGCCTGCGCCCGACCCCGGACCGAGTGCGTGAAACCCTGTTCAACTGGCTCGCGCCCTACGTGGCCGGGGCCAAAGTGTTTGATCCGTTCGCTGGCAGCGGCGCGTTGTTCCTCGAGGCCTTGTCCCGTGGCGCGGCGATGGGTCAGGCGCTGGACGCCAGCAACATCGCGGTCGCCAGCATCAAGGAACATCTGGGCACGCTGCGCTGCACCACCGGTCAGATCCAGACCGCCGATGCCCTGCGCTACCTGGAAACCCAGACCGCGACCGCCTACGACCTGGTGTTCCTCGACCCGCCGTTCAACCAGGACCTGTTGCCGACCGTCTGCACGCTGCTTGAAGAGCGCCAGTGGCTGGCCAATGAGGCGTGGATCTACACTGAAAGCGAAAACGCGCCGTCGAGCCTCGGCTTGCCAGGCAACTGGCGCCTGCACCGGGAGCAGAAATCCGGGCGGGTGTATTACGCGTTGTGGCAACGTATGGCAGAGATCGCCGGTTAACCGACCGGCCTGAAAAAGGTGCGCACCGGTTGCGCACCGCTGCATCGAGAGCGATCGTGTCCTTTCCGTCAGAACGTTTCACCCCCGCCTTCGGCCTTGGCAACCCGCACCTGCAAACCTTGTGGGGACCGCTGTGGCGCAAAACCACGCACATCGAACGCGAGCGCGAACGCTTGTGGCTTGAGGATGGCGACTTTCTCGATATGGATTGGCACGGCCCGCACACCGCCGATGCGCCGCTGGTGCTGGTGCTGCACGGGCTGACCGGCTCTTCGAATTCGCCTTACGTGACCGGGGTGCAGAAAGCGCTCGGAGCCCAAGGTTGGGCCAGTGTCGCGTTGAACTGGCGCGGCTGTTCCGGCGAGCCAAATCTGTTGCCTCGCAGCTACCATTCCGGCGCCAGTGAAGACCTGGCCGAAGCCATCAAGCACCTGCGGGCCAAGCGCCCTCTCGCCCCGCTGTATGCGGTCGGCTATTCCCTGGGCGGCAATGTCTTGCTCAAGCATTTGGGCGAGACCGGCAGTGACAGCGGCGTGTCTGGTGCGGTGGCGGTATCGGTGCCGTTTCGTCTCGATCATTGCGCCGATCGCATCGGCCAGGGTTTCTCGAAGGTGTATCAGGCGCATTTCATGCGCGAAATGGTTGCCTACATCAAGAACAAGCAGCGCCAGTTCCAGCATGACGGGCGCGAGGATGGACTGGCGGCATTGGCGGCGCTGGGCTCGCTGGAGAACATGCGCACCTTCTGGGATTTCGACGGCCGGGTCACGGCGCCGCTCAATGGTTTTGTCGATGCCGAGGATTACTATCGCCGCGCTTCGAGCCGGTATTTCCTTGGAGAGATTCGCACGCCGACCCTGATCATCCAGGCGGCCGACGATCCCTTCGTGTTCCCCCATAGCCTGCCGCAGGCGATGGAGTTGTCCGCCTCCACTCAATTCGAGCTGCAAGCCAAGGGCGGGCATGTCGGTTTTGTCGACGGTTCGTTCCGGCAGCCGAGTTATTACCTGGAGCGGCGCATTCCGCAGTGGCTGAGCGCCGTGGGTCGCGAGTAAGCCATGGACGCCGATCAGGGCGAGTCGATCCGTTTCTGGCAAACGGCGCCATTGGCCGGCGTTGAGCTGTTGTCCGCGCGCTACATCGAACACCGCTTCGCGCCCCATGTGCATGACGGTTATGTGATCGGCATGATCATGGCCGGCGCCCAGCGTTATCGCTATCGCGGCGCCGAACACCTGGCCGGCAGCGGCACGCTGGTGTTGATCAATCCCGATGAACTGCACACCGGCCACAAAGGCACGGAGGATGGCTGGTTGTACCGGGCGTTTTATCCGGACAGCGAGCAGATCCTCTCGCTGCTGGACGAACTTGAACTGCCGACCAACAACCTGCCGGGGTTTGGCGCGACGCTGTATCGCGACCCGGATCTGGTGAAGGGTTTCTGCCAACTGCATCGCTTGCTGGAAAGCCCGTCCACGGCCCTGCAACAGCAGACGGTCTGGCGCGAGATGATGCTGTTGCTGCTGCAACGTCACGCCGCCGTGCCGATTGCCGGCAAACCCGGCAAGGAGCACCGGGCTGTGACGCTGGCCAAGGATGTGCTGCAAGCACAATTGGCGGCGCCGCCCTCGCTGGAAGAACTGGCGGCCGTGGTCAACCTGTCACCGTTCCACTTCGCCCGGGTCTTTCGCCACGCCACGGGCATGCCGCCGCATACCTGGCTGATGCAGCAACGCATCGCGCAGGCAAGGGCGCTGTTACAGAACGGTTGTTTGCCGCTGGAGGTTGCGATGCAGCTGGGATTTGCCGATCAGAGCCATCTGAGTCGGCAGTTCAAGCAGGTTTACGGGGTTGGGCCGGGGGCGTATCGCAGTGCGCGGCAATTACCCGGAAGTTAAGCTCGACACAGATCCACATGTAGGAGCGGACTGTGGCGAGGGGATTTATCCCCGTTGGGCCGCAAAGCGGCCCCGAATCGAAAACTGCGATGCATCAGATACACCACGAACAATGGTTTACGGCTGCTTCGCAGCCGAACGGGGATAAATCCCCTCGCCACAGTTCGCTCCCACAGGGGTTTGTGTTATTCGCCGGTTGCGATGCCGTGCGCGGGATCGTTGATCCACTCGCTCCACGACCCGGCATACAACGAGCCCAACGGATAACCCGCCAGGCACAGTGCGAACAGGTTATGGCAAGCGGTCACGCCAGATCCGCAATACGCCACCAGATCGCTTGGCGCACGGTTGCCGAGTTTCGCGGCAAAGCGTTGCTTGAGCTGTTCGGCCGACAGGAAACGCCCGTCACTGCCCAGGTTCTCGGTGAAGGCCGCACATTGCGCACCGGGGATGTGCCCGGCAATCGGGTCGATCGGTTCGACTTCGCCCTTGAAGCGCGGCAAGGCGCGGGCATCGAGCAAGGTCAACGTGGGTTGGCCGAGACGTTGCTGGAGCTGTTCGGCGCTCAAGATCAGCGCGTCGTCCGGCGTCCCGGTGAAGGTGCCACGCTCGATATCGCACGCATCCAGGCTCAGCGGCAAACCCGCCGCGTGCCAGGCCTTGAGCCCGCCATCGAGGATGAACACGCCGTCACGCTTGCCCAGCCAGGCCAGCAACCACCAGGCCCGCGCCGCGTAGGCACCCGGGCCGTCATCGTACAAAACCACTTCGCTGTCGGCGTTGATGCCCCAGGCTTGCAGGCGCTCGATCAAGTCTTCAGGGTCAGGCAGCGGATGGCGCCCGGTCACGCCCTTGACCACTGTTCCGCTCAAATCACGCTCAAGATCGGCAAAGCTCGACCCGGCGATATGCCCTTCGGCATAGCTGCGCTGGCCGTAGTCCGGGTCTTCGAGGGCAAAACGACAATCCAGAATCACCAGCCCGGGCTGCTCCTTTTTCAGGTCCAACGCTTGCGGGCTGATCAGTTGCGCAATGGGCATAACGGGCTCCTGTGATTAAGTCGGTCTTGAATCCTACTGCACTTCTTCCAGCGCCTGGGCCAGTGGCACGTAAAACTCCTCGTACAGCGCGTTGACCGCGTCGCGAGACTGATCCGTGACGAAACCGGCCTCAAGCACCAGCACCTGATACACCCCGCGTTTAATCGCCTGCTCGCTCAGGTGATTGGAATTTTCCCGTGTGGTGCACAGGAAACGCACCCAGGACGTCAGGATAATCCAGGCATTGAGCGTCAAGGATTCGATCTGGACCTTGTCCATTTTCAGGATGCCGGCGTCGACGAAGGCGGCGTAGATGTGGGTGCCATGAATCAGGCAGCGCTGGGAGAAACGCCGATAACGGGCGGCCAGTTCGGGATCGCTGTCGAGCAAATGCTCAAGATCACGATGCAAAAACCGGTAGCGCCACATCGCCGCCAGCAGTTCCTGAAGGTAGAAGCGCTTGTCTTCCACCGTGGACGCGCGGCCCTGGGGCGGGCGCAGGAAGCTGTCCACCAGGCTTTCGTACTCACTGAACAGCACGGCGATGATCGCCTGCTTGTTGGGGAAGTGGTAGTACAGGTTGCCCGGAGAAATCTCCATGTGGGCAGCAATGTGGTTGGTGCTGATGCTGCGCTCGCCCTGTTGATTAAACAGCTCCAGGCTGTTCTGCACGATGCGCTCGCTGGTTTTGATCCGAGGGGCCATGGCTTGAGCTTTAATTCAGAGTGCGTTGGCGGGCATCTTACGACCTAACGGCGAGTGGATAAAACCATGCTGTACTCAGGATGCCATTTGACTTTCTAGAGCATAGACTCTAAAAAGTGCCTCATTACAACAAAAACCGGAGCCGATCATGACCGCGGACATCGCTTATCTGCAGAACCTGCAACAGCCTCTGGACGAACTCCAGGCCCTGTTCGATGCGCAGCGTGCGGCCTATGCAGCCAACCCGATGCCACCGGCCGCCCAGCGTCAGCAATGGCTCAAAGCCCTGCGCGATCTGCTGAGCAAAGAACGTCAGGCCTTGATCGATGCGATCAGCCAGGATTTCAGCCATCGCAGCGCCGATGAAACCCTGCTCGCAGAGCTGATGCCCAGCCTGCACGGGATTCATTACGCCAGTCAGCACCTTAAAGGCTGGATGAAAGCCTCGCGGCGCAAAGTCGGTATCGCGTTTCAGCCGGCTTCGGCGAAAGTGGTTTACCAACCGCTGGGCGTGGTCGGCGTGATCGTGCCGTGGAACTACCCGCTGTACCTGGCCATCGGCCCGTTGGTGGGTGCGTTGTCGGCGGGCAATCGGGTGATGCTCAAACTCAGTGAGTCGACCCCCGCCATGGGTTTGCTGCTCAAGGAATTGCTGGGCCGGATCTTCCCGCAAGACCTGGTCTGCGTGGTGCTGGGCGAAGCCGATATCGGTGTCGCGTTCTCCCGACTGCGTTTCGATCACCTGCTGTTCACCGGTGCCACCAGCATCGGCAAGCACGTGATGCGCGCGGCGGCCGAGAACCTGACACCGGTGACCCTTGAGCTGGGTGGCAAATCCCCGGCCATCGTGTCCCTCGACGTGCCGCTCAAGGACGCCGCCGAACGCATCGCGTTCGGCAAGACGCTCAATGCCGGACAGACCTGCGTGGCCCCGGACTACGTGCTGGTGCCGGAAGATCGCGTCGGTGCTTTCGTCGAAGCCTATCGCCAGGCGGTACGCGGCTTTTATCCGACACTGGTCGACAATCCGGATTACACCGCCATCATCAATGACCGGCAACTGGCACGGCTCAATGGCTACGTCAGCGACGCCACCAGCAAGGGCGCGCTGCTGATTCCGCTGTTTGATCAAGGCCAGGGCCGGCGCATGAGTCATAGCGTGCTGCTCAACGTCAGCGACGACATGACCGTGATGCAGGACGAAATCTTTGGCCCGCTGCTGCCGATCGTTCCGTACAAGGATCTCGATCAGGCGTTTGCCTACATCAATCAACGACCTCGTCCGCTGGCGCTGTATTACTTCGGCTACGACAAGCGCGAACAAAACCGCGTACTTCACGAAACGCATTCCGGCGGCGTTTGCCTCAACGACACCTTGCTGCACGTGGCGCAGGACGATATGCCGTTCGGCGGCATCGGCGCCTCGGGCATGGGCCATTACCACGGCCACGAAGGCTTCCTGACGTTCAGCAAGGCCAAAGGCGTGCTGATCAAGCAACGCTTCAACGCGGCGAAACTGATTTACCCGCCGTATGGAAAATCCATTCAGAAACTGATCCAGAAGCTGTTTATCCGCTAACGATCACACCGTCGGGTAATAACAATAATGAGCCCAAGCCTGTCCGATACACCCGCGCTGTCACGGCGCGGCCTGCTTAAATTCAGCCTCGGCGCGAGTGCTTTCCTGGCCACAGCCGGATTGGGTGCGAGCCTCAGCGGTTGCTCATCGAGCATCCCTGCCAGCGGTTTTGCGATTCTGCGTAGTGGCGACCTGCTGTTTCTGCGGGCGCTGATCCCGGTGATGCTCGAAGGCGCGGTGGCTGCCGAGAAGATGCCGACGGCCGTCGATGAAACCCTGCACGGCCTTGATAGCGGCCTGAATTACCTGTCGCCGGAAATGCTCAAGCTCACTCAGCAATTGTTCGACGTGCTGGGGATGGCGGTGACCCGCGGGCCGCTGACCGGGATCTGGGGCAGCTGGGAAAACGCCAGTGCCGATGAGATCCGGCACTTTCTCGATCGTTGGGAAAACAGTTCGTTGAGCCTGTTGCGCATGGGGCATAGCTCGTTGCTGCAACTGGTGATGATGGCGTGGTACAGCCGCGCGGAATCGTGGGTGCATTGCGGGTATCCCGGGCCGCCTACCGTTTAAGACCGAGTCGACCCTATCGCGGGCAAGCCCGGCTCCCACAGGGTTTGAGTCGTTCACAAAAGGGTGGTCCACCTCAAAACCTGTGGGAGCGGGCTTGCCCGCGAAGACGTCAGCCGCATCACCACCAAACTAAAAATAAATAAGAGAACCCGAAGATGCCCGTACCCGACCCGTTCCGCGAAGGCATGGCCCGAGGCTGGAAAACCCACAACGGCTCGCAACTGACCCAGGACCTGACCCTCGAAGCGGACGTGGCGATCATCGGCAGCGGCGCGGGCGGGGGGACCACCGCCGAAATCCTCAGCGCCGCCGGCTACAAGGTATTGCTGATCGAAGAAGGCCCGCTCAAGACCAGCAGCGACTTCAAGATGCTCGAAGACCAGGCCTACACCAGCCTCTATCAGGAAGGCATTGGCCGCATGAGCAAGGACGGCGCGATCACTATCCTCCAGGGCCGGGCGGTGGGTGGCACCACGCTGATCAACTGGACATCGAGCTTTCGCACCCCCGACCCGACGCTCGAGCATTGGGCCAGGGAACACGACGTCAAAGGCCACAGCCCGGCCGAGATGGCGCCATGGTTCGAGAAAATGGAACAACGCCTGGGCGTCGCCCCGTGGATGGTGCCGCCCAACGCCAACAACGACGTGATCCGCAAAGGCTGCGAAAAACTCGGATATTCCTGGCATGTGATTCCACGCAACGTGCGCGGTTGCTGGAACCTCGGCTATTGCGGCATGGGCTGCCCGACCAACGCCAAGCAATCGATGATGGTCACGACCATTCCCGCGACCCTGGAAAAAGGCGGCGAGCTGCTTTATCTGGCCCGAGCCGAAAAACTCCTGATCAAGGACGGCAAGGTCAGGGGCCTGCAGTGTGTGGCAATGGACGACCGTTGCGTCGCTCCGACGGGCAAGACGATTACGGTCAAGGCGCGGCATTACGTGCTGGCGGGCGGCGGGATCAACAGCCCGGCGCTACTCCTGCGATCGGAGGCGCCCGATCCGCACCAGCGGCTGGGCAAGCGTACATTCCTGCACCTGGTGAACATGTCCGCCGGGCTGTTCGACGAGGTGATCAACCCGTTCTACGGTGCGCCGCAGTCGATCTATTCCGACCATTTCCAATGGCAGGACGGCACCACCGGCAAGATGTCCTACAAACTCGAAGTACCGCCGCTGCACCCGGCGCTGGCCGCCACTTTGCTCGGTGGTTTCGGCAAGGAAAACGCCGCGCACATGGGAAACCTGCCCCACACCCACGCGATGCTGGCGTTGTTGCGCGACGGCTTCCACCCGGACAGCCCCGGCGGCAGTGTCGAATTGCGCGGTGACAACACGCCGGTGCTCGACTATCAGGTTTCACCCTATGCCTGGGACGGCTTGCGCCGGGCCTTTCACAGCATGGCCGAGATCCAGTTCGCCGGCGGCGCCAACGCGGTCATGCCAATGCACGCAGACGCGCGCTACGTGAAATCCCTGGCGGAAGCGCGCACGTTGATCGACGGTTTGAGCCTTGAGTTGTATCGCACCCGACTGGGCAGCGCTCATGTGATGGGCGGTTGTGCCATGGGTGAAGACCCGAAAAACGCCGTGACCGACAGCCTCGGCCGGCATCACCAGATCGGCAATCTGTCGATCCACGATGGCTCTCTGTTCCCCACCAGCATTGGCGCAAACCCACAATTGTCGGTCTACGGATTGACGGCGCAACTGGCGACTTCCCTCGCCGAACGTTTGAAAAACCCGTGAAAAGAGCGAATATTCCCATCGTCTATAGTGCTTTCTTACCCAAAAGGCGACTTGGCCGACCGGGAAGGCTGCGATACCATCCGACTCCCCAACGGACTCCCGCCAGGACGACGCGATGAACCGAGTGTTGTACCCAGGTACCTTCGACCCTATTACCAAGGGCCATGGCGACTTGGTCGAACGCGCCGCGCGCCTGTTCGATCATGTGATCATCGCCGTCGCTGCCAGCCCGAAGAAAAACCCGTTGTTTCCCCTGGAACAACGAGTGGCGCTGGCCCGCGAGGTCACTAAACATCTGCCGAACGTTGAAGTCGTCGGCTTCTCGACGCTGCTCGCGCACTTTGCCAAAGAGAAGAACGCCAACGTGTTCCTGCGTGGTTTGCGCGCAGTATCGGACTTCGAATACGAATTCCAGCTGGCCAACATGAACCGCCAACTGGCGCCGGATGTGGAAAGTCTGTTTCTTACTCCGTCCGAGCGTTATTCGTTCATTTCCTCGACGCTGGTCCGTGAAATCGCAGCGTTGGGCGGCGATATCACCAAGTTCGTCCATCCAGTGGTGGCGGATGCCCTCACCGAGCGCTTCAAGAAGTAACGACCGCTCAAGCGGCGCCCGCGTGCACTGCGGGCGCCAATGCGGCACAATTGCGCGCATTGGTTTATTGCGCCCGGGCCGTCCGCCCTGGCTGGAGTTAGCATGTCCCTGATCATCACCGACGATTGCATCAACTGCGACGTCTGCGAACCCGAATGCCCGAACGCTGCCATCTCCCAAGGCGAAGAGATCTACGTGATCGACCCGAACCTGTGCACACAGTGTGTCGGCCACTACGACGAACCTCAGTGCCAGCAAGTGTGCCCGGTGGATTGCATTCCGCTGGATGAAGCGCATCCGGAGACTGAAGACGAGTTGATGGCGAAGTATCGAATCATTACCGGCAAGGCTTGAATCATTGGGCGTCTGTGAGGACGCCTTCGCGGGCAAGCCTCGCTCCTACAGGATTAGTGCAAATGGCGCATAACCTGTAGGAGCGAGGCTTGCCCGCGAAGCTTTTAAGGCTTCACTCCCGCTGCTCAAACCCCTCCCCGATACACCCCAGGCACCGCACAAACGCAGCCCTCGCCGGATCAACCACCAGCGCCTGTCCCGCATCGCCAATGCCGCCGCCCAAGGCAGTGAACGGCAACGACACCACAAACGCCCCGGCACCGATCACCGTCGCCACGACCAGCAAGGGTCGGGCGATCAGCAAGTCGCCGAGCATGGCGTAGGCCGGGGGATTCTGGATGGTGTAACGCGGGTCACCGCTGCCGCTGCTGGCCGCCAGCGCGGGCGCAGCCACGCTCAGCAGCAGCGCAACGACAAGGGTTCGAAACGAATTCATGGCACGGTCCTTCGCTAGGCAGTGAGAACACTGACTATAGACCGTCGGACGTATCAGCTCTGACAGCGTGGGCAAAAGACGCTGGCGCGCTGCCCCAGTTTCACTTCCCGCAGCTCCGTGCCACAGACCTTGCAGGGCTCACTGCCACGGCCGTACACAAACAATTCCTGCTGGAAATAACCCGGCTGACCGTCGCCGCCGATAAAGTCCCGCAGCGTGGTACCGCCACGCTCGATGGCGGCAGCCAGAATGCGTTTGATCTCGATCGCCAGCTTCAAATAGCGCGCTCGGGAAATGCTCTTGGCCTCGCGACGCGGGTCGATGCCGGCGGCGAACAGGGCTTCGGTCGCGTAGATATTGCCGACGCCGACGACCACCGCGTTATCCATGATGAACGGCTTGACCGCCATGGAGCGTCCGCGTGATTGCTGGAACAAGCGCTCGCCATCAAACAGGTCGGTCAACGGCTCCGGCCCCAGGCGAATCAGCAGTTCGTGGTTGAGCGGGTCGAGGCTCCAGAGCATCGCGCCAAACCGGCGCGGGTCGGTATAGCGCAGGGCCAGGCCGGACTCCAGTTCGATGTCCACATGCTCATGCTTGGCCGCCGGCATACCGACTTCCACCAGTCGCAGGTTGCCCGACATGCCCAAATGGCTGATCAGCGTGCCGACTTCGGCATTGATCAGCAGGTACTTGGCCCGCCGTTCCACCAGCACGATGCGCTGGCCGGACAGGCGCACATCGAGGTCTTCAGGAATCGGCCAGCGCAAGCGGCGGTCACGCACGATCACCCGGCTGACGCGCTGGCCTTCCAGGTGCGGCGCAATCCCGCGGCGAGTGGTTTCGACTTCCGGCAGTTCAGGCATGGTGTTCTCGAATCAGGGTTCTCGAATAAATGAAGCAGCCGATGCTCAGCGGTGAGCGGCGAGGTCACGAATCGTTTGCTTGAGGGTCTCGAAGTCATAGTCCGAGAGGCCGACATAATCGAGCACCAGAGGCCCGATGCTGTTCCACTCATGGTCTTCGGTCTGATTACCCAACACCCGGTAAGACGCACAAATGTGCTCGGCCATCTTCAGGATCGCCAGCAGGTTCTTGAGCTGAGCGTTGCGCGAAGATTCATCGCTGAAGATCGCCAGGGCGTTGTGGTGATTGGCGATCGCGGCGGTGACATGCTCCGGCAGGCGCCAGGACTTGGCCGTGTAATAACCGACCACCGCGTGGTTGGTGTTGAACACCCGGTTCTCGGTGTCGACCACCCGGCATTCGGCACTGGCGTTGGCGTAGGCCTCTTCCAGAACGGTCATGTAGTTGGGGAAACGCTGCAGCATCAACGGCACGCCGCAGTCGTGGAACAGCCCCAGCGCATACGCTTCATCGCCGGCCTGGGCGCCGATTCGCTTGGCCAGCGTAAGGCAGGTCATCGCCACGTCCTGAGCCGTATCCCAGAACCGGTTCAGGGTGACAATGGTGTCGTCGTTCATCTCGCCCTTGATCGACTGCGCATTGATCAGGTTGATGATCGAGCGGCTGCCCAACAGGTTCACCGCACGCTGGATCGAGGCGATCTTGTTGCTCAAGCCGTAATAAGGCGAGTTGACGATCTTCAGCAGAGCGCCAGAGAGTCCCGGATCCTGGGAGATCAGCTTTGCGATCACTTCCAGATCCGGGTCGGGCATGTACTGCTCCATCTGCAAATCCACCATGATTTGCGGCTGGGCAGGCACGCTGATGCCTTGCAGGGACTGTTGAATCTGTTCGGAAGTCAGCTCTTGGGACATAAGTACACACTCTGGGCCAGGCGCAGATTCTAGCTTCTAAAAGTTGGATCCGACACCTTGGCCGCTACATCGCCTGAAGTTTCATAAAATGCCTGGCTTCAATCTTGAGCGCAGGTGCGCTCCTGTGGCGAGGGGGCTTGCCCCCGTTGGGGCGCGAAGCGGCCCTGAAAAACAGGCAGCAGTGATTTAACAGGCATATCGCATTTGCCATCTACGACTGCTTCGCAGCCGAACGGGGCGATGCGGCGGTCCGACAAGCCCCCTCACCACATGTCCACCTCCAAACCTGTCAGCGCCTCAACACGCTATACTCCCGCTCTTTTTTCCGGAGCGACGTCATGTCCCTGCCTAGCCTGCGCCTTAAAGCCAACGCCGACCGTCGCCTGCGAAACGGCCACTTGTGGGTCTACAGCAACGAAATCGATGTAGCGGCGACCCCTTTGCACGGTTTCCAAGCGGGCGACCAGGCAATCCTCGAAGCGGCCGGCGGCAAGACGCTGGGCATCGTGGCCATGAGCCCGAACAACCTGATCTGCGCCCGTCTGCTGTCGCGCGACATCAAGTTGCCGCTGGACAAATCGCTGCTGGTCCATCGCCTGAACGTTGCGCTGTCCCTGCGTGATCGCCTGTTCGACAAGCCGTTCTATCGCCTGGTCTACGGCGACTCCGACCTGCTGCCAGGTCTGGTGGTCGACCGTTTCGGCGACATTCTCGTGGTGCAGATCGCTTCGGCGACCATGGAAGCCCATAAAGAAGACGTGATCGCTGCGCTGACCCAAGTGATCAAGCCTAGCGGCATTCTGTTCAAGAACGACTCCGCTGCCCGTGATGCCGAAGGCCTCAACCGCTACGTCGAAACCGTGTTCGGCCTGGTGCCGGAGTGGGTTGCCCTGGAAGAAAACGGCGTGAAATTCGAAGCACCCGTCATCCAGGGCCAGAAAACCGGCTGGTTCTACGACCACCGCATGAACCGCGCGCGCCTGGCCCCTTATGCCAAAGGCAAACGCGTGCTGGATCTGTACAGCTACATCGGCGGCTGGGGTGTACAAGCGGCCGCTTTCGGCGCCAGTGAAGTGTTCTGCGTCGATGCGTCGGCCTTCGCCCTCGACGGCGTCGAACGCAACGCCGCCCTGAACGGTTTCGCCGAGAAAATGACCTGCATCGAAGGCGACGTGTTTGAAGCCCTCAAAGAGCTGAAAGCCAGCGAAGAACGCTTCGACGTGATCGTTGCCGATCCGCCCGCCTTCATCAAACGCAAGAAAGACATGAAGAACGGTGAAGGCGCCTACCGTCGCCTGAACGAGCAAGCCATGCGCCTGCTCAGCAAGGACGGCATTCTGGTCAGCGCGTCGTGCTCGATGCACCTGCCGGAAGACGACCTGCAGAACATTCTGCTGACCAGCGCCCGCCACCTGGACCGCAACATCCAGATGCTCGAGCGTGGCGGTCAGGGCCCGGATCACCCGGTTCACCCGGCCATCGCCGAAACCCGCTACATCAAGAGCATCACCTGCCGGTTGCTGCCAAACAGCTGATTACACCGGTTTGACGGGGAGCCAGACGGCTCCCCGTTTTATTATCCGCTATTGAACTCTGTTCAAACTTCCTACACTTACGATCCTACAAACTTGCAGGACGTTTCCCTGCGCCTTTCACTATTTAGCATTCGACTGACAAAACTTGTTCATGCTCAAGATCGATCTGACGAAATTACTGGAAGTTTCCTACCCAATATCGCCTTGATAAGCGCTCATTACACTCTATGATTGAGAGTGTCACCACGAAGTGACACTTACTTTCAATTACAAGGAGTTCCAAATGAAAGCAATTACTCTGGAAGCTAACAGCATCGCCAACCTGGCTTTTCTGGTTGCCCCTAAAGCCCGCTAAGTAAATGAGACGCTGGGGAGTGCCGGCTACCCAGCGTTTTCTATGGCATTGCCCAGAGCGAACCGTCCATCATGCAGATCAGCCCTCATTTATTCATACTTCCTCGCACGCCCGGTCAAATAGTTTGGGATTACAAGAACCACAAGCAGTTTGAACTGAACCTGAAATATTCCACACGACTGGCCGAACTTATCGACAACCCCGAGAAGTTCAACGAACGCAATACAATTGACTCCCAGCTACTTGGCGCTGGAATACTGACAACTGCAATAACAGATATCACCGAGTGGGGCTGGGACGAACTGTCGAAGATATTCCATATCGGCACCAAGAACATTCCTTGCGAACACATTCCGCAAAATATTAATGAATGGTCAAAACAATACCTTGATCATTGCACCGACGTACTGAGCACGCCCTCGCCGAAAGCCAGGCGCTCGGAACGCCTGGGATGCGAGCTGATTTCCCTGCCAAAACCTTCCTGCCTGCCGGAAGGCTCCCTGGCAAACGCCTTGGTCAATCGGAAAACCTGCCGCACCTTCACGGGTGATGCGGTTGCCCTCGAAGCGGTGAGTACATTGCTGTACCTGTCCCTCGGCTATCTGCATGAGCGCGAAAACGACGTCGACGAAAGCATCGTCGAAGGTCTAGGCGCCCGGCGCAGCAGCCCGTCCGGTGGCGGACTGAATGCCTGCGAAGGCTTTTTGCTGGTGCAAAACGTCAGCGGCCTGCAACCCGGCATCTACGCCTATCACCCCACCGGGCACGCGCTGAGTTTCGTTAATCCGCTGCCTCCCCAGCCTTTGGGGCAACTTATGTGTGGACAACATTTCATCAATAACCTGCCCGCAGGCCTGTTCATCACCAGTCGATTCGACAAGCTGTGGTGGAAATATGAACACTCGCGGGCGTACCGAATGGCCTACGTCGAGGCCGGCCATATTTCCCAGACCTTTCAACTGGCGGCCACCTCGCTGGGATTGAACACTTGGCTGACCGGCGCATTGACAGATGACCAGGTCGAAGCGCTGCTGGGACTTGAGAACAGCGCAGAGCAACCGTTGTTTTTTGTCGGCTGCGGCCAGAGCGACGGGCAAGTGATGTGCAAGGAGTTGAAAGCGCTGCTGAGCAATCGGGGAGTGGAACAATGACCGAGCCTCTCGTCGACATCGCGTCCGCCCCCGCCTCATGGGCCCATCGCTTCACCCTTGGAGACTGGAATACCCGAGCTTCGGTGCGCACCAGCGAATACGCCTATCAACTGCCCCCGGACCTGGAGCGGCAACTGGAAACCCGCCACTGGTTCCCGCCGGCTTTTCTGCCTTACCTGAATCACCCGGCGATCAAAACAGCCGGCAGAGCGATCGTCCATCGCCTGTCCGCCAACCATTTGGTGTACTTCCTCGACTACACCACCCTGCTCGAACACCGCATTGTCAACCGATCCGTGGAAACCATCGTCCACAACGAACTGGGTGTCTCCATCCCCCCACGGATGAAAACCGCGGCGCTGCAGCTCTACACGGATGAGGCTTATCACGCGCTGTTTTCCAACAGCCTCGCCGAGCAGATTGCCGATATTTACGGCATGACTGATCGCCCGGTCGTGCCCCAGCGGATCGCCCGGCTGAACGCCCTTCTCGACCGCACACCGGACAAGCACAAAGCACTGGCGTGGTTTCTCGTCGGCTTCGTCTCGGAAACGATTATCGCCAAGGAACTGCTCGACGTTTGCCGTGACACGCTGGTGAGCAGCGTTCAGAAAATGCTCAGGGACCACCTTGCCGACGAGGCACGGCACAGTCGCTACTTTTGCGAAGTGTTCCATTATCTGTGGCTGCAGTTGAGTTGCGGCCAACGCACGTTCACTGCCAGGTCGCTCCTGGAAATCCTGCTGATTTTCTTTGAAGTCGATGAACGCTGGCTTGGGGAAAGCCTGCGCAGCGCCGGCCTGAGTGAAATGTCTGTCGCGCAAATCCTTGGTGATCTGACCGGCCCGCAAGCACAGCGCCTGCGCGCCCGGTCGGGTGCTGGTGCCACGCTCAACGCAATGAAAAAAGCAGGATTCTTCGATCTGCCTGCCAATCGCCAACTTTTCTCCAGGGCAGGGCTGCTCGATGAATGACGGAAAACAGGTAGCCCGGGGCGAACAACGGGCCATGGTCATTCTGTTGATGACCATGACGCTGCTCGGTGTCTTTCCCCTGGATGTGGTGCTCCCCTCCTTCCCCGATCTTTCTGACTACTTTCGGACCTCACCGTCCGACATCGCCCTGTCCGTCAGCCTGTTCGCCATTGGCCTTGCGTTGTCCGTGGTGCTGGTCGGGCCATTGTCAGACCTGTGGGGGCGCAAGAAGCTGCTGCTGGCTGGTATCGCAATTGCGGTGGTCGGAGCCACGGGGTGTGTGGTGTCCAGCGAATACAGTTGGTTTTTGTTCTTCCGGGTGATCCAGGCCGTTGGATGCGGATCCTTCGTACTGTCACAGGCACTGGTTCAGGACTTGTTTGTCGGCAAGGAACAGGAGCGCATCAGAATCTGGATGGTGACCGGCGGCGGGGTGTTCATTTCGATTTCGCCGCTGCTGGGGACGTGGTTGCAATTACAGCTAGGCTGGCAGGGCAGCTTTTATGTGTTTATCAGCCTGGCCGTCATTGTCTGGCTTAAAGCCTTCTTTCTGCTCAGGGAAAACCCTCACCTTCATACCACGGCACATGAACGTTTTTTCAGCGCCTATTGGCGGGTGTGTTCGGATTTGCGCTTCATGGGGTATTGGTTGATTTCAGCCTTGGCTTTTGCCTGCCATTTCTCGTTCATCGTCATTTCACCGATCATTTTCATGGAGCGGCTGGCGCTGTCGCCTTACGCATTTGCCTGGGCGTTGTTGCTGTATGGCGTGGCCTATGTGTTTGGCGGGATTGTCGCCAGCGCTCTGCATCGGCACCTGCAGGCCAACACGCAAATAGTCATTGGCCTGGGTCTGATCGCTTTGTCAGGGCTGGTCATGCTGTGGTTGGCGAATCAGTTCGGGCTCTCTGCGGCAGCGGTGCTGATACCCATGCTGATTTGTACGGCAGGCACCACCATTGCCAGACCCATCGCCAACTCCAAAGCCATGAGTCTCTACCCACAGAATGCCGGAACCTCGACCTCGGTCGGCGGCGTGCTGATTTTCATGTGCGGCGGCGTGATCAGCGTGGTGATCAACCTTGCCTCCGAAGACCTGACCACGGCGCTTGCCCTGTGTTTCCTGACCTTGAGTGCCACGGGTCTTGGTCTGAATGTCTTGATTACACGACGGCATCTGGCACTGAAGACTGGCTGAAACCTGCCAGTCGTCATCCCGCACGTTGTGTCAGCGCGGGATCAACGCTTCCCGGCATTCCCTCCTGACGCCAGCCGTGTAGAATCGCGACATTCATCGCCAGTCATCCCCCGGCGGGTTTATGAGCTCAAGCTGAAGCGCGCGGCGATCCCGCAAAGTTATCGGCAACTTCCGGACACACGGCCATTTCTGGGTGTTCCAGACGTCAATAGAAGCTCACTTCCCTTTTGATACCTGATTAGCCGCCCGGAGTGCTTCATGCCTGATTACCGCTCGAAAACGTCCACCCATGGCCGCAACATGGCCGGCGCCCGCGCACTGTGGCGCGCCACGGGGATGAAAGATGACGACTTCAAAAAGCCGATCATCGCCATTTCCAACTCGTTCACCCAATTCGTACCGGGCCACGTCCACCTCAAGGACCTCGGCCAGCTGGTCGCCCGCGAAATCGAACGCGCTGGCGGCGTGGCAAAAGAATTCAACACCATCGCCGTGGATGACGGCATCGCCATGGGCCACGACGGCATGCTGTATTCGCTGCCGAGCCGGGAGATCATCGCCGACTCCGTCGAGTACATGGTCAACGCCCACTGCGCCGACGCCATCGTCTGCATCTCCAACTGCGACAAGATCACCCCTGGCATGTTGATGGCCGCCCTGCGCCTGAACATCCCGGTGATCTTCGTCTCCGGCGGCCCGATGGAAGCCGGCAAGACCAAACTGGCCAGCCACGGTCTCGACCTGGTCGACGCCATGGTGATCGCCGCCGACTCCAGCGCTTCTGACGAGAAAGTCGCTGACTACGAGCGCAACGCCTGCCCGACCTGCGGCTCGTGCTCCGGCATGTTCACCGCCAACTCGATGAACTGCCTGGTTGAAGCCCTGGGCCTGGCATTGCCGGGCAACGGTTCGACCCTGGCCACCCACAGCGATCGCGAACAGCTGTTCCTGCAGGCCGGCCGCACCATCGTCGAGCTGTGCAAACGTTATTACGGCGAAAACGACGAATCGGTATTGCCGCGCAACATTGCCAACTTCAAGGCGTTCGAAAACGCCATGACGCTGGACATCGCCATGGGCGGTTCCACCAACACCATCCTGCACTTGCTGGCCGCGGCCCAGGAAGCCGAGATCGATTTCGACCTGCGCGACATCGACCGCCTCTCCCGTCACGTGCCGCAACTGTGCAAAGTCGCGCCGAACATCCAGAAGTACCACATGGAAGACGTGCACCGTGCCGGCGGGATCTTCAGCATCCTCGGCTCGCTGTCCCGTGGCGGTCTGCTGCACACCGACCTGCCGACCGTGCACAGCAAGACCCTGGCCGAAGGCATCGCCAAGTGGGACATCACCCAGACCGACGACGAAGCCGTGCATCACTTCTTCAAGGCCGGTCCTGCGGGCATCCCGACGCAAACCGCGTTCAGCCAGTCGACCCGTTGGGAAACCCTGGACGATGACCGTGAGAACGGCTGCATCCGCAGTGTCGAGCACGCTTACTCGAAAGAAGGCGGCCTGGCCGTTCTCTACGGCAACATCGCGTTGGACGGCTGCGTGGTGAAAACCGCGGGCGTCGACGAGTCGATCCACGTGTTTGAAGGCAACGCGAAGATCTTCGAAAGCCAGGACAGCGCCGTTCGCGGCATCCTCGCCGACGAAGTGAAGGCCGGCGACATCGTGATCATCCGGTACGAAGGCCCGAAAGGCGGCCCGGGCATGCAGGAAATGCTCTATCCGACGTCGTACCTGAAATCCAAGGGCCTGGGCAAAGCCTGCGCCCTGCTCACCGACGGCCGTTTCTCCGGCGGCACCTCGGGCCTGTCCATCGGCCACGCATCGCCGGAAGCCGCAGCGGGCGGCGCAATTGGCCTGGTGCAGGATGGCGACAAGGTGCTGATCGACATTCCGAACCGCTCGATCAACCTGTTGATCAGCGACGAAGAAATGGCCGGCCGCCGTGCCGAGCAGGATCAGAAAGGCTGGAAACCTGTGGAAAAACGTCCACGCAAGGTGACCACCGCACTTAAGGCTTACGCCCTGCTGGCAACCAGCGCCGACAAGGGTGCCGTGCGTAACAAGGCGATGCTCGACGGGCTGTGATGCTTAACCGTTGAACAAAAAATACCCCGCCAAGTGCGGGGTATTTTTTTGCCGATCGTTCCCACGCGGGAGCGTGGGAACGATCATCGTAGCGCTTACTGAATCTCTTCAGGTTTGACGATCACCCAGTTCTTGTCCGCCGTCACCGGCACCCCTTCCTTGGCCTGTGCCGCCGCGTGCTTGGCCATCATGCCGTTAATCTGGGTCATGTATTTGTCCTTGCGGTTGACCCACAAATGAATGCCGCCCTTGGCCACGTCGACGCTGTGGAACAGCATGAAACCGTCGCTGGTTGGGGTGTCGCCGCCAACGAGCACTGGTTTTTTCCATTCATCGATGTAGGTCAGGATCGCCGCGTGCTTGCCCGCCATCCAGGTCGCCGGGGTCCACAGGTACGGGGTCACTTCGAGGCCGAGGTTGGCCTTCTCGTCATACTTGCCCGCAGTGATTTGCTTGCGCGCCGTGGTCAGCTCGCCGGACTTGGGGTCCTTGAGCAGCAGGCTCACGCCAATGACATTTTGCGGTTTGACGTTGTAGCCGTACTTCGGATCGGAAGCGACCATGCGCACCAGCTCTTCGGAGGCGGCGGTCATCACGTAGACCTCGATGCCGTTCTCCATCAGCTTGTTGTAGAGCTCTTTCTGACCGGTGAAGATTTTCGGCGGGTTGACGTCGAGGTTCTTGACCACGTCGCCTTCGTAATAAGTGGCCGGCACCGGTTTGCCCGAGGCCATCAGCTCGTCGACGTAGCCTTTGAGTTCCTGGAGGGTGAAACCGGAGAACACTTGCGCGACCCATGGATAGCACACCATGTCGTCGAGTTCGCAGAGGCGGTAGTAGTAGCTGAACAGGCTTTCCTTGTGGTCGGCGGTGTCCTTGAACGGGATCAGTTTCAGGGAGGGGTCGAGTTTCTCGCGGGTGATCAGGCCCTTGTTTTCCATGTACGGCAGCAACGACTCTTCGAGGTCGTAGCGGTAACTGGTGTTGTCCATGTCGAACACCGCGTAGTTACCTTTGTTGGCGTTGGCCGCAATCATCGCGTCCAGCGCCTTGGCCTGATCGGCTGGCCAGTGTTTCAAATCCGTGGCGAAGACCTGGCCGGCGAGGCCCAGACAGAGTGCTGCTGCGAGAAATTTCGGTGCGAGTTTCATCAGTGGTTTCTCCCTGATCCAAAGATATCGACGCTAACAAATAAGCGTGACAGCTCTCGCCTGCCAGCGACCGCTCACGTCCCTTTCGCGTCAGTTGCATCCCCGACAGCGACACCGGCTTATTCCAAAAACGACAGTTAACAGACTTTTTTGATATTAATTCATTAGTTTTCAAGCTGTTAGGCTTGCCGGTTCGCAGCTGCCCCGGAAGGTGGCTGGCACAAGTCACTTTCGGAGTTCTCATGAATCTGCCGCTGATCCTCAATCTGCTGGTGTTCCTCGCGTTACTGTTTGGTCTCGCGCAAACCCGCCACACCACCTGGAGCCTGGCGAAAAAAGTCTTGCTCGCCTTGGTGTTGGGCGTGGTGTTCGGTGTCGCTTTGCACACGATTTACGGTGCCGGCAACCCGGTGCTCAAAGCCTCGATCGGCTGGTTCGATCTGGTGGGCAACGGTTACGTGCAGTTGCTGCAAATGATCGTCATCCCGCTGGTGTTCGCCTCGATCCTCAGCGCTGTGGCGCGTCTGCACAACGCGTCGTCGTTGGGCAAGATCAGCTTCCTGACCATCGGCACGCTGCTGTTCACCACCGCGATCGCGGCGCTGATCGGTATCGGCTTGACCAACCTGTTCGGCCTGACCGCCGAAGGCCTGGTGGCCGGCACCCAGGAAATGGCCCGCCTGCAAACCATCCAGACTGACTATGCGGGTAAGGTCGCTGACCTGAATGTGCCGCAGCTGCTGCTGTCGTTCATTCCGCAAAACCCGTTCGCCGACCTCGCTCGCGCCAAGCCGACGTCGATCATCAGCGTGGTGATCTTCGCAGCGTTCCTCGGTGTCGCCGCCCTGCAATTGCTGAAGGATGATGTCGAGAAAGGTCAGAAAGTGATCAACGCCATCGACACCCTGCAAGCCTGGGTGATGCGTCTGGTGCGTCTGGTGATGAAGCTGACCCCCTACGGCGTCTTGGCGCTGATGACCAAAGTCGTCGCCGGTTCCAACCTGCAAGACATCATCAAACTCGGCAGTTTTGTCGTGGTTTCCTACATCGGCCTGGGCCTGATGTTTGTGGTACATGGCCTGCTGGTGTCGGCGGCCGGAATCAACCCGCTGCGGTTCTTCCGCAAGATCTGGCCGGTGCTGACGTTCGCGTTCACCAGCCGCTCCAGCGCCGCGACGATTCCGCTGAGCATTGAAGCGCAGACCAGTCGTTTGGGTATTCCGCAGTCCATTGCCAGTTTCGCCGCTTCATTCGGCGCAACCATTGGCCAGAACGGCTGTGCCGGTCTGTATCCGGCGATGTTGGCGGTAATGGTGGCGCCCACAGTCGGCATCAACCCGCTGGACCCGTTGTGGATCGCAACGCTGGTGGCGATTGTGACCTTGAGTTCGGCCGGTGTGGCGGGCGTGGGTGGTGGTGCGACGTTTGCCGCGCTGATCGTGCTGCCGGCGATGGGCTTGCCGGTGTCATTGGTGGCGTTGCTGATTTCGGTCGAGCCGCTGATCGATATGGGCCGCACGGCGTTGAACGTGAGTGGTTCGATCACGGCCGGGGCGATTACCAGCCAGATGATGCAGCAGACGGATAAAGAGCTGTTGGATGCGGATGAGCATGCGGAGTTGGCTCACGCTTAAGACTGTCATCGTCTGAGCGGGCCTCCTCGCGGGCAAGCCTCGCTCCTACAGGGATTTTGTGTCGTACGCGATTTTCGCGACCAACATAAAACTTGTAGGAGCGAGGCTTGCCCGCGATGCTTTTAAGCTCTTTCCCAGACTTCGAAGTTGTAGGCAGGCTTATCCGCTTCCGCCGGATTCGGGGTATTCGACACCAGTTTCCAGTGCCCCAAATCAAACTCCGGAAACCACGCATCCCCTTCCGGGCTGAGCGCGACGCGCGTCAAATAAAGCCGATCCGCCTGAGCCATCCCCTGCGCATACAACTGCGCGCCGCCAATCAGCATCACCTCATCGACGCTCTGCTCGTTCGCCCATTCCTGCGCGCGAACCACGGCCGCCTCCAGCGACGGATAAACCTCCGCGCCTTCCAGCACCAGATCCGCCTGACGGCTGACCACGATGTTCAACCGGCCCGGCAGCGGACGACCGAGCGAGTCCCAGGTCTTGCGACCCATGATGATCGGCTTGCCGAGGGTCGTGGCCTTGAAGTATTTGAAGTCCCCCGGCAAGTGCCAGGGCATGCTGTTGTCGACGCCGATCACACGGTTTTCACCGAGGGCTGCGATCAGGCTGAGGGGGAGTGATTTAGTCATGCCGGCGAGGATACCAGAGCCTCCCGTACCCCGATAAGCGCCACAGCGGTTATGCTCACAGCTCATATATGCGACGGGATGGCGCGTGACTGAACTGACTCCACTGCAAAACCTCTGGCTGACCGAGACGGTGCGCCTGCGTGAAGAACACGCCGGCCCCCTGGATGATCTGGAAGCCAACCGACTGGCCCGCAGCGCCGGCGGCGACTTGCCGACGCGGATTCAGCGCCGGGCGGTGTGGCTGGCCGAGCGCGACGGTTTGGTCGACGCCCTCAAGCATTGGCTGCAAGGCGCGCGACTGGCGCTGATCGTCATGGCAGTGCTGGCGATCGTCAGCGGCGCTGGCCTGGCGTTTGCCGCGCTGGGTGACGGCCAGACTCCGGTGAATGTGTTCTGGGCCCTGGGCAGTCTGCTTGGGCTCAATCTGATCCTGCTGTTGAGCTGGGCGTTGGGCCTGGTGTTTGCCGGTGAACACGGCGCCAGCCTTGGACGCTTGTGGCTGTGGCTCAGCGAAAAACTCGCTCGCGACGCCAAAGCCGCGCAACTGGCGCCGGCCCTGCTGCTGTTATTGCAGCGACGCAAACTCAATCGCTGGGCAATCGGCGTGCTGGTCAACGGCTTGTGGTTGCTGGCGCTGCTCAGTGCGCTGGTTATCGTGCTGATGCTGATGGCGACCCGGCGCTACGGCTTCGTCTGGGAAACCACTATTTTGCGCGGCGACACTTTCGTCGCCATGACCCAGGCCCTCGGCGCCCTGCCGGCCTTGCTCGGGTTCAGCGTGCCCAGCGTGGAGATGATCCGCGCCAGTGGCGATGCCGCGCTGAACATCGAAAGCGCCCGTCAGGCCTGGGCCGCATGGCTGGTGGGCGTGTTGCTGGTCTACGGGGTGTTACCGCGTCTGTTGCTGGTGCTGTTCTGCCGCTGGCGCTGGACATCCGGCCAAGCCGCTTTACGCCTGGATTTGAACCTGCCCGGGTATGCCCAATTACGCGAACGCCTGATGCCCACCAGCGAACGCCTTGGCATCAGCGATGCCGCGCCTGCGCAACTGCATCGTGTCGAAAGTGGTGTCAGTGAACAGCAAAGCGACGGCGCGTTGCTGGTGGCCATCGAGCTGGACGATCAACGCCCTTGGCCGCCGCAGCTGCCGAAAACCGTGAACAACGCCGGCATCCTCGACAGCCGCGAGTCGCGCAACAAACTGCTCGAACAGTTGAGTCGCTTTCCCCCGGCGCGCCTGGCGATTGCCTGCGATCCGCGGCGCTCACCGGACCGTGGCAGCCTGGCCCTGATCGCCGAGCTGGCGCGCAATGCCGCCGCCACCCGTGTCTGGCTGCTGCAAGCGCCGCCCGGCGAAGCACTGGATGCCGAACGCCTCGGCGACTGGCATGTGGCGCTGCAACAGCTGGACCTGCCGTTCGCCGATTGCGCACCGCTGAACTGGCTGGAGAGCGGTCATGACTAACGCCTGGAAAGCGCCCCTGAAGCTGGCCGTGGTCGGCCACACCAATGTCGGTAAAACCTCGTTGCTGCGCACGCTCACCCGGGATGTCGGTTTCGGTGAAGTGTCCCATCGCCCCAGCACCACCCGCCATGTCGAAGGCGCGCGGTTGTCGGTGGACGGCGAGCCGTTGCTCGATCTCTACGACACGCCCGGCCTTGAAGACGCCATCGCCCTGCTCGACTACCTCGAACGTCTGGAACGCCCCGGCGAACGCCTCGATGGCCCGGCACGGCTGGCTCGATTCCTCGAAGGCAGCGAAGCCCGGCAGCGCTTTGAACAGGAAGCCAAAGTGCTGCGCCAATTGCTCGCCTCGGACGCCGGCCTCTATGTGATCGACGCCCGGGAACCGGTCCTGGCCAAGTACCGCGACGAACTGGAAGTGTTGGCCAGTTGCGGCAAACCGCTGCTGCCGGTGTTGAATTTCGTCAGCAGCGCCAACCATCGCGAGCCGGATTGGCGTGAAGCCCTGGCACGCCTGGGTTTGCATGCACTGGTGCGTTTCGACAGCGTTGCACCGCCCGAAGATGGCGAACGTCGACTCTATGAAAGCCTCGCCTTGCTGCTGGAAAACTCCCGCGAACAATTGGAGCGCCTGATCGCCGATCAACAGGCCCAACGCCTGGCCCGTCAGCAGAGTGCGGCGCGATTGATTGCCGAACTGCTGATCGATTGCGCCGCGTGCCGGCGCAGCGTGGTCAGCGAAGCGGAGCAGGAACAACAGGCGATCAGCGAACTGCGCAAAGCCGTTCGCCAACGGGAACAGCGCTGCGTTGAAGGCTTGCTCAAGCTCTACGCCTTCCGCCCACAGGACGCGGCGGCCAGTGATCTGCCGCTGCTCGATGGCCGTTGGGGCGATGATTTGTTCAACCCGGAAACCCTCAAGCAACTCGGCGTGCGGGTCGGTGGCGGCATCGCGGCCGGCGCGGCGGCCGGTGCCGGGGTCGATTTGCTGGTGGGCGGCCTGACCCTTGGCGCGGCAGCACTGGCCGGCGCAATTGCCGGCGGCGCCCTGCAAACCGCCCGCAGTTATGGCAGCCGGTTGATGGGCAAGATCAGAGGTCAGCGAGAATTGACGGTCGACGACAGCGTGTTGCGGTTGCTGGCGTTGCGTCAGCGACAGTTGCTGCAAGCGCTGAATGCGCGCGGGCATGCGGCGTTGGACAGCATCCAGGTCGCCACGCCGCAGGACAAGACCTGGCGCGAAGGCAAACTGCCCGAAACCCTGAACAAGGCCCGGGCGCATCCGCAGTGGTCGTCGCTGAATCCGCAGGCGAAGTTGAGTCAGGCGGAAAGGCAGGAGCAGATAGAGGTGTTGGCTCAGCAGTTGTAAACCTGATCGTTCCCACGCTCCCGCGTGGGAACGATCATGCAGCCAGCAGACGCAACGCTTTTTCTTTCAAGAGACCAAGATCAATCACCGGCACCCACATCTCCTTGGCCAACTCATCCCACTGCCGCATCCGCAGACTGACCTCACACAAAGGATCCTGTTCGAAGGCTTCAGCCTCGGCAGGCGTCATCACTCCGCCCTGATATTCCAGGGTCCGGCGGCTGGCTTCGCTCAATCGCTCATAGTACCCAGGCTCTTTGAGCGTCAGATACCGCTTGGCTTGAACGTGGTATTCCACCAGCCGCGCCAGGCGCTCGCTGAAACCGGCCCGACGCAAGTAATCGGCGCCCAGACGTTCGTGGCTGACCACGCCGAAGCCGCCCATGTTCTGCGCGCTCTCGCCACAGAAATGGCCGATGTCATGGAAGAACGCGGCCAGCACCACTTCATCATCAAAGCCTTCGGCCATGGCCAATTCGGCCGCCTGGGACATGTGTTCGATCTGCGACACCGGCTCGCCGATGTAATCGCTGTCGCCAAAGCGCTCGTACAAACCGAACACCTCGGCAATCACCTGTCCATGACGTGCCATCAATCTTCCCCCAACACTTGAGCGACATTACGTTCGGCCATCGCCGGTCCGACGCTCATGCCGACACCGGTGTGCATCAGTGCCACGCTCACACCCGGCATCGGCCGCAAGAACGAGAACGGCCCTGGCCCCCGTGAACCATAGACACCCTGCCAGCGCTCGACCACCTGCACCTTGCAACCCAGCGTTTGTTCAGCGAGTTCGATCATCCAGTCATCGACCTGCTCGGCATTGAACGGCGATGGATCGCGGCCGTAATGGTGGGAGTCGCCGATGATCAGTTCACCGTAGGGCGTCGGGCTGATCAACAGGTGGATGCCGTTTTCATGCAGGTGCGGTGCCTCGCGCAGAATTTGCGCCTGCACCGCCGCCGCTTCCGGCAGATCGGCGAAGGCGCCGTAGTGCACACAACTCAAACCGGTGAGCAATGCGTGTTGCAGATTGAGGTTGATCTGCGGTCGGGCGCGGAGCATTTGCAGGCGGCAGATCTGCGGGTTGAGCGCGGCGATCGGCTCGGCCAGCAAGGTCTGATAATCGTGGCCGGAACAGACGATGATCTGCTCGGCGCTGAAGGAGCCGGCGGTGCTGTGCAGGCGACCTGGCTCGATGTCGCGCACCAGCGTGGAGAAGTGAAATTCGACGCCGAGTTCGCGGCGCAGGTAGTCGACCAACGCCGGAATCGCTTCACGGGAATACAGTTGCTGATCGTCCATACCGTGCAACGCAGCGCGGTGATGGCGAAACTGGCCGCCGTAGAGATCGCGCAAGGCCGCTCCGCGCAGCAGGTCGACGCGGTAACCGTGGTCCACGGCGCGGCCGGTGCAAAAAGCTTCGAGCAGGTGCTCTTCGGCTTCGCTGCGGGCGAACAGGTACGAGCCGTTGCGCTTGAGTTGCAAGCCGGCCCGTTGTGCCCATTGGCCCCAGATGTCGCGGCTGGCTTTGGCAAGTTCGAGCATCGGGCCGGGTGGCTGGCCGGTGACCAGGGCCTGGCCGAAATTGCGGACTGAGGCACCCAAAGGGGTTTCGCTGCGTTCGAAAACCGCGACTTTGAGGCCGCGTCTGGCGGCGGCATAGGCGTGGGACAGGCCGAGAATGCCGGCGCCTACGATCAGCATGTCGTTGTGTTGTGTCATGTGGATTTGTCCTGAATTGATCGTTCCCACGCTCTGCGTGGGAATGCAGCCATGGACGCTCCGCGTCCACTGGGACGCAGAGCGTCCCGGGATTCATTCCCACGCAGAGCGTGGGAACGATCGGTGTCAGTTACTTGGCAGCCACTTTCTCGGACTTGCCGTCATAGCGCTTGCGCCACTCGCTCAGGATCTCGTCGCGATTCTTCGACGCCCAGGCAAAGTCGTTCTTGATCAAACGTTGCTCATAATCCGCCGGCAATTCAGTCTGCGGCTTGGCAATACCCGGTTGAGCGAGCACCGCGAAGTTCTCCTTATAAAGCTCCATCGCCGCCGGACTGGCCGAGAAGTCAGCCAGTTTCTTCGCGGCCTCTTCGTGCGGCGTGCCCTTGATCACAGCGGTCGCTTCGATCTCCCAGCCCAGGCCTTCCTTCGGCAGGATGATGTCCAGCGGCGCGCCCTGGCGTTTCAACTGAACAGCCGGGTATTCGAAGGAAATGCCGATCGGGAATTCACCCGCCGCCGCCAGTTTGCAAGGCTTGGAACCGGAGTGAACGTACTGGCCGATGTTCTGGTGCAGGTCGTCCATGTACTGCCAGCCCTGCTTCTCGCCGAAGGTCTGCAGCCAGGCGCTGACGTCGAGGAAACCGGTGCCGGACGAAGCCGGGTTGGGCATCACGATCTTGCCTTTGTACTCAGGCTTGGTCAGGTCCTGCCAGCTCACGGGCTTGGTCAAACCCTGCTTTTCGGCTTCGACGGTATTGAAGCAAATGGTCGCGGCCCAGACATCCATACCGACCCAGGCTGGCGGGTTGGCGGCGTCGCGGTAGTTGCCACCGATCTTGCCCAAGTCCTTCGGTGCGTAACTTTGCAGCATGCCTTGCTGGTCGAGGATCGCCAGGCTCGACGCCGCCAGGCCCCAGACTGCATCAGCCTGCGGGCGGGCTTTTTCGGCCAGCAGTTTGGCTGTGATGATCCCGGTGGAATCGCGCACCCACTTGATCTCGATGTCCGGGTTGGCCTTTTCGAAGGCTTCTTTATAGGTCTTCAGTTGTTCGGCTTCGAGGGCGGTGTACACCGTCAACTCGGTTTGCGCCGCGAAGGCGTTCAGGCTGAAAGCAGTGAGGACAGCAGCGGCCAGGGCCATAGGCTTGAACATGATGCAGCTCCTTTTATGGGGACAGATTTATTTACCAGGCGCGGTCTGCCGCCAGGCCTGGGAGCGACGCAGCAAACCGCGCGAGGCCCAGGCCAGCAGCAGGGACACGCCCGCCGAGGTGAACAGAATCAGGGTCGACATCGCTGCCGCGCCGCCGACGTTGCCGGCGTCGTCCATGTTCAGCACCGCCACCGCCGCGAGGATGGTGTCGGGGCTGTAGAGGAAGATCGCCGCCGACACGGTGGTCATGGCCGAGACGAACAGGTAGCGCACGATGTCCAGCAGCGCCGGCAGGCAGATCGGCACGGTCACCCGCAGGTAATGCCGATACAGCGGCGCCTTGAGCGACAGCGCGGCGGCTTCGAACTCGGCGTCGAGCTGGCGCAGCGCTGTGGTGGCGGTCATTTGCGCGGTGGTCAAATAGTGAGCAATGGTGCAGACCACCAGCAGGGTCATGGTCCCGTAGAGCACATGCAGCGGGTTGCCGGTCAGGTTGAAGAAGAAGACATAACCCAGGCCCAGCACCAGACCCGGTACCGCCATCGGCACGAAACTGAGCATGCGCAGTGTCAGGTTCAGCCCGCGCTGGCCCTTGGTTTTCTCCATCAGGTAGGCGCCGGTGAAGATCAGCACGCTGCCGATCAACGCCGTGCACAACGCCATCTTCACGCTGTTGCCATAGGCCAGCCAGCCGCCGCCCGCGGTGTCGTTGAACTGGTAATGGTTGAGCGACAGCGACAGGTTGTACGGCCAGAATTTCACCAGCGAGGAGAACACCGCCATGCCGAACACCAGCAACAACACCGCGCAGATCAGCAGCACAATCGCCAGGTAGCAACCGTCCCGCAGCTTCGACGGTGCAGGTTGAAACACCTGAGCCCGGCCGCTCATGGAGTCGCCGTGACGCCGACGCAACCAGGCATCAACCCCGAAACTGAACAGCGCTGGCAGCAGCAGAACCATGCCGATCAATGCGCCGCGACCGAACTGTTGCTGGCCGACCACCGCTTTGTAGGCCTCCAGCGCCAGCACTTGATAATCGCCACCGACCACCACCGGCACGCCAAAGTCGGTGATAGTCAGGGTGAACACCAGGCAGAACGCCGCGAACACGGCCTGACGAGTCGCCGGCCAGGTGATGCTGCGAAAGGCTTTGGCCGGACTGGCGCCCATGCTGGAGGCGGCATCGAACAGTCGCGCATCCGCCAGGGACAGGGCCGACAGCAAAATCATCAAGGCGTGTGGGAAGGTGTAGATAACCTCGCCCAGAACAATGCCCCAGAAGCCGTAGATATTGTCCGAGAGCAAACCGCGCAGCATGCCCTGGTTGCCGAACAGATAAACCAGCGCAATCCCCGGCAACATCGACGGCGCCATCAAGGGCAGCAGCGACATCCCGCGCCAGATGCCTTTGCCAGGAATCAACGTGCGTTGCAGCGCGTAGGCAAACAGGTAGGCCAGCGGTACGACAATCGCCGCGACGCTGAGGGACACTTTCAAACTGTTGCCCAACAGCCAGTGGAAGTTCGCACTGGTCACCAGTTCGCGAGCCGCGACCAGACCGCCGCCCTGCCCCGCTTCCGAACTGAAGCCACGCCAGAAGATCGCCAGCAACGGCATCAACACCGCGACGCCGAGCAGCACCAGTAAAAGGACTTTGCCGCCGACCACGAACACCCGGTCGCCGATCTCGGCACGGGAGGTCTGCCGAACCTGCTTGTGCGGTATCGGCAGCGCGATGTTCGCGCTCATCAGGCAAACACCTGCAGGCTGCGTGGCGGCAAGGCGACCATGATCTGCTGCGCGCCGAGGCGCGGCATGGCTTCCGGCGCCAGTTCCGCCAGCAATGCGTGGCCGGGCAGTTGATCAAGTTCGAAGCTCATGCGGCAGCGGTTGCCGAGGAAGGTGATCTCGCGAACCTTGGCCGGGAACAGGTTTTCTTCATGCACCGGCGGGTTGACGTTGATCGCTTCCGGGCGGCAGAACAGACGGCCCGACGTGGTTTTAGCGCTGCCATCGGCCAGGCGCATGCTCATCCCTCCGACCTGGGCGTGGCTGTCGCTGCTTCGGCTGAACGGCAGCCAATTGCCCTGGCCGACAAACTCCGCCACAAACGGCGTGGCCGGGCGGTCGTAGATTTCCTGCGGCGTGGCGTACTGCTCGACCTTGCCGTTGTTCATCACGGCGATGCGGTCGGCCATCAGCATGGCCTCGTCCTGGTTGTGCGTGACCATCAGGGTGGTGACGCCGAGGTTGCGTTGCAGTTGGCGCAGTTCGGTGCACAGATGCTCGCGAACCCGGGCGTCGAGGGCCGACATCGGTTCGTCCAGCAACAATAACGATGGCGCCGGCGCCAAGGCCCGAGCCAGTGCGACACGCTGCTGTTGGCCGCCGGACAGTTGGCCGGGGTACTTTTTCTCACTGCCGGTCAGGCCGACCAGTTCCAGCATCTGACCGACACGCTTGCGCACCTCATCGCGACCACTGCCGGCGAGGCCGTAGGCAATGTTCGATTCGACGGTGAGATTGGGGAATAGCGCGTAGGACTGGAACAGAATGCCATAGTCCCGCGCCTGGGGTGCCAGGTGGGAAACGTCGCGATCGCCGAGGTACAACTCGCCGCTGTCTTGTTTCTCCAGGCCGGCGATGCATCGCAGCAAGGTGGTTTTGCCACAGCCCGACGGGCCCAGCAGACACACCAGCTCACCGGCGGCGACGTCGAGGGAAACATTGTCCAGCGCGGTGAAGGCGCCAAAGCGTTTCTGCACGCCGCGCACTTTCATCGGCGCGCCGGGGTTGGTCAGGGCAGTTGCGATCGAGTGGTTCATGGACAGGCCTCATCAAGCAGATGAAGCCCATCCTAGGTTTGTAATGCGTCGGTCATGTGGCAGTGAGGCAAAAACGGCTGATAGTGGTATTCGGGGATTTGGGGTCACCGCCGATCATTCCCACGCTCCGCGTGGGAACGATCATTACGCCGGCGCCATTTCCTGCGCCAACCCCAAAAACGCCGCGGGCAACCGCGCGCCTTTGCGTTCCTTCAAGCAATACAAGTACTCGGGAATCTGCGGCGCATTCTCAATCGTCAGCACGCGCAACTGCGGATCATGCGGCACTTCCTGCCGGGCAATGATGCTGATGCCGATGTTGCGCAGCACCGCCTCACGAATCGATTCACGGCTGCCAATTTCCAGCAACGGTCCGAAACACACTCCGGCGCCGGCCAGCAGCTCTTCGGTCAATTGACGCGTCGTCGAACCCGACTCCCGCATCAACAATGTGTGCCCGGCCAACGCACTCAGCGGCACATGGTCATGCACCGCCAGCGGATGATTGCGATGCACCGCCAGCACCAGCGGATCGCTGCCAAGCACCCGCCGAATCAGCCGCGAATCGTCGAGCAACTGCGATGACGCCGCGACATCCACCCGGTAATCCTCGAGCGCCTCCAGCACCTGCTGGGAGTTACCGATCTCCACCGACACTTCCACTTGCGGCAGGCGCTCGCGAAAGGTCTTCACCAGATCGAGGATGTAATACGGCGCGGTGGCGGCGATGCGCAACGTGCCCTGGACCTGGCCGCTGTTGCGCAGGAAAAACTCGATGTCCGCTTCCTGCTGCAACAGCGCCTTGACCATCGGCAACAGCCGCGCGCCTTCATCGCTGACGCTGAGGCGGCGGCCGCCACGGTAGAACAACTCAACCGAATACTGGCTTTCCAGATGGCGGATCTGCGTGGTCACCGTGGGCTGGCTCAAGCCGAGTTTCTTCGCCGCCAGGGTAATGCTGCCCAGGCGGGCAACCATGTAAAACGCCTTCAGCTCGGCACTCAGCACACCCGTCCCTCATCGCTTACTTGCGCAGCAGGCGCAAACCGTTGAACACCACCAACAGGCTGACGCCCATGTCGGCAAACACCGCCATCCACATGGTGGCGATCCCGGCGAAGGTTACCCCAAGAAAGATCGCCTTGATGACCAAAGCGAGGGCGATGTTCTGTTTGAGGATGCTCGACGTCTGCCGCGACAGGCGAATGAACGCGGGGATCTTGCGTAGATCGTCGTCCATCAGGGCGACATCAGCGGTCTCGATGGCGGTATCGGTACCGGCGGCGGCCATGGCGAAACCGATCTCGGCCCGGGCCAGTGCCGGCGCATCGTTAATGCCATCGCCGACCATGCCGACGTGATGGCCCTGTGCATAAAGTGCTTCGATGGCTTGCAGCTTGTCGGTCGGCAGCAGATCGCCCTTGGCCTCGTCGATGCCCACTTGCGCGGCAATCGCCTGAGCGGTGTGGACGTTGTCGCCGGTCAGCATCAGGGTTTTGATGCCCAGCTCGTGCAATTGCTGGATTGCTTCGCGACTGGACTCTTTTACCGTATCGGCCACGGCGAACAATGCCAACGGGCCGGACTTGTCGAGCAACAACACCACGGACTTGCCCTGTTTTTCCAGCGCAAACAGCTTCTCTTCCAGCGCAGGCGAACACAGCCCCAAATCTTCCACCAGGCGATGGTTGCCCAAGTGGTAGGTCTGACCGTCGATGTCGCCGCGAACGCCACGACCGGCCAGCGCTTCGAAGTTATCCACAACGAGCGGCGCGAATTGTTTATCCACAGCCGCATTGGCGATGGCCAACGACACCGGGTGATCCGAGCGACCGGCCAGCGCTGCCGCAATCGCCGGGGCGATGGCGTCAGCGGTTGGATCAAGCGACAAATAATCGGTCTGCACCGGTTTGCCATGGGTAATGGTGCCGGTCTTGTCCAACGCCAGGTAATCGAGCTTGTAACCGCCCTCCAGATAAACGCCGCCCTTCACCAGGATGCCTTTGCGCGCCGCTGCGGCGAGGCCGCTGACGATGGTCACTGGCGTTGAAATCACCAACGCGCAGGGGCAAGCGACCACCAGCAAGACCAACGCCCGGTAGATCCAGTCGAACCAGACGGCGCCCATGAACAGCGGCGGAATCACTGCGACGGCCAAGGCCAGCAGGAACACTGCCGGGGTATAGATTTTCGAGAACTGATCGACAAAGCGCTGGGTCGGTGCCCGCGCGCCTTGGGCCTGCTCCACGGCGTGGATGATCCGCGCCAGGGTCGAATTGTTCGCCGCCGCAGTGACGGAATACTCCAGGGAGCCTGCCTGGTTGATGGTGCCGGCGAACACTTTATCGCCCACCGTCTTCTCGATCGGCAGGCTTTCGCCGGTGATCGGCGCCTGATTGATGGTCGAACTGCCCGACACGACTTCGCCGTCCAGGCCAATCCGCTCGCCGGGACGCACCCGTACTCGCGCACCGGGTTCGATGGTTTTGACGTCTTGCTCGACCCAACGGCCATCGGCTTGCTGCACCGTGGCCTGTTCCGGGGTCATCTGCATCAAACCGCCAATGGCGTTGCGCGCCCGGTCCAGCGACCTGGCTTCGATCAACTCGGCCACGGTGAACAGGAACATCACCATCGCCGCTTCCGGCCATTGTCCGATCAGGATCGCGCCAGTCACCGCAATGCTCATCAGCGCGTTGATGTTCAGGTTGAGGTTCTTGAGCGCGATCCAGCCTTTCTTGTAAGTGGTGAGGCCGCCACTGAGGATCGAAATCAGCGCGATGATCGCCACCACCCAGTCCGGTGCAGCGTTGGTGAAGTGGATCACTTCTGCAGCCAGCGCACCCACGCCGGACAGCGCCAGCGGCCACCAGTGTTTTTTCACGGGGATCGGCGCTGGCGGTTCAGCGCCCTGCTCTATCGGCTCAGCCTGCATGCCGAGGGACTTGATGGCCTCGATGATCGGCGCAGTGCTCGGCAGGTCATGGGTGACGCCCAACACGCGGTTGATCAGGTTGAACTCCAGTTGCTGCACGCCCACGAGTTTGCCGAGCTTGTTCTGGATCAGCGTCTGCTCGGTCGGGCAGTCCATGGCGTCGATGCGGAAGCTGCTCAGCCGGGCGCCGTCGGTCGGCTTGTCGCTCAACTTGATCAGCGAAGGCGCTGCCGCTTTTGAGGAACAGCAGGAATCGCCGTGCCCGCCATGGTCATGCTTCTGCACAGGCTGCAGCTTGTGGCTGTGATCGTGATCGTGATCGTGATCAACCTCGGGTTTGTGGGTGTGAAGGGAATCGCTCATTGGTTGCGTCCATGAAGGTGCCTGTTGCCAAGTAAAGACCCTGTAGCCACTATAGGGTCAAGCACCCTTTTGGAGATTGCCGTCATGAAGATCGGAGAATTGGCGAAACTCACCGACTGCGCCGTCGAAACCATCCGCTACTACGAACGCGAAAACCTGCTGCCGGAACCGGCCCGCAGCGACGGCAACTACCGCGTCTACACCCAAGCCCACGCCGAACGCCTGACCTTCATCCGCAATTGCCGCACCCTCGACATGACCCTGGAGGAGATCCGCAGCCTGCTGGCCCTGCGCGACAGTCCGCAGGATCAGTGTGAAAGTGTGAATGCGTTGATCGACGAGCACATTCATCACGTGAAAGCGCGGATTGATGGGTTGCTGGCGTTGCAGACACAACTGCTCGACCTGCGCCAAAGGTGTGGCGAGGGGCCGGATATTGATCAGTGCGGGATTTTGCAGCGGCTGGAAGTGAGTGGCGGGGTTGTGGCGACGGAGGTTGAGCATTCTCATGTCGGCCGCAGTCACGGCCACTAGCGGTCAATGATCGTTCCCACGCTCTGCGTGGGAATGAATCCCGTGACGCTCTGCGTCACAGTGGACGCGGAGCGTCCATGGCGGCATTCCCACGCGGAGCGTGGGAACGATCAGGTACGGTCAGGTTGCGTTAGACCGCCATCGGCGCGGTCATCGGTGGGTGATGCTCATAACCCTCAAGCGAGAAATCACTCGGCTCGATCTTTTCCAGCCACTCCGGCTGATAAACACCGGTCTTGGCAAACTCCGGCACACGGTCGCTGATTACCAGTTTCGGCATCGGGAACGGTTCGCGCTTGAGCTGTTCGTTCAGCATGTCCAAATGATTTTCGTAGACGTGGGCATCACCGATGAAATAGGTGAACCAGCGCGGTGTATAGCCGGTCAGTCGACCGATCAGGCTCAGCAGAGCGGCGCCTTCGGTGAGGTTGAACGGCGTGCCCAGGCCCAGGTCGTTGGAGCGGATGTAGAGGGTCAGAGAAATCTCTTTGGTCTCGACATTCGGGTGGAACTGGTACAGCAGATGGCACGGCGGCAAGGCCATTTCATCGAGCTGGGCGACGTTCCAGCCGTGGAACAGGATGCGGCGGCTGCCCGGGTCCTTGATGATGGTGTCGACGCACTGGCGAATCTGGTCGATCGCCTTGTACAGAACGACGTAGGCCTGACCGTCTTCTTCGCCTTCAGCGATCTGACGATATCCCTGGCTCAGGGTCTGTTCGATAGCGGCTTTATTGCTGACCGGAATCTGCTTATACGCCGGCCATTTGCGCCATTGCACGCCGTAGATCTCGCCGAGGTCGTCTTCCCCCTGACGGAACGGATTGGCCAGCCATTGCGCGTTTTCGTTGGCGTTCTGATCCCAGACCTTGCAGCCCAGGGCGCGGAATTCGGCGGCGTTGTTCACGCCCCGCAGGAAACCACACATCTCGCCGATGGCCGACTTGAAGGCCATTTTGCGCGTGGTGATCGCCGGGAAACCTTCTTTCAGGTCATAACGCAGCATCGCGCCCGGAAAGCTGATGGTGTTCACGCCGGTGCGGTTGGCTTGCTTGGTGCCGTTCTTGATTACGTGGGCGACCAGTTCGAGATATTGCTTCATGAGTTACCTGTGTCCTTGAACCCGGGGTCGTCACCCCGGGATTCGAATTTATACGGCTGCCGCTGGGGTCGCCGGGGCGCGGTGATAGGCCAGCCAGATCAGGAACAGTCCGCCAACGACCATCGGTACGCAAAGTACCTGGCCCATGGTTAGCCAGTTCCAGGCCAGATAGCCCAGTTGCGCGTCCGGTACGCGGACGAATTCCACGATGAAACGGAAGATGCCGTAGAACAGCGCGAACATCCCGGACACCGCCATGGTCGGCCGCGGCTTGCGTGAGAACAACCAGAGAATGGCGAACAGCGCCACGCCTTCAAGGGCGAACTGATACAGCTGCGACGGGTGACGCGGCAACTGTGCCGGATCGCTGAACGGCGGGAAGATCATTGCCCACGGCACGTCAGTCGCCTTGCCCCACAACTCGGCGTTGATGAAGTTGCCGATGCGCCCGGCACCCAGGCCGATCGGCACCATCGGCGCAACAAAATCCATCAGCTGGAAGAACGACTTGTTGTTCTTCTTGCCGAACCACAACGCCGCCAGCATCACGCCGATAAACCCGCCATGGAACGACATGCCGCCCTTCCATACTTCGAAAATCAGCGTCGGGTTGGCCAGGTAAGCGTGCAGGTCGTAGAACAGCACGTAGCCCAAGCGTCCGCCGACGATAACGCCCATCGACATCCAGAAGACCATGTCGGAGAGTTTCTCCTTGGTCCAGGTCGGGTCGAAGCGGTTGAGCCGGCGCGATGCCAGCAGCCAGGCGCCGCCGATGCCGATCAGGTACATCAGACCGTACCAGTGGATTTTCAGCGGACCGATGGCCAGGGCCACCGGGTCGATCTGCGGGTAAGGCAGCATTGCGACTCCTTGTTAAAGTTGAAACCAGAATTCCCGGGTGACGCTGTCACCTCAGGATTAAGCCAGCATTGCGAGCTAGAGCAGGAAGCTCAGGCCTACGCAGAACAGCAAAGCGGCAAACAGCCTTTTCAGCAACTTTGGCGACAGCCTGTGGGCCAGTCGCGCACCGAAGCGGGCGAACACCATGCTGGTCAGGGCGATCCCCAGCAGCGCCGGCAAATAGATAAAACCGAGACTATGGGCCGGCAGCAAGGGATCGTGCCAGCCCAGAATCATGAAACTTAATGCACTGGCCAAGGCGATGGGCAGACCGCAAGCCGACGAAGTCGCCACCGCTTGCTGCATCGGCACGCTGCGCCAGGTCAGGAACGGCACGGTCAACGAGCCGCCGCCAATGCCGAAAATCGCCGAGGCCCAGCCAATCACGCTGCCGGCCACGCTGAGACCGAGTTTGCCGGGCACCGTTCGGCTGGCCTTGGGTTTGACGTCCAACGCCAGTTGCACAGCGATGATCAGCGCAAACACGCCAATGATTTTTTGCAGGTTCGGGCCAGAGATTGCTTCGGCCGTCAGCGCACCGAAACCGGCACCTATCAGAATTCCGACGGTCATCCACACGAAAATCGGCCAACGCACCGCGCCGCGACGATGATGTTCGCGGACCGCATTGACCGACGTAAAGATGATCGTCGCCAGGGATGTGCCGACCGCCAGGTGGGTCAGGATCGACGCGTCGAAGCCTTGCAAGGTGAAACTGAACACCAGCACCGGGACGATGATGATCCCGCCACCAACCCCGAACAGCCCGGCCAGCACGCCTGCACAGGCGCCCAGCGCCAGATAGAGCAGAAATTCCATGGACGATCCCAATGCTTAGCCAAAACCGGAGCGGCATGGTAACGGATGCGTGGCCTCGGGCTCCACTGCGGATGGCAATGGAACGACAGGCGACGACTGCGTAGAGTGAGCAAAAAACACACAAGGATCACCTTATGTGCCTGATTGTTTTTGCCTGGCGACCGGGTCATGCCCGGCCGCTGATCGTGGCGGCCAACCGCGACGAGTTTTATGCCCGGCCCAGCCTGCCTCTGGCGCAATGGCCGCACGCGCCGAACGTCTACGCCGGTCGCGACCTCGAAGCCGGCGGCACCTGGCTCGGTATCGGTGCCAACGGGCGTTTTGCTGCGCTGACCAATATTCGTGATCCGAACCAGTCGCCATCGCGAAAATCCCGAGGTGAGCTGGTGGCCGGTTTTCTTTTAGGCAACATGCCGATTGATGATTACTTGAGCGACGTTGTCGGACGTTCGCCGGAATATGCCGGATTTAACTTGCTGGCCGGCAATGCCAACGAACTGTGGCACTTCAATGCGCGGGAGTCTGAGGCGGTGATGTTGGCACCCGGGGTTTATGGGTTGTCGAATGCCGGGCTGGATACGCCGTGGCCGAAACTGCTCAAGGCGCGGGCGGCGCTGGAGGAAGTGCTGGAGGATCCGCAGCCAGAGGCGTTACTGGCGTTGCTGAATGATCCGCAGGCCGCACCGTTTGCCGAGCTGCCAGATACCGGGGTGGGGCTGGCGACCGAGACGTTGCTGTCGAGTGTGTTTATCGCCAGCCCTACGTATGGGACGCGGGCGAGTACGGCGTTGATTGTTCAGGCGGATGGGACGCGGCATATGGTCGAAAGGAGTTTCGGGCCGTATGGCGGGCATCTTGGGGAGGTAGAGATCAGGGTTTAATTTCGTGCTGCCTGGGCAGGCCCCATCGCAGGCAAGCCAGCTCCCACAGGTTTGGTGTTGTTCACAAATCTGTGAACCGACCGAAACTCCTGCGGGAGCGGGCTTGCCCGCGATGAGGCCGGTACAGGTTTAGAGGGTTTTGACCGAAGCCGGATTAATCATCCGCGCCAACCCAAGGTTCTTCAGCGCCAATTGCAGCGAGCTGTGGATCACTTGCGGGTTGTCGATGGTCATCAGCTCGGCCAGCAATTCCCTGGCCTTGCTCAGGTTGATCTGACGCAGCATCCACTTCACTTTCGGCAGATTGGTGGCGTTCATCGACAGACTGTCGAAGCCCATCGCCATCAACAGCACCGCCGCCGCAGGATCGCCGGCCATCTCGCCGCAGATACTCACGGGCTTGCCTTCGGCATGAGCGTCACGCACCACGCTCTGCAGGGCTTGCAGCACCGCCGGGTGCAGATAGTCATAAAGATCGGCTACCCGCGGATTGTTTCGATCCACTGCCAACAGGTACTGGGTCAGGTCGTTGGAGCCGACCGACAGGAAGTCCACTTGCCGCGCCAGCTCCTTGGTCTGATAAACAGCCGCCGGAATTTCGATCATCACGCCGATCGGCGGCATCGGCACGTCGCAGCCTTCGTCGCGGACTTCGCCCCAGGCCCGGTGAATCAGGTGCAAGGCTTCTTCGAGTTCGTGGGTGCCGGAAATCATCGGCAGCAGAATCCGCAGGTTGTTCAGGCCTTCACTGGCCTTGAGCATGGCGCGGGTCTGCACCAGGAAGATTTCCGGGTGGTCGAGAGTGACGCGAATGCCGCGCCAGCCGAGGAACGGGTTGTCTTCCTTGATCGGGAAGTACGACAGTGACTTGTCGCCGCCGATGTCCAGGCTGCGCATGGTCACCGGTTGCGGGTGAAACGCGGCCAGTTGCTCGCGATAAATCGCCAGCTGCTCCTTTTCGCTCGGGAACCTCTGGTTGATCATGAACGGCACTTCGGTGCGGTACAGACCGACGCCTTCAGCGCCACGCTTCTGCGCTCGCGCAACGTCCGCCAGCAGGCCGGTGTTGACCCAGAGCGGCATGCGATGGCCATCGAGGGTTACGCACGGCAAGTCGCGCAACGCGTCCAGCCCAAGGGCCAGTTGCTTCTCTTCCTCGACCACTTCGGCGAACTGCTTGCGCAGCACTTCGCTGGGGTTGGTGTAGACCTCGCCGTGGTAGCCGTCGACGATCATCTGGATACCGTCGACCTTGGAATACGGCAGGTCGACCAGGCCCATCACCGTCGGGATGCCCATGGCCCGCGCCAGGATCGCTACGTGGGAGTTGCCGGAACCGAGTACCGACACCAGACCGACCAGCTTGCCTTCCGGCACCTCGCCGAGCATCGCCGGCGTCAGTTCTTCGCTGATCAGAATGGTGTTGTCGGGGTAGACCAGGGTCTGCTGACGTTCTTCCTGCAAGTAAGCCAGTAAGCGGCGACCAAGGTCTTTGACGTCCGAGGCGCGTTCACGCAGGTAGGCGTCGTCCATCAACTCGAAACGGTTGACGTGTTCGGTGACCACCTGACGCAACGCGCCCTGGGCCCACTGGCCGGTCTTGATCACGGTGGTGATTTCGCTGCCGAGCGAGGCATCATCAAGCATCATCAAATAGACATCGAACAGCGCGCGCTCTTCCGGGCGCAACTGGTTCGCGAGCTTGGCGGACAAGGCGCGCATGTCGGCGCGCACGCCTTCGATAGCGGTCTTGAACAGGCCGAGTTCGGCTTCGATGTCGGTGATGGTCTTGTCCGGCACCACGTCCAGATCGGCTGGCGGCAGCATGACCACTGCCGTACCGACCGCCGCACCCGGCGAACCCGGAACGCCGACGAACTTGGCTTCCTGGATGCCTTTGCCCTGTCGACCCAGGCCACGGATCGAACCGGTGGCTTCGGCGTGGGCGATAACGCCGGCGAGCTGCGCGCTCATGGTCACGAGGAAGGCTTCTTCACCTTCATCGAACTGGCGGCGTTCTTTTTGCTGAATGACCAACACGCCGACAACACGGCGGTGGTGAATGATCGGCGCCCCGAGGAAGGAGGCGTAGCGCTCCTCGCCCGTTTCGGCGAAGTAGCGGTAGCGGGGGTGATCCGCGGCGTTTTCGAGGTTCAGGGGTTCTTCACGCGTGCCGACCAGGCCGACCAGACCTTCGTTGGGTGCCATGCTGACTTTGCCGATCGAGCGCTTGTTCAAGCCCTCGGTGGCCATCAGCACGAAGCGGTTGGTCTCAGGGTCAAGCAGGTAGACCGAGCAGACCTGACTGCCCATGGCCTCTTTGACGCGCAATACAATAATCCCCAACGCCGCCTTGAGATCCTTGGCGGAGTTAACTTCCTGGACGATCTTGCGCAGCGTATTGATCATTGCTCGGGGTCGAACTCCGTCTACAGTAGCGAGTTAAAAGTAGCGG
>NZ_JBIWAF010000010.1:0-177760 GCF_044759925.1 Pseudomonas sp. NPDC099000
TGTAACGGATTCGCCTTTTGCGATTTCCAGTTTTTCGATCTTCAGGTATTCACCTGGGGCGACCTTGTATTGCTTGCCACCAGTAACAATTACTGCGTACGACATGGTATTTCTCCGATAATCCTGCTCACCCAGCTCTTTATAAGAAGAGGTATTGGCTGGCATGGCTGCATAAGGCTGGAAGGCCTGTTTGCAATTGCGTAAGGCAGGTGCTGCCCAGGAAGTTCAGGGTGCGCGATTGTACGCAAGCTGCCGGGGCGATGCAAGAGGCCGTCCATCGTGCCTTGACACCCGCCGACGTGGGTCCTAGCATGCCGCGCAACCCTTCTGGAGCAACTGTCGCTGATGCAACCCCAAGCTTTCTACCGCGCGGTGGCGGACGATTTTAGCGCCGTCGACGGCATCATCAAGAAGCAGCTGACTTCCCGAGTGCCGCTGGTATCGAAAATCGGCGATTACATTACCTCGGCTGGCGGTAAACGCCTGCGTCCTCTATTAGTGTTGCTGTGTGGCAAGGCCCTGGGTCGCGAAGGCGATGACCTGCGCCTGCTGGCCGCGACCATCGAGTTCCTGCACACCGCAACCCTGCTGCACGACGACGTGGTCGACATGTCCGGCATGCGCCGTGGCCGCTCGACCGCCAACGCCATGTGGGGCAATGCGCCAAGCGTGCTGGTGGGCGACTTCCTGTATTCGCGCTCCTTCGAAATGATGGTCGAACTGGGCTCCATGCCGGTGATGAAGATCCTTTCGCAAGCCACGCGCATCATCGCCGAAGGCGAAGTGTTGCAGCTGTCCAAGGTCCGTGACGCCAGCACCACCGAAGAAACTTATATGGAAGTCATCCGCGGCAAAACCGCGATGCTCTTCGAGGCTTCGACCCACAGTGCGGCAGCCCTGGCCGGTGCCACACCGGAGCAGAGCGAAGCGCTGCGCACCTTCGGCGATCACCTGGGTGTGGCCTTCCAACTGGTCGACGACCTGCTGGACTACCGTGGCGACGCGGAAACCCTGGGCAAGAACGTCGGTGACGACCTGGCCGAAGGCAAGCCGACCCTGCCGCTGATCTATACCATGCGCGAAGGCACGCCGGAGCAGGCTGCGCTGGTGCGCAAGGCGATCCAGAAAGGCGGCATCGAAGACCTGGAAAGCATTCGCGAAGCGGTAGAAGCGTCTGGCTCGCTGGATTACACCGCAAATCTGGCCCGTGATTACGTGGCCCGTGCGATCAAATGCCTCGATGCGCTGCCAGCCAGCGAGTATCGCGATGCACTGGTCGAATTGAGCGAGTTTGCAGTAGCCCGCACGCACTGATCCACTTGTTACACCCCAGCTCCTGTGGGAGCTGGCTTGCCTGCGATGGCATCACCGCGGTGCTTCTGACATACCGAGGTGCCTGCATCGCGGGCAAGCCCGACTCCCACAGGAATCGTGTTGACCCACCCCCCGCCTAAAACCCTATACAATGTGCGCTTTTTAACGATCCTGAATCCAAGGAGCTTTAGTGAGCACGTTGCCACCCTGCCCAAAATGCAATTCCGAATATACCTATGAAGACGGCGCTCAGCTGATCTGCCCCGAGTGCGCCCACGAGTGGTCTGCCAGCGGCGAAGCCGAAGCAGCGTCCGATGACACCGTGAAAAAGGATTCGGTGGGCAACGTCCTGCAGGACGGCGATACCATCACCGTGATCAAGGACCTGAAGGTCAAAGGCACGTCGCTGGTGGTCAAGGTCGGCACCAAGGTCAAGAACATCCGCCTGTGCGATGGCGATCACGACATCGACTGCAAGATCGACGGCATCGGCCCGATGAAGCTCAAATCCGAGTTCGTCAGAAAAGTCTGATTCTGCTGTCTTCCATCCCGCGCCCCGCGTGGGATGCTGCTTCACCCTCCCCCGCCTCTCCCAACATATCCTCGCAATAGCCAAACGCCAGCCGTTTTGACCTTACGCAATCTTTACCCGGAAAAAATCACAAATCGCCAATAGATCCTTGCTATTTGATGAATAAGAATTATTCTCATTGAAACACATCAATGGAGATGAGACCCATGACTTATTTGATCGATGCCTGGCTGGACCGTCCACACCCGTACCTCAGGATCCTGCATCGGGAAACCGGGGAAGTCTGTGCGGTGCTTGAAGAAGAAGCCTTGAACGAGCTGCAGGATCAGGGTGATCTGGACGTCAACGGCTTGAGTTCCAGCGAGCCGGTGGTGCTCAAGGAACTGGTGCGCAATCTGTTTCTGTTCTGCTATGCCCGGGCGTTGCGCCCGACGAGCGAACTGCACCACAAGATCGAGGTATGAGTAACACTACAAACCCCGTAGGAGCGAGGCTTGCCCGCGAACCTGACAACTCGGTTCCGACTTGAAACCGAGGTGATGCATTCGCGAGCAAGTCGGATCGCCGCACCGTTCGCTCCTACAGGATCAAGAGCTTACAGAACGTCGAGCAGCTCGACGTCGAATACCAGTACGCTGTGCGGCGGAATGCTGCCAACGCCTTGAGCGCCGTAAGCCAGTTCGCTCGGCACGTACAGACGCCATTTGCTGCCAGCGTTCATCAGTTGCAGGGCTTCGGTCCAGCCAGCGATCACGCCGCCGACCGGGAATTCTGCAGGCTGGCCACGATCGTAGGAGCTGTCGAACACAGTGCCGTCGATCAGGGTGCCGTGGTAGTTAGTGCGCACTTGATCTTCACGGGTTGGCTTGGCGCCTTCACCTTGAGTCAGCACTTCGAATTGCAGGCCCGAAGCCAGGGTGGTGATGCCCTCACGCTTGGCGTTTTCAGCCAGGAAAGCCAGGCCTTCGCCAGCAGCCGCTTCAGCTTTGGCAGCCGCTTCGGCTTGCATGATTTCGCGGATCACCTTGAAGCTGGCGGACATTTCTTCCTGACCCACACGGCTAGGCTTACCGGCGAATGCGTCAGTCAGGCCAGCCAGGATCGCGTCCAGGCTAACGCCCGGTGGCGGGTTGTCGCGCAGTTGATCGCCCAGCTGACGGCCAATACCGTAGCTGACGCGGGTTTCGTCGGTGGACAGATTTACTTCGGACATGACACTGCTCCGCTGTGCGGACGGCCCAGGAACTTGCCGTGCGTGCACAGCGCGTCCCGGAGCGCCCGGAACCAAAAGGGCCAGCAGACTAGCACAGATGCCGTGGCGTTGATGAGAGCTGTCAGTGGTGCCAGGCAGAACGGAAGGCAATCGGAACTTTCAGGTTTCCCTCGACATTGGCACCTAGTCCGCACATTTCATCATGAACCAAGGTGTGTACAAGATTGAACGGCAAGGAGGGAAATGCGTGAAGCATTTGACGCGCGTGCTCGACCGATCGCAGGTGAACCATCTTGTCGTGGGCATCACTCAACGGATACGCCGCACCATGCATGCGCGCTTCCAGCAGGTAGATCCCGCCTTCCATGGAGATCAGGTTCAGCTCATCGATTTTCCCGGCGATGGCATACGCACGCAACTCAACGAAGTTCATGAAGGCACCTCATACGGTGTCGAGCCAATATCAATACATGCATAGGCCTTGGCACCTCAAAGTACAAGCCACAAACGACACCGCCCGTCTGTTTGCGCCTGACTGTAGGAGCGAGGCTTGCCCGCGAAGGCGGTGTGACGGGCAACATCTATATCGACTGACACGGCCCCTTAGCGGGCAAGCCTCGCTCCTACAGGGTTTTGTGTGAATCAATGCTTGGTGAGTTTGTCCAGGTAGCCCATGGCAAACGCCGACACAACGAACGTCATGTGAATGATCACGTACCACTTCAGATGCTCCGGATCGACGTTCTTGGCGTCCATGAAAACCCGCAGCAGGTGGATCGACGAAATCGCCACGATGGAGGCCGCCACTTTCATCTTCAGCGAAGACGAATCCATGGTGCCCAGCCAGTTGAGCTTTTCCTTGTCGTCGTCGATGTCCAGTTGGGAAACGAAGTTCTCGTAACCGGAAATCATCACCATCACCAGCAAACCACCCACCAGCGCCATGTCGATCAGCGACAGCAGCACCAGGATCAGATCCGACTCGGCCATCGAGAATACGTTGGGAATGACGTGGAAAACTTCCTGGAAGAATTTCAGTGCCAGCGCCAGTAGCCCAAGGGACAGACCGAAGTAGATCGGTGCCAGCAGCCAGCGAGAGGCATACATTGCATTTTCGATAAAGCGTTCCATTGAATCTCACACGTGGGCTGGAAATGGCCGCGAGTATAACAGCCCCCCGTTACAGCCAGAAACCGTCGGGAAATCCGCAACCTGCGCGGGTGTCACAAAGTTTTTCTGCTAGTGTCCAGACTATTGACAGCTCAGCGACATCGGACAGGAAGACTGGAAATGGATGTGCGATTGCCAATAACGAGTGCCGGTATTTGCCTGGCTCTGCTGCTGGGCGGCTGCTCACCCAGCGATGAGAAGCGCCAGACCAGCCTCGAGGAAAAGACCGCGCAGTTCGAGAAGTCTCTGGATGCGATTGAGGATCCGAAGCTCAAGGATGCCGTGGCCGAACTCGGCGGTTCGCTGCTGTTGCTCGAGCGTGCGCAACTCAAGCTCGACAGCAAACCCGTGGAAACCGAATACGGCGAAGACGCCCTCGCCGTGCTCAAGCACTACCCCACGCCACAGGCCCTGGTCGATACCTACATCAACGGTCTGTTCGTGCTGCACAAGGATTCCAGTTCCGACTACCTGACCGACCTGCAACCGGTGTTCCCTTTCAACTTCAACATTCCGGCCGCGTTTCTCTTTCCCCATGGCCTGGAATGGCAATCGGTGACCTTGAGCAACAAGCGCGTCATCGCGTTCCAGCCGGAATGGTCGGAAACCGATCCAGGCATTCAACTGAGCCCGTCGAGCTCCAACCTGACCAACCCGGATGATCTGACGGTGACCTATCCGTTCATCGACGGTCTGGACGTGGACAACAAGAACCAGCCCCAACCGGTGAGCCTGCAAGGCAAGGTCGAGGTCATCGCCCCGCGCAGGCTCTACACCTTCGACCTGACGAAGAAAGACGTTGGTCAGACCCGCACCAACGACAACCTCAGCGTCACCTTGCTGAAGCTTGGCAACAACTACGCCGAAATCGAATTCAACAACAGCGCGCCACTGGCCCCCGAAGTCAGCGAAACACCGTTGAACCCGCTGATCGTCCAGGCCAGGGACACCACCGGGCAATTTCTCTCGCGCTCGGGTTCGATCAATGAAACCGCTGCGCAAATTGCCTTCTATCAAAAACAACTGGCGAAAATTCAACAGCAGAAGGCTTGGAGCGAAACCTTCGAAAAGCAGATCGATGAAGAACAGCGCACCTTCGAGGCGCAGCAGAAGAATCATTACAGCAAAGTGTATTTCAACGGTCCGATCGAAACCGTTGAAGTCAGCGTGCTGGACTTCTCGGCCGCCACGGTGACCCGCAAGGACCTGAACCTGCCGGTGCGCCGCTTCGACTCGCACACCACGGAAAAAACCATCCAGCCACTGACCTTACCGGTGGTGGTGTATGACGATCGGGCGCCGACCTGGCTCAAGGGCGCGACTTTGAGTGAGGAACAACTGAAGAAGGGCGTCATCGTCAGTCAGTCGGTGGATGACCCCAGCGCCGCGCGCATTGAGTTCGACCACCTCAGAAGCTTCAATGATGAACTGCTCGGCACATCGTTCAACCCTGGCAATAGCCCGGTCACGTTCTTTACGGAGGATGGCAGCGGCAAACGCGATGAGCCGATCGAGCTGCCGCCGGAGGCTTATGAGATCGACCCGTTGCGTGGCGCTATCACCTATGACTTGAACCTGTTTCCGGAAACACCGGCCTATGCAGTGGGCTCCATGCCGTTGTTTCTGGCGACGGTGGCCAAACAATCGCTCGACGCCCATACGCTGCCCAAAGGCCTGGAACTAAAGGGCAATGCATTGGTGGTTGATTTGAAGCTGTTTCCTGCCCAGGACTGGCGATTTTTCGCCAAAGACGACTCTGGAAACTATCTGAAAGAAATTCTTTCGGTCACTCACGACGCGAGCGCAGAAGGCCCGGCGTTATCTGCCGTGCATTACTTCTATGGCCAGCCAACACGTCTGGAAAGTTATCAGCGAACCGACCTCACCACGGTGCAATATGGTTTCGAGGTCAAACTGGCCGAGGCAGACCTGACCCACCTTGATCAATAGCCGGGTCAGTGCCTGGTCCGAAACTCAGCCACCGAGGTTGCGGCAACGGCCGCCGTTGATTTCCCGCAGTTGGGCTTGCAGGTGCAGGCACCAGATTTGCGGGTCATCGGCCAGCTCGTAGCCATGCAGCGTCAGGCTTTCAACAATCGTGTCGAGGATTGATTCAGCCGCGAAAGGACCATGAAACGGGCCCTGCGCCTTGATGGCCGAAGGTTGTTCGCCAGCCATTCCGGCGGCGAAGAGCAAGGTCCACATGCCCGTATCCCCCGCCAACGGGCGGATGGCACACTCGATACGGGTCACAAGGCCCAGGCATTGACGGGTGAGGCAGAGGTTGCGCGACATGGCGGCGACCCTCGATAGATCCGGTATTCAGCCCCCACGGGAAGGCTGTCTCGATCCAGTGATTACTGTCGATATCCTTGAGCTGAGAATAGAAGAAAAGTTTGACTAGCACGTCAAGTGAGACCAGAAGGCGCCGAATGGTCATTGTGTGAATATTGACGCCAGAGTGATGGCACTGATCGTTCCTCACGCTCTGCGTGGGAATGCAGCCCGGGACGCTCCGCGTCGCTGAAAACGTGACGCAGAGCGTCACCGGAGGCGTTCCCACGCAGAGCGTGGGAACGATCATCAGTTTTCCATTTGGCGTCAGGCCGGTTTGGCCTCGACCAGCGCCTCCAGCGCCGCTTCTTTCTCGGCTTCCTTGAGGTCTTCTTCGCTGATCATTTCCGCGATCACGCGCAAGCGTTCCACCACCCGCGCGTTAACGCTGCCTTCAGGGAACTGGCCATCGGCATCCGGCGCACCGGCCGGTTCGCCGACCAACAGGCTCAACGCCTCGTCAGCCTGACGCACGGCGTAGACATGAAACTGCCCCGCACGCACCGCCGACAACACCTTCTCGTCGAGCATCAGCGTGGCGACGTTCGCCTGCGGAATGATTGCACCCTGCTCACCGGTCAGCCCGCGAGCCTCGCAGAGACGGAAGAAGCCTTCGATCTTCTCATTGACCCCGCCCACCGCCTGCACTTCACCGAACTGGTTGATCGAGCCGGTGATCGCAAAGCACTGCTTGAGCGGCGTTTTCGACAGGGCCGAAATCAGCGTGCACGCCTCACCCAGCGACGCACTGTCGCCATCGACGTAACCGTAGGACTGCTCCAGCGCGATACTCGCGGAAATCGCCAGCGGGAATTCCTGGGCGTAACGGCTGCCCAGATACCCGGTGAGGATCATCACGCCCTTGGAGTGAATCGGCTGGCCGAGGTTGACCTCGCGCTCGATGTCGACGATGCCGCTGCCGCCCGGGTAGACCGTGGCGGAAATCCGCGCCGGCACACCGAACGCCGAGTCGCCGACTTCCAGCACGGTCAGCCCGTTGCACTTGCCGACGGCGGCACCGTCCGTGTCGATCAGGATGATCCCGGCGAGCATGTCATCGAGAATCCGCGCCGAGACCCGCCCGGTACGGGTGGCCTTGGCCTTGAGCGCCCGTTCGATATGCCCGGCATCGGTCATCTCGTCCCCCGCCAGGTGACGAATGAAATCCGCCTCGCTGACCAGCTGGAACAGATCGCCGATACGCGCCGACAAACGCCCCTGGTGCTCGGCCAGACGCGCGCTGTAAGTCGCCAGGCGCGCCACGGCATCAGCCGTCAGCGGCGCCATGCCTTCTTCCGAAGTGCGTGTTTTGAGCAACTGGGCGAACTGCTCCAGGCTCTCGTCGACCATCGGGATGTCTTCGTCGAAGTCCACCAGGACGCGGAACATCTCTTGAAAGTCCGGATCAAGGTCTTGCAGCGTGTAGTACAGCTGACGCGCACCGATGATGACGACTTTGACCTGCAACGGAATGTGTTGCGGCGTCAGGGTCACCGTGGCCAGACGGCCCAGTTCACCGAGCGGCGATTCCATTTTCAGCTTGCGCGATTGCAGGGCGCGCTTGAGCGCATCCCACACGAACGGCTCGCTGAGCATTTTTTCCGCTTCAAGGATCAGGAAACCGCCATTGGCCCGGTGCAATGCACCCGGGCGCAGCTGCCGATAGGTCGTGTACAGCGCGCCCTGATCGGTGCTGTATTCAATGCGGCCAAACAGGTTTTCGTAAGTCGGGTGCGGCTCGAAGACCACCGGCGCACCGCCGCTGGACGAATGACCGACCACCAGGCTCGGGGCGTATTGCTCTTCCAGCAGTTTGCGGGCGATGGCGTCGGTCTTGCTGTCGTCCACCAGTTGCTCGACCACGGTCTTGAGCAGATAGACCTGCATGGCTTGCAGGTAACCGCAAACGGCGGCGTTCTCGGCGTATTTCTCCGACAACGGCGACAGCAGCGGCTGCAAGGCCAAAGTGATGGTTTCTTCGTTGAGGTGACGCAGTTGATTGCTCGACTCGCGCTTCCATTGCGGCAGGCTGGCGAGTTCTTCGTTCAGTCGCTCCTCCAGACCGGAAATATCGTCGTGGAAACGCTCGCGATCGGCTTCCGGCAACTGGGCGAATTCCGCTTCGTCCAGGGCCTTGCCTTCGCTCATCGGCGTGAACGCGATGTTACTGGCGTCGCGGTAAAGCGCGACTTCCTTCTCCAGCGCCAGGCGCTCGATCACGTCCAGTGCCTTGTCGTAGCGCTGATTGAAGGCTCGGTCGATGGCGCTTTTTTTCTGCTGGTAGGACGGGTGTTCGAACACCGCCGGAAAGGTCGCCAGCAGGTTGTCGATCAAGCCGTTGATGTCACCGATGAAGGCGCCGGCGGTGCCCGACGGCAATTCCAGTGCGCGAGGCTCGCGAGGTTCATCGAAATTGTTGACGTAGACCCAGTCGGCCGGGGTCTGCAGGCGTTTGCCTTCGGCTTTCAGGTAGCGTTTGACGAACGAAAACCGGCCGGTGCCGGGCTCACCCATGACGAATACGTTGTAACCGGGGCGCGGCATGGCCACGCCGAACTGCAAGGCTTCGACCGCACGTTCCTGGCCAAGCACACCGCGGAAGGGCTCCAGATCATTGGTGGTAGAGAAGCTGAACTGTTCAGCGGAAAACGGACGGGTCAGCGCTTCAGGCGCTAGACGCAAGCTGGCAGCAACAGGATCAGGCATCGGGCTTCCTTACATCAGGCGGGGCAGATAGCGGCATTCTGGCGCTGCCCATACCTCACTTGCAAGGCGCGCCTCCAGCCAAAGCATAGACAAACCGTCATCTCCAGGCAGGCCGGGGGCAAATCAATGATTTCAACGAATGTTTTGCAAAAAATCACGGAACCCCGGGAACGTGCCTAAACTCCAAACTGCGCGGCTGGATTAATAACTGGCCCACTGGCGCCGGATTGGGCCAGACCCCTTGTCCATTGGTATGCACATAAAGAGAACATAGCTATGAAACGGATTCTTCTCGGTACTCTCTTCACCGCTGTATCCATCAACGCCATGGCGCAGGCGCCAGGCGGCCCGGATTGCGGTTGGGGCAACATGCTGTTCGAAGGGCAGCGTGGCACCCCGGCTCACTTCCTGGCATCCACCACCAACGGCACGTCCGGTAATGCAACATTTGGTATGACTTCCGGCACCAACGGTTGCTCGACCAATGCGTCGCTGACCTATGGCGGCAAATCCTGGATTGCCATGAATGGCATGATGAACGAGCTGTCTGAAGACATGGCTAAAGGTCAGGGCGAAGCGCTGACCACTTACGCTGTGGTACTGGGCGTAGCGCCGGAAGACCGTGCGCATTTCGCCGCCGTCACTCATGAGCACTTCCAGCAGATCTTCAGCAAGGCTGACGTGACCGCTGACGACGTGCATACCAATACCCTGGCCGTTCTGAAGAACGATCCGCGTCTGGCCAAGTACGCGACTCAAGCTTAAGCTCGACCCGCCCGCTCCTTTCGGGGGGCGGGCTTTATTTTTTGGACCTGCCCTCTTTGGGTCTTTGTTTTTTTTCGACTTAAGTTGCCCACTATGCTCAAACGCCTTGCCTGGCTGGCGCTCTGTGTCTGCGCCCCGCTGTCCGCCGCGCCACATGTCGACAATCAACGTTTGCAGCAACTGGCCAACGACCCCTTCTGGATTTCCCTGGGCCACTACGAAACCGCCAAGCTGGGCGGCTGGCGCAGCTATGTCAGCGACAAAAAGTTCTTTCTCGCACCCGACGGCAATGAACACCCCGACCGCGAACTGGCGGCCACCGTGCAGGCGCTGTACGCCCCGGCCAGTGCGGGCGAACAGCACGCCCAATGCGTCTATCCTGCCCGCACCCGCTGGCTGAAGGCGCAGCTCAACCTGACCGATCTGCCGCCCCTCGATTGCAGCGAATTCAAGCAATGGTTCAAGGATGTCTCGCCCCACAGCGCGGTGATGATTTTCCCGGCAGCGTATCTGAACAGTCCGTCATCGATGTTCGGCCATACCTTGCTGCGCATCGACCAGGCCAATGTACAGAGCGATCAAACCGCCCTGCTCAGTTATGCGATCAACTTCGGCGCGTACATCGAAGGCTCGGACAACAGCATCCTCTATGCCTGGAAAGGCTTGATGGGCGGCTATCCGGGCCTGTTCGCGCTGGTGCCTTATCAGGAAAAACTCTCGGAATACCGCAGCCTCGAGAACCGCGATCTGTGGGAATACCGGCTGAACCTGACGCAGGCAGAAACCGAACGCATGGTCGAGCACGTCTGGGAGTTGAAGCAGATCCAGTTCGACTATTTCTTTTTCGACGAAAACTGCTCCTATCGCCTGCTTGAGTTGCTGCAAGTGGCACGGCCGAGTCTGCGTCTGACCGAACAATTCCCGCTGACCGCGATTCCCACCGACACGGTCAAAGCGGTGAAAGAGGCCGGGCTGGTGGAATCCATTCAGTATCGTCCGTCTCGTGAACGGGAACTGCTGAGCCGTGCCGTGCCGTTGACTGACGAAGAACAGGAGTGGGTGCTGAAAGTCAGCGCCGACCAAAAACAATTGCAGACACCCGCGTTCAAGGCTCAACCGCGCGACCGTCAGGCGCTGATCATCGATGCGGCTTACCGCCTCGAACGCTACCGCGCCAACGGTCAGGAGCGCGATCCAGAGCGGGCGCAACGCAGTTTCGAACTGCTGCGGGCGATCAACCAGAACCCCGCCCCTGAGCTGGACATCCCAAGGCCCGGCCTGCCCGAGGACGGACACGAATCCCGCACTTGGCAGGCCGGTATCGGCACCCGGGGCGACAAGGCGTTTGGCGAATATGGCCTGCGCATGGCTTATCACGATCTCAACGATAACGCCGAGAGCTTCCCGCTTGGCGCGCAGATCGAAATCCTGCAGATGAAACTGCGTCAGTACGAAGGCAATCACTGGCAGTTCCAGCAACTCGACCTGGCGACCATTCGCTCACTGACGCCGCGCAATGAGCTGTTGCAGCCGCTCTCGTGGCAAGTCACCGGCGGTCTGGAGCGCGTGCCGGGCAAACATGACGATGAAACGTTGGTCAGCCACGTCAACGGTGGCGGCGGCGGTACCTGGCAACTGGGCGAGGACATGCTCGGTTTTGCACTGGGCACCGTGCGCGTCGAGCACAACAACGACTTCGCAGGCTTTATCGCACCGGCGGCAGGTTTCAATAGCGGTGTGCTGTGGAAAAACCCGCTGGGCAACTTCAGCCTGGAAGCCAAGGGCGATTTCTTCACCAATGGCGAGGTGCGCCGCAGTGTGAGCCTCAACCAGCAGTGGGAATTGTCACGCAACCTGGGCCTGCGCCTCAGTGCCCAGCGCGAATTCAGCCACCTCGCCTCGCCCGAGAACGAAGTGATACTTGAGGTGAAGTGGTATCACTATTGACCCGCAAGCACTGCTTTTCCCTGTAGGAGCGAGCCTGCTCGCGATGGCGGTGTATCAGTCAACGTTGATGTCGACTGACACACCGCATTCGCGAGCAGGCTCGCTCCTACAAAGGAATAGCGGTGTTCAATAGATTTTTCACAGCCCTTGCACATCCCCCTCACGATTCCACTCCTAGACTTCCCTTATAGGCCGTTCACCGGCCGGGAGTTCGAGATGTGGCGTTGCGCAGGTGTGCTGGGATTGTTGATGTTGATCGCGGGTTGCCAGACGACCCACGAAGATTTGATCGCCAAGGGTTACCCACCGGCGTTCGCCGACGGTTTCGATGACGGTTGCAGCAGCGGCCGGCAAGCGGCCGGGGCAATCACCGGGGAGTTTCGCAAAAACGTCCCGCGTTATCTCAAGGACAAGCAGTACGCCGAAGGCTGGAGCGACGGTTTTCGCCAGTGCCAGGCCATGCGCGAAAGCGAGGATCGCGAGGACTATCGCAGCCACCATTGGGACGACCGGGACAAAGCCTGGCAGCAACAGAAGGACCAGGACGCCGCCCGTGCCTATCGCTCGCAATGAGTCGCTGACAGACATCCATCGAAACTAAAAGCCTGCAACCATGGCCCAAACCCTATAACGGGAGAAAACCATGAGTCGCGCTTTCGTCAATGAAGATAACGCTGCCGCGCAAGCCGATCAGCCAGTCGAACGGCAGGTCAGCGCACAGCCCAATTACGTCACGCCCGCCGGGCTTGCGCAGCTTCAGGCGAAAGTCGCCGAGGTGCAAAACCTGATCAATCAACAGAGTGCGAAAGGTGAACTCACGGACAAACAGCGCCAGGCCGACCTTGAGCGTGACTGGCGGTATTTCAATCAACGCCTGCAAAGCGCTCAGTTGGTCGTACCGGCCTCCTCGACCGATAAAGTACAGCTTGGCGCGTGGGTGACCTTTGCCGATGAGCAGGGCCACGAACAACGTGTGCAGTTGGTGGGTGAGGATCAGGCGGATGCGGCGAGCGGTTTGATCAACTGGGGATCGCCGCTGGGGCGGGCGTTGCTCGGTGCGCAGGTCGGGGATGAGGTGGTGTGGAAGCGGCCGGTGGGGGATTTGGTGATTGAGGTTCTGGGTATAGAGGTTGGGTGATCTTCAGGGCCCCTTCGCGGGCAAGCCCGCTCCCACAGGGACAGAAGTGATCGCAATTCCAGCGTTCACTGAAGATCAAATGTGGGAGCTGGCTTGCCTGCGATGGCCGCGCCCCGGTGCAACTGAAGCCCATAAAAAAACGGAGCCCTGAAGGCTCCGTTTTTTCATGCAACCAACCGGCTATCAGGCCAGTTTCTTGTGCCGTACACGATGCGGCTGGGAAGCCGCTTCGCCGAGGCGTTTCTTGCGATCGGCTTCGTACTCGGTGTAGTTACCTTCGAAGAACACCGCTTGCGAGTCGTCTTCGTACGCCAGGATGTGCGTCGCCACGCGGTCCAGGAACCACCGATCGTGAGAGATCACAATGGCGGCGCCCGGGAAGTCCAGCAGGGCTTCTTCCAGGGAACGCAGGGTTTCAACGTCGAGGTCGTTGGACGGTTCGTCGAGCAGCAGGACGTTGCCGCCCTCTTTCAGGGTCAGGGCCAGGTGCAAGCGACCGCGCTCACCACCGGACAGGTCCTTGACGAACTTCTGCTGGTCGCCGCCCTTGAAGTTGAAGCGACCGACGTAGGTGCGCGACGGGATCTCGTAGTTGCCGATGCGGATCTGATCGGAACCGTCGGAGATTTGCTGGAACACCGTCTTGCTGCCGTCCAGGTCTTCGCGGCTCTGATCGACGCACGCCAGTTGCACGGTTTCGCCGACTTCGATGCTGCCCGAATCCGGTGTTTCCTTGCCCATCAACATGCGGAACAGGGTCGACTTACCGGCACCGTTACCGCCGATCACGCCAACGATGGCGCCTTTCGGCATGGAGAACGACAGGTTGTCGATCAACACGCGATCGCCGTAACCCTTGGAAACGTTCTTGAACTCGATGACCTTGTCACCCAGGCGCGGACCGGCCGGGATGTAGATCTCGTTGGTTTCGCTGCGCTTCTGGAATTCCTGCGATTGCATTTCTTCGAAGCGTTGCAGACGAGCCTTGGATTTGGACTGGCGGGCCTTGGCGCCTTTGCGCACCCACTCCAGTTCTTCCTTCATGGCTTTTTCGTGGGCCGACTGCTGCTTGGATTCGGCAGCCAGACGATTGGATTTGGCTTCGAGCCAACCCGAATAGTTGCCCTCGTAAGGGATACCGGCGCCGCGGTCGAGCTCGAGGATCCAGCCGGCAACGTTGTCCAGGAAGTACCGGTCGTGCGTGATCGCGACCACGGTGCCTGGGAAATCGTGCAGGAAATGCTCCAGCCAGGCGACGGAATCGGCATCCAGGTGGTTGGTCGGTTCGTCGAGCAGCAGCATGTCGGGGGCGGACAGCAGCAGGCGGCACAGGGCCACACGACGCTTTTCACCACCGGACAGAAATTCGACCTTGGCGTCCCACGCAGGCAGACGCAGCGCATCAGCGGCGACTTCCAGTTGGCGATCCAGGTTGTGACCGTCGCTGGCTTGCAGGATGGCTTCGAGCTTGGCCTGTTCGGCAGCCAGTTTGTCGAAATCGGCATCTTCCTCAGCGTAAGCCGCGTAGACCTCGTCCAGGCGCGCCTGGGCGTTCTTGATCACGCTGACCGCTTCCTCGACCACTTCACGCACGGTCTTGGTCGGGTCCAGGATCGGCTCTTGCGGCAGGTAGCCGATGTTCAGCTCCGGCATCGGACGGGCTTCGCCCTCGAACTCGGTGTCGACGCCGGCCATGATTTTCAGCAGCGTGGACTTACCCGAACCGTTGAGGCCGAGCACGCCGATCTTGGCGCCGGGGAAGAAGGACAGCGAAATGTTTTTCAGGATTTCCCGCTTCGGCGGAACAACTTTGCCCAGCCGATGCATGGTGAAGACGTATTGAGCCATGGAGAACCTTGGGTCAGTGACAGATGAATGATTGGAGCGCAGGCGAAGCCCGGCCAGACTGTGCGCGTCGTCCGATTGATAACTATCAATGCGTGCGCGCTGAAAAAGTCTGAGTCTAGGAGCTGGAACGCTCCCGCGTAACCGGCAAAGCTACCTGAATGACAGATGGCAGTCCAGCCGTGAGGGGCTGGCACTTAGCCACAACTCAAGGCATGCTAGCCGCCCTTCGGGCGTCCGGCTTATAGTGCACGTCGCGCCAGTCCAGCCAAACCGCAGGATTACAGTTTGTCTAATGTCTCTCCGCCATCGTCCGTGAGCGCACCCCATCCTGCGTCCGGCGCGCCCCTGCGCGGATCCTTGAAGGGTGCGTTGGCGACACTCGTGCTGTTGTTGCTCGCATTGCTGTTCTGGCAGCTGCTCGATCAGTTGCGCGAAACCCAGAAACACCAGCGGCAATACACCATCGACTACACCGCCGACCTGGCCGCGCAAGTCAGCCTGAACATGGCGCTCAACGCCCAGATCGCGTTGAACCTGCTACCGATCGTCGAACAACCGCAAACTGCCGACGAACAGCAGGCGCTGCTGCGCAAGCTGCAACAGTCGCTGCCTGAACTGCGCAGCCTGGCGTTGCTCAGCCCTTCCGGCAAAGTCCTCAGCGACAGCGCCGCCGACAGCCAGGATGCCGATTACCTGGGTGAGCTGGTCCGGCGCAGCCGCGCCCAGGCCCACTATTTCAGCAATGCCGACGACGGTTCAGTGGTACACCTGCTGCTGCATCAGGCCAGTGGCAGCAGCCGTGGTTACTGGGTTCTGCGACTGACGCCGAGCTTTTTCTCGTCACTGTCCAAGCCAACCGAAGCCGGTATCCGCCCGCTGTGGCTGGTGGAAAACCGGGTCAATCACCAGATCATCAGCCGCGATGAAGCGTCGCCTTTGGTCAAACCGAGCGCGTTGTCCCCAGACGATCTGGCCAACAGCGTGTTGACGGTTCCGCTGAGCAGCAGCGACTGGCAGATGCGCGGGCTGTTCCATCGCCAGCAGGTGCTCGAACAACTGTTGCCGGCATTTATCGGCAAATGCCTGTTGGGCCTGGCCTTCTCCCTGCTGCCGTTCATCGCGCTGCTGAACATTCGCCGCCGTCAACGCCAGTTGCATGAAGGCCGTCGCCGCTATCACGATATTTTCGAAGGCACTGGCGTTGCCCTGTGCGTACTGGATGTCTCGGGGCTCAAGACCTTCTTCGACAAGGCCCAGTTGCACAACAGCGAACAACTCAAGGCCTGGCTCGACATACCGGAGCAACGCCAGCAATTGCTCCAGGAACTGCGCATCACCGAGGTCAACCAGGTCGCCCTGCAACTGCTGAACGTCAACGCCTGCGCTCAGGCCTGGAAGTTGTTGATTGACGGCTGTCCGCTGGACGGCACCGCCATCGGCCATCAAGTGCTCGACACGGTGCTCAACCAGCAGAGACAGCTCGAGCTGGAAATCAAACTCCAGGACGCCAATGGCCGCGACCAGCACCTGTGGCTGGTGCTGCGCCTGCCGGAAGATCACGCCGACTATAAAGCGGTGATCCTGAGCATCACCGACATCACCAGCCGTAAGCTCATCGAGCTGTCGTTGCTGGAACGTGAAGGGTTCTGGTCCGACGTGGTGCGCACCGTACCGGATCACCTGTATGTGCAGGACGTGATCAGCCAGCGGATGATTTTCAGCAACCACCACCTGGGCCAGACCCTCGGTTACAACCGTACCGAACTGCACCAGATGGGCGAGTATTTCTGGGAAATCCTCCTGCACCCCGAAGATGCCGATTACTACTACCGCTCGCGCCAGACCCAGCGCCACGCGGGTTACACCCAATTGATGCAATGCCAGCTGCGGTTCCGTCATAGCGACGGCAAGTGGCGGCGCTTCGAAATTCGCGAACAGGCTTTGGCGCGGGACAAACACGATCAAGTCACGCGGATCATCGGCGTGGCCAAGGACATCACCGACCAGATCGAAGCCAGCGAATCCCTGCGTGACAGCGAACAGCGCTACCGGATGCTCGCCGAAAGTATCAGCGACGTGATTTTCTCCACCGACAGCAAGATGTCGCTCAATTACGTCAGCCCGTCGGTGCATGCCGTGCTGGGCTACGACGCCGACTGGATCTTCCAGAACGGCTGGCAATCGACCATCGCCAACCCGCAACAACTGACCGGCATCTACGGCCTGATGGACCGGGTCAGCAAAGCGCTGGATAAACCCGAACAACTGGCGCTGTTGCGCAGTCAGGTGCAGACCCAACTGTTCCTGTTCGATTGCCTGCGGGCCGACGGGCGCAAGATTCCGATCGAGCTACGGCTGGTGCTGGTCTGGGACGAACACGGCGCCTTCGAAGGTGTGCTGGGCGTCGGTCGCGATATCAGCCAGCAACGCCGGGCCGAGAAAGACCTGCGCATGGCGGCCACGGTATTCGAGCACTCGACCTCGGCGATCCTGATTACCGACCCGGCCGGCTACATCGTTCAGGCCAACGAAGCGTTCAGTCGGGTCAGCGGTTATGCCGTGGAGCAGGTGCTGGACCAGTTGCCGAACATGCTGACCGTCGACGAGCAGCAGGAAGCGCATCTGCGTTATGTGCTCAAGCAACTGCATCAGAACAGCACCTGGGAAGGCGAAGTCTGGCTCAAGCGGCGCAACGGCGAGCATTATCCGGCCTGGGTCGGCATCACAGCGGTGCTCGACGATGAAGGTGACCTGGCCAGTTATGTGTGCTTCTTCAGCGACATCAGCGAGCGCAAGGCCAGTGAGCAGCGGATTCACCGCCTCGCCTACTACGACGCCCTGACCCACCTGCCGAACCGCACGCTGTTCCAGGACCGTCTGCACACCGCGCTGCAATCGGCCGAACGACAGAAGTCCTGGGTCGTGCTGATGTTCCTCGACCTCGACCGTTTCAAGCCGATCAACGACTCCCTGGGCCATGCGGCCGGCGATCGCATGCTCAAGGAAATGGCCACGCGCCTGCTCGGTTGCGTCGACGATGACGACACCGTGGCGCGCATGGGCGGCGATGAATTCACCTTGTTGCTGCAACCTCGGGCGAACCGTGAAGTGGCCTTGAACCGGGCGATTCATGTGGCCGAGCAGATCCTCGCCAGCCTGGTGAAACCGTTCGTGCTGGAAGGCCGCGAGTTCTTCGTCACCGCCAGTATCGGCATAGCTTTGAGCCCGCAGGATGGCAACGAGCTCAGTCAGCTGATGAAGAACGCCGACACCGCGATGTACCACGCCAAGGAGCGCGGCAAGAACAACTTCCAGTTCTATCAGGCGGACATGAACGCCAGCGCCCTGGAGCGCCTGGAACTGGAAAGCGACTTGCGCCATGCCCTGGAGCAAAACGAATTCGTTCTGTACTACCAGCCGCAGTTCAGCGGCGACGGCAAACGCCTGACTGGCGCCGAAGCGCTGCTGCGCTGGCGTCATCCACGTCGTGGCCTGGTGCCGCCGGGGGATTTCATTCCGGTGCTCGAAGAGCTCGGGCTGGTGGTGGATGTCGGTGACTGGGTGATCAGTGAAGCCTGCCGTCAGCTCAAGACCTGGCATCAGGCCAAGGTGCGGGTGCCGAAGGTGTCGGTGAACATCTCGGCCCGGCAGTTCTCCGACGGCCAGCTCGGCACGCGGATCGCCACCATCCTCAAGGAAACCGGCCTGCCGCCGGCGTGCCTGGAGCTGGAACTGACCGAAAGTATTTTGATGCGTGAAGTCAGCGAAGCGATGCAGATCCTCGCCGGGCTGAAAAACCTCGGCCTGAGCATTGCGGTCGATGACTTCGGCACCGGTTATTCATCGCTCAACTACCTCAAGCAATTCCCGATCGACGTGCTGAAAATCGACCGCACCTTTGTCGATGGTTTGCCGTCCGGCGAACAGGATGCGCAGATTGCCCGGGCGATCATCGCCATGGCCCACAGCCTGAACCTGGCGGTAATTGCCGAAGGTGTGGAAACCCATGAGCAACTCGACTTCCTGCGTGAGCATGGGTGCGATGAGGTTCAGGGGTATCTGTTCGGACGACCGATGCCGGCGAGCCGGTTTGAGGCGCAGTTCAGCAATGATGCGTTGTTCATGTTCGATTGATTGAGCGGCCCTTGTGGCGAGGGGGCTCGTCGGAACGCCGCACCGCCCCGTTGGGTCGCGAAGCGGCCCCAGCATTCTTCCAGTCAAACTGTGCAAGCAGCTTTTGCGACTGCTCCGCAGCCGAACGGGGGCAAGCCCCCTCGCCACAGTCACCGCTGATCCCGTCATGAAGCCCACTTGTCTGCGACATGATGTCCTTTCATATGCCATCTAAAACCCATTGGGTTAGAATACCCCCCTTTTCTGCCCCGATCCTTGAGGACCGCCATGTTCAGCCGTGATTTGACTATTGCCAAGTACGACGCCGATCTTTTTGCCGCCATGGAGCAAGAAGCTCAGCGCCAGGAAGAACACATCGAGCTGATCGCTTCGGAAAACTACACCAGCCCAGCGGTGATGGAAGCTCAAGGCTCGGTACTGACCAACAAGTACGCCGAAGGCTACCCGGGCAAGCGCTACTACGGTGGTTGCGAGTTCGTCGACATTGTTGAGCAGCTAGCAATTGATCGAGCAAAAGAACTGTTCGGCGCCGATTACGCCAACGTTCAGCCGCACGCCGGTTCGCAAGCCAACAGCGCCGTTTACCTGGCCCTGCTGCAAGCGGGCGACACCATCCTGGGCATGAGCCTGGCTCACGGTGGTCACCTGACCCACGGCGCCAGCGTTTCCTCCTCCGGCAAGCTGTACAACGCCGTTCAGTACGGCATCGACGGCAATGGCCTGATCGACTACGACGAAGTCGAGCGCCTGGCCGTTGAGCACAAGCCGAAAATGATCGTGGCCGGTTTCTCTGCCTACTCGCAGATCCTCGACTTCCCGCGTTTCCGCGAAATCGCTGACAAAGTGGGCGCGTACCTGTTCGTTGACATGGCCCACGTGGCCGGTCTGGTCGCCGCTGGTGTCTACCCGAACCCGGTTCCATTCGCTGACGTCGTGACCACCACCACGCACAAGACCCTGCGCGGTCCACGTGGCGGCCTGATCCTGGCTCGCGCCAACGCCGACATCGAGAAGAAACTGAACTCCGCGGTATTCCCGGGTGCCCAGGGTGGCCCGCTGGAGCACGTGATCGCCGCCAAAGCGATCTGCTTCAAGGAAGCGCTGCAGCCTGAGTTCAAGACCTACCAGCAACAAGTGGTGAAGAACGCCAAGGCCATGGCCGGCGTGTTCATCGAGCGCGGTTTCGACGTGGTTTCCGGCGGTACTGAAAACCACTTGTTCCTGCTGTCGCTGATCAAGCAGGAAATCTCCGGTAAAGACGCCGACGCCGCTCTGGGCAAAGCCTTCATCACCGTGAACAAGAACTCCGTGCCAAACGATCCACGCTCCCCGTTCGTCACCTCCGGCCTGCGCTTCGGCACTCCGGCTGTGACCACTCGCGGCTTCAAGGAAGCAGAGTGCAAAGAGCTGGCCGGCTGGATCTGCGACATCCTGGCTGACCTGAACAACGAAGCGGTGATCGATGCCGTTCGTGAGAAGGTCAAGGCCATCTGCAAGAAGCTGCCGGTGTACGGCGCTTAATTGCACCGCTGAACCGCAGCACTAAAAAACCGGCCACGTGATGGCCGGTTTTTTTTCGTCCTGGATTTGCAGGGTTGCCCTGCAACATAGAATCTCCCACATTGGATCTGCGGCGTTCACAAATCCCTGTGGGAGCGAGCCTGCTCGCGATGACGGCATAAGCCCCGCTGAAAATGTCACGCTTTACTCCGCAGCAACCCGCGCAAACCCCTCGCGAATCTTCTCTTCCGGCAAATCATCGGCAATAAACACGATCACGCTTTCCCGCGCCTCGTCGTCCGACCATTCGGTGTCCCAGTCGAAACCGTACAACTTCAGGACCCCCTGAAACACCATCCGCCGCGGCTCGCCAACGATACTCAACACCCCTTTGTAGCGCAGCAACTGCTTGCCATGGTCTTCCAGCAGTTCGTTCATGAACTCGCTGAGCTTGTCGATATCCAGCGGCTTGTCGGTGCGCAACACCAGGCTGGAAATCCGGTCGATGGAGGGCGCTTTGGCCACCGGGCGCAAACTGACGCCGCCGAGGTCGGCATTCAGATTGAAACCGCGCACGTCGAGCAATTCGGCCAGGTCGATCTTGCCGTGTTCGACCACGCGAATCGGCGCGCGACGGTTGATGCGGGTCAGGCGTTCGCTTAGCGCGGTAAACGTCGCTTCGTCGACCAGATCGCGCTTGCTCACCAGCAAACGGTCGGCGAAACCGATTTGCGCCTGGGCGATGGTTTGCGTCAGGTGAGTGTCGGCGTGTGCCGCGTCTACCAGGGTGATGATGCCGTCGAGGATGTAACGCTCGCGCAGTTCTTCATCGATGAAAAAGGTTTGCGCCACTGGTGCCGGGTCGGCCAGGCCGGTGCATTCGATCACCAGACGGTCAAAGGCGATTTCGCCGCTGTCCAGGCGTTCGAGCAGCAGGTACAAGGCCTTGGTCAGGTCGGTGTGGATGGTGCAGCAGACGCAGCCGTTGGACAGCGTCATCACTTGCACGGGTTCGTCGCCCAACAGCTGGGTGTCGATACCGGCGTCACTGAATTCGTTCTCGATCACGGCGATTTTCAGGCCGTGTTCGGCTTTGAGCAGGTGACGCAGCAGCGTGGTTTTGCCGGCACCGAGGAAGCCGCTGAGGATCGTGACTGGGATGGGAGAGGACAACGGAGTCTCCTGTTTCACAAAATTGAGATGGGAACCCAAAACAAATGTGGGAGCGGGCGTGCCCGCGATAGCGATTTACCATTCAACATCAATGTTGACTGATAGTCCGTCATCGCGGGCAAGCCCGCTCCCACAGGGATTGCATCAAGCCGGCTGTTGCATCAACAGCACTTCGGCCCACCCTTGCCACCGTAACGAGCCTCTTGACGTTCCCGGAAGAACATCTCGTAGCTCATCACCGGTTTGTCCGGGTGTTTGGTTTGCATATGCTCGACGTAGTTGTCGTAGTCGGGCATGCCGACCATCAGGCGCGCGGCCTGACCGAGGTATTTACCGAGGCGACTCAGGTCATTGAACATCGTGCAATCCTCGATTACGCATCCGGCAGCGCCTGGAACGGTGCTTCTTTATCCGTGCGTTCTTTGCTGCCCCAGGCGGAAATACCGACCTTGAGCGCATAGAACAGGATACTGAAGACCACGAACAGGAACAGCGCGGTGAGCGTTGCGTTGGTATAAGCGTTGAAGATCACGTGCTGCATCTGAGTGATGTCCTTGGCCGGGGCGAGGATCTGACCATTGGCCAGCGCGTCGCTGTATTTTTTCGCCAGCGACAGGAAGCCGATCGCCGGGTTGGCGTCGAACAGCTTGATGAAGCCGGCGGTGGTGGTGCAGATCAGCAGCCAGACCGCTGGCAGCATGGTCACCCAGACATAGCGTTGGCGTTTCATTTTGATCAGCACAACGGTGCCGAGCATCAGCGCGATACCCGCCAGCATCTGGTTGGAGATACCGAACAGCGGCCACAATGTGTTAATACCGCCCAGTGGATCGATCACGCCCTGGTACAACAACCAACCCCACATTGCGACACAACCAGCGGTCGCGATCAGGTTCGCAGTCCAGGATTCGGTGCGTTTGAGCGCCGGCACGAAGGAACCGAGCAAGTCCTGCAACATGAAACGCCCGGCACGGGTGCCGGCGTCGACCGCAGTCAGAATGAACAGTGCTTCGAACAGGATCGCGAAGTGGTACCAGAACGCCATGGTGTTTTCACCCGGCAGGACACTGTGCAGGATCTGCGCAATACCAACCGCCAAGGTCGGCGCACCGCCGGCACGGGCCAGGATCGTGGTTTCACCGATGTCCTTGGCCACCGCTTGCAGCGCTTCCGGGGTGATTGCAAAACCCCAGCTGCTGACGGTTTGAGCCACAGCCACCACATCACCGCCGACGACTGCCGCCGGGCTGTTCATGGCGAAGTACACACCTGGCTCGATCACCGAAGCCGCCACCATCGCCATGATAGCGACGAAGGATTCCATCAGCATGCCGCCGTAACCGATATAACGGGCGTTAACTTCGTTATCCAGCAGTTTCGGCGTGGTGCCGGAGGAGATCAGCGCGTGGAAACCGGAAACCGCGCCACAGGCGATGGTGATGAACAGGAACGGAAACAGACCACCCTTCCACACCGGACCGGTGCCATCGATGAACTGGGTCAGCGCCGGCATTTTCAGCTCGGGCATGGTGATCAGGATGCCGATCGCCAAGGCCACGATGGTGCCGATTTTCAAGAAGGTCGACAGGTAGTCGCGCGGCGCCAGAATCAGCCAGACCGGTAACGAGGCGGCTACGAAACCGTAACCGACCAGCATCCACGTAATCTGCACGCCTGTGAAGGTAAACGCCTTGGCCCAGACCGGATCAGCGGCAATCTGCCCACCGAGCCAGATCGACCCCAGCAGCAGCAACACGCCGACCACGGAGATTTCGCCGATGCGACCCGGGCGGATGTAGCGCATGTAGATGCCCATGAACATCGCGATCGGGATGGTCGCCATCACCGTGAAAATCCCCCACGGGCTCTCCGCCAGGGCTTTCACAACGATCAGCGCCAGCACCGCGAGGATGATGATCATGATCAGGAAGCAGCCAAACAGCGCGATGGTCCCGGGGATACGGCCCATTTCCTCACGGACCATATCGCCCAACGAGCGGCCGTTGCGGCGGGTGGACATGAACAGGACCATGAAGTCCTGAACCGCACCGGCCAGCACCACGCCGGCAATCAGCCACAGCGTACCGGGCAAATAGCCCATCTGCGCGGCCAATACCGGACCAACCAGTGGCCCCGCGCCAGCGATGGCGGCGAAGTGGTGACCAAAGAGGATGTGTTTGTTGGTCGGCACGTAGTCCAGACCATCATTGTTGATGACGGCGGGGGTGGCCCGTCGCGGGTCGAGTTGCATCACATTGTTGGCGATGAACAGACTGTAATAGCGGTAGGCAACCAGATAAATGGCCACGGCCGCGACCACTATCCACAAGGCGTTGATCGCCTCGCCTCGGCGCAATGCCACGACACCAAGGGCGCACGCTCCTACGATTGCCAGCAGCAGCCAGGGTAGATGGCGTAGCAGGCTATTATTATTTTTCATTTTATGATTCCAGCCAGGGTGGACAAGAAAGACAGCCATTCGGAGTTTAGCGCTAACGGCCGCAAAGGCCATACCCCGACATGCGTTGAGCCATCACTTTGCTGGCAGCCTTTGACGATGCGGGTCTATAGTCAGCGAACATTTACGAGGATTGCGCCATGAGCGAGCACCCTGCCGATCGCCGCCGCTTCAAACGAATTGCGTTCGATGCCAAAACCGAGCTGAGCCAAGGGGAATTCATCTGGCCGGTGAAGTTGATCGACTTGTCGCTCAAGGGCCTGCTGATCGAGAAGCCCGAGCCGTGGCTGGGTAATCCAGACTGGCATTTCCTGGTCGATATACATTTGAACGAAGACGTCGAGATCAAGATGGATGTGATGTTGACCCACGATGATCATGGTCAACTCGGGTTTGTCTGCAAGCACATCAGCCTGGAATCGATTGAGCGTCTGCGGCGATTGATCGAGTTCAACCTGGGAGATCCCGAGGAACTGGAACGTGAATTGGGCGCCTTGATCGAAATCTGAAGATTCGTCGCAAACCCTGTGGGAGCGAGCTTGCTCGCGATAGCGGTTTAGCATTCAACGATGATGTTGACTGATAGTCCGCCATCGCGAGCAAGCTCGCTCCCACAGGTTTTTGTACTATCCGGCAGGTTATTCGAACAGAGCGTCGAGGGCCTGCTCCAGTCGGGTCACGGCAATAATCTGCAACCCCGGCGGCGCTTCCTTGGGCGCATTGCCCTTGGGCACGATGGCGCGTTTGAAGCCGTGCTTGGCCGCTTCCTTCAAACGCTCCTGGCCACTCGGCACCGGGCGTACTTCGCCCGACAGCCCGACTTCACCGAACACCAGCAAATCATGGGGCAGCGGGCGGTTGCGCAAACTGGACATGACCGCCGCCATCAACGCCAGGTCGGAGGCCGTTTCCAGCACCTTCACCCCGCCGACCACGTTGAGGAAGACGTCCTGATCGTGGGTCGGAATCCCGCCGTGACGATGCAGCACCGCCAGCAACATCGCCAGACGATTCTGATCCAGCCCCAGCGTGACCCGACGGGGGTTCGCCAAATGGCTGTCATCCACCAGCGCCTGAACTTCCACCAGCATCGGCCGCGTCCCTTCCCACGTTGCCATGACCACGCTGCCCGGTACTTCTTCCTGCGCACGGGTCAGAAAAATCGCTGACGGGTTGGAGACTTCCTTCAAGCCCTTGTCGGTCATGCCGAACACGCCCAATTCATTGACCGCACCGAAACGGTTTTTCACCGCACGCAGCAATCGCAAGCGCCCATCGGATTCGCCTTCGAAATACAGCACCGTATCGACCATATGCTCCAGCACTCGTGGTCCGGCCAATGCGCCTTCTTTAGTCACGTGGCCGACCAGGAAAATCGCCGTACCGCTCTGCTTGGCATACCGCACCAGCAACGCCGCACTTTCCCGAACCTGCGACACGCCGCCCGGTGCCGATTGCAGCTGTTCGGTGAAAATCGTCTGGATCGAGTCGATCACCATGACCTTGGGTTTTTCAACCCGGGCGGTGGCAATGATGGTTTCGATACAGGTTTCAGTCATCACCCGCAGCTGGTCCTGAGGCAAACCGAGACGGCGGGCGCGCATGGCCACCTGTTGCTGGGATTCTTCGCCGGTGACGTACAGCGCCGGCATGACTTTGGCGAGGTTGCACAAGGTTTGCAGGAGAATGGTCGACTTGCCGATGCCCGGGTCACCGCCAATCAGCACCACCGAACCATCCACCAGGCCACCGCCCAACACTCGATCAAGTTCGCTGGACGCAGTGGAGAAGCGCGGAATCTCTTCGACGCTGACTTCGGCCAGGGTCTTGATCTGCGCCTGTTGGCCGGTCCAGCCGGTGCGACCGCTGGGTGCTGCGGCGCCGCCGCTCTCGACCATGGTTTCGGTCAGCGTGTTCCAGGCCCCGCACTCGCCGCACTGGCCGGCCCACTTGGGGAAGGTTGAGCCGCACTCGGTGCAGCCGTACATGCGCTTGGCCTTGGCCATCTGAACTCCCGGCAAAAACCGCGATGATAGCTCAGCTGACGCGGATCAGCGCGGCGTCGCTGTGCGGATTTCACCCCTGGCCAGACGCGCGGCGCTGTTGCCCAACGGATCTTCGGCATTCAGGTCAGCGCCCCTGGCCTTGAGCTCATCCAGCAATTCGACCCGTTTGAACAGTCCCGCGTACATCGCGGCCGTCTGGCCAGCGCCGTTACGTTGGTCGGGGCTGCAATGGGCGGCCAACAGGGTTTGGGCGATCTGGATTTCGCCCTTGAAAATGGCGCCCATCAGGGCGGTGTTGCCGCGTTGGTCCTGAGCGCAGGCATCGGCCCCGGCCGCGAGCAAACGGTCCACGGCGGCTGTCTGCCCGTGATAGGCCGCAAGAATCAGCGCGGTGTAACCCTTGCTGTCGCGGGTATCGAGGGAGTAATCGGCGTCAATGAAGGTATCGAGCATCGGCAAATCGCCACGGCGGGCGGCGTCGAAGTAGTAATCCTGCAGTTGAATCTTCAGTGCCGCAGCGTCTTCGGCCGGCCCGCCTAATACGCTGAACGACATGCACGCCAGAAACAGCGATAGACAAAAACGCATTACAAGCTCCTTGGTCTGACGGGACCTCGTCAGAGGCCCCGCTTTTCAGGCAAACGCGATCAGTCCGCCAGCTTGGCCGCCAGCGCCTTGACCCGGCCCAGATCACCCTTGGCCACCCTGGCAACGCCAGTCCCGTACTCCGGGTCGGCCTTATAAAGGAACGACAGGATGATGTGCTTGCTCTCGTCATCGGTGGTGGCCAGTGAGCCGCCGAAGCTCTCGATCAAGTCCTCGCGCTCCTTCTTGCTGAACGAGCGATACAGATCGCCGGCCTGCTTGAAGTTCTGCTCATGCTGGATCTTCGCCTGCTGCGTGCTGCCCGACAGGGCCGACTGGCTGTAACGTGCGGTTTGTGGCTCGTCACGAGGCAGCAAACGGCTCGGCTGATAATTCACGCCGCTGCTGCTGTGGCCGATGTTCATCGCGCCATCCTGATTGCCGTTGTTCACGGCGACCTTGGGTGCATTGATCGGCAATTGCAGTGCATTGGCGCCCAGGCGATACAGTTGAGTATCGGCATAAGAGAACACCCGCCCCTGTAATAAGCGATCTTCGGAAGGTTCGATGCCTGGAACAAGATTGGCCGGTGCCATGGCAACTTGTTCCGTTTCCTGGAAGACATTTGCCGGATTACGGTTCAACACCATTTGTCCAACTTTTCGCTCAGGAACTCCGGGCCAGATTTTGGTTGCATCCAATGGATCGAAATCAAACTTGTACAGGTCTTGAGAATTTAACACCTGGACGTACAAGTCCCACTTCGGAAAGTTACCCTTGTCAATATGAGTTACCAAGTCATTGGTCATATGGCTGTAGTCTTGACCTTGAACTTTGGTTACTGCTTTGGGATCGAGGTTATTAATCCCCTGCAGACTTTTCCAGTGAAACTTCACGTAGTGAACTTCACCCTTGGCATTAACCAACTTATAAGCGTGAACACCGTTACCGTCCATTTCCCGATAACTGGCCGGTGTACCGGAATTGGAATACAACTCCGTCAAGGTGCGAGTGGCTTCCGGAACATGAGAGAAGAAATCGAAGCGGCGGGCATCATCGTCCAGGTTGGTACGCGGGTCCGGCTTGAAAGCGTGGACCATGTCCGGGAACTTGATCGCATCACGAATGAAGAAGGTCGGGAAATTGTTGCCGACCAGGTCCCAGTTGCCGTCTGCGGTATAGAACTTGGTGGCAAAGCCGCGGGGATCACGCAGGGTTTCTGGCGAATGGTTGCCGTGGACGACCGCCGAGAAACGCACAAACACCGGGGTGCTCTGACCGCCGGCGAACACCTTGGCCTTGGTCAGGTCACTCAGGTCGTCAGTCACGGTGAAGGTGCCGTGGGCTCCGGTGCCGCGGGCATGCACGACGCGTTCGGGAATTCGTTCGCGGTCAAAACGTTGGAGTTTCTGGATCAGTTGCACGTCCTGTAGCAGCACCGGACCGTTGGCGCCGGCGGTTTGCGAGTTCTGGTTGTCGCCCACGGCAGCACCGTTGTCTCGGGTCAGGGTCGAAGCGTGGACGGAGAAGGACAGCAGGCTGGCGGTTAATACGCCGAGGGTGCGCCGAGAGGGGAAAGCCCCAAGGCCAATGGTCGAAGTCATATCAGGTTCCTCTGTTTTCAAGGCGCACTCCAAGTGCGCTGCCCAGAGGCTAGAGGCCCGGACCGCAGAACATAAATAGAAAGAACGTACTGCGATGATTCATAAAATTGTTTGGCTAATCAGCTTGTTAGCGCGTAATTCGCGCGCGATTGGTGGCACTTTGCAAACTAATTGGCGGCAAATGTGTCGATAAACACGAGCATTGTAAGAAGGTGTTTCGAGCAAGGGCCGTCATGCTGATTTACACTGCGCTCCACCAACCTCATCTGTAACAAGGAAATAACCTATGGGCGTGATAAGTGAGTTCAAGGCCTTCGCGGTCAAAGGTAATGTGGTCGATATGGCCGTCGGTATCATCATCGGCGCCGCCTTCGGCAAGATCGTTTCATCGTTTGTCGGCGACGTGGTGATGCCGCCAATCGGCCTGTTGATCGGTGGGGTGGACTTCAGTGACCTGGCCGTTACCCTCAAGGCAGCCAACGGCGATGTCCCGGCGGTGGTGCTGGCTTACGGCAAGTTCATCCAGAGCCTGATCGACTTCATCATCGTCGCTTTTGCGATCTTCATGGGCGTCAAAGCCATCAACCGTCTGAAACGCGAAGAGGCCGTCGCGCCAACCTTGCCGCCGGTTCCAACCAAGGAAGAAGAGCTGTTGAGCGAGATCCGTGACCTGCTCAAAGCCCAGAACAATCAGCCCTGAAGGCTGGTTGCATGCAGAAAAACGGCGCCTCCGGGGCGCCGTTTTTTTTACCAGAAGTTTTCCACCGCCACCTGGCCGGGTCGTCGACTGAGGCTCAAGTGCATGTCCCGCTGCTTGAGCAGCTTGCGTGTGTCATCGATCATCTGTGGATTGCCGCAAAGCATGACCCGCGAGTGCTCGGGCGTAAGCTCGACGCCTGCCACCCGCTCCAGTTCGCCATTTTCGATCAGCGTGGTGATTCGCCCGTTCAGGGCGCCGGGGTGCTGTTCACGCGTGACGGTCGCAATGAACTGCAACTTGTGCGCGTATTCAGCCAGATAGTCGCGTTGCGTCAGCCCTGCGATCAGCTCCTGATAAGCCAGCTCGCGGGCCTCGCGTACGCTGTAGACGAGGATGATCCGCTCGAATTTCTCCCACACCTCGAAGTCCTGCAGGATCGACAAAAACGGCGCCACGCCCGTGCCTGTGGATAACAACCAGAGATCACGACCATCGACGAAACGATCCAGCGTCAGGTAACCAAAGGCCTGGCGGTCGACCAGCAGCGTATCGCCGACCTGCAGTCGACTCAATTCACTGGTGAACTCCCCGCCCGGCACGACAATGGAAAAGAACTCGAGGAATTCGTCATGGGGCGAAGAGACCATTGAATAGGCGCGCCACACGGTGCTGCCGTCGGCTTTCGTCACGCCCAGCCGGGCGAATTGCCCCGCCCGAAAACGAAAGCCGGGGTCTCGGGTGGCACGCAATGTGAACAGATTGGGGGTCAATGGCTGAACGTCAGTCAGGGTCTGGCGAGTGAATTTTTCGGCACTGGCGGTCATGGGGTGCTCCATTCAGCAGATGAACCAGTGTCCCGCAAAACGAGCGCTGTAAACACCGGTGGTTTGTAGTGGCTTTAGATGAAAGGCCATTATTTCGCCTGCACTCTCTGCATTTTAAAATGATTACTAACCAGTAGCTACATAACTAAATTGTAATAGATGAAGGATGAACCCCATATAACTTCGCCTTTGCGGGCTAAGAACCAGTTACGTATTTTTCGGACTTTTCAAGAGCAAAAAAATTGCAGCGTATGTGTAGGAATGGTCCTACACTCGGAGCGTGCTGGATTTCGGATCCAATGTGCACCCCCTGAGAAAAACCACATGGAGTTCAACCGATGGAAATGTGGAAGGATTCACAATTAAGGCAGATATCGAACGCACGGGATGTTGAGTCTGCATACGAGATGTCACTTAATCTCGTTCAAGATCTTGGCTTTAAATTCTGTGCCTTTTCAATAACCTCACATTTGCGAGGGCCGCACTTCGAGAGGGTAAATCTCAACAATTACCCAAGCGAGTGGAACGTGAAATATGCACAAAGTCATTTCAGCGATGAAGATCCGATACTGGCTCATTGCAATCGTTCAACGCTGCCAATTCTATGGGAAGAGAAGATCTACTCGAAAACACCAGGACTGTGGCAAGCACAAAAAAAACTGGGTTTGCAGCATGGCTGGTCGCAATCGCTTCATGATGAAAACGGGCTCTGCAGCATGTTGAGCCTGGCCAGGAGCAACGACCCCATCAGCCCCTATGAATGGTATGAAAAACTGGGCTACACGATATTCATCAGCCACCAATTACACAGCCTCGTCGCGAAAAAACTGCCTGTGCGGGTCAAGGATGACTGCAGCCCCCAATTATCGGCACGGGAAATCGAAGTGCTGAAGTTGTCGGCCGATGGCAAGACGGCATGCGAAATAGGTATGATCCTGGGGCGCACCGAACGCACCGTAAACTTCCATGTACACAGTGCAATCCAGAAACTGGGCGTCAACAACAAGATCGCTGCAGTGATCGCCGCAGCCAAGGCATCGATGTTCTGAGCGAGATACCCGGATAATCAGTGAGGGAAGTCCGCAAGTATTCCAAAGAAAAAACCTGCCATTACGGTTCCTCCAGAGTGATGACGTGTAAAATTTCACGCTGCAGTCCACTCGGACGGTCCCGCCCGCAAAAACGCATCTGGCCGCGGGACACCCTATCCGTTGATCACCCAGAGCCCCCCGCCTCATGCCCCTGCTCGAAACGCCCTTCGCCCAACTCGATCTGATCCGTCAGCCAGAACAGCAGAATGAACCGCTGCAAGCTTTTGATGCCGCAGATGAATACCTACTCAATCATCTCGCGGAGCAGCAACCGGCCGCGGACACCCGGGTGTTGGTGCTCAATGATAGCTTCGGCGCATTGGCCGCGAGCCTGGCGGGAAACGTCATGGTGACCAGCAGCGGCGATTCGTTCCTGGCTTTCCAAGGCCTGGAAAAGAACCTGATCCGCAACGGCCAGGCCTTCGACGCCGTACCGCGCGTGCCTGCCAACGAAAGATTTGTCGGCCCGTTTGACCGTGTGTTGATCCGGGTGCCGAAAACCCTGGCCTTGCTCGAAGAGCAACTGATTCGCCTGCAAAGCCAACTGGCTCCAGGCGCCCAAATGATTGCTGCAGCGATGGTCAAGCATCTGCCTCGCGCCGCGGGTGATCTGCTGGAGCGTTATATCGGCCCGGTGCAAGCCTCGTTGGCGGTGAAAAAAGCCCGACTGCTGATCGCAACGCCTGAAGCCAAAAGCCCAGCCGTGTCCCCCTACCCTTCACGCTATCAACTCGACACACCGGCGATCGAACTGCTGAACCACGCCAATGTGTTCTGCCGCGAAGGGCTGGATATCGGCACTCGAGCATTTCTTCCACACTTGCCACAGAGCCTCGGTACCGCGCGCGTTGCCGATCTCGGTTGTGGTAACGGCGTACTGGCAATCGCCAGCGCTCTGCAAAACCCTGAAGCCCATTACACGCTGGTGGACGAGTCGTTCATGGCAGTGCAATCGGCCGCCGAAAACTGGCGCGCTGCTTTGGGTGATCGTGACGTGATCGTGCGTGCCGGCGATGGCCTGGCCGGACAAGAGCCGCAATCGCTGGACGTAGTGCTGTGCAATCCACCGTTTCACCAGCAACAGGTCGTGGGCGATTTTCTCGCCTGGCGCATGTTCCAGCAGGCGCGCGAAGCCCTGGTGACTGGCGGTGCGCTGTACATCGTCGGCAACCGTCACCTGGGTTACCACAGCAAGCTCGCGCGGCTGTTCCGTGGCGTAGAGCAAGTGGCGGCCACGCCGAAATTCGTCATTCTCAAAGCCCGCAAATAATCGCAGATAAAAAAAACCCTCCGTGACAGGAGGGTTTGAATCCGTGCCGCAAGGCAACGGGATGGGAATGTCGGGTATTTCAGTGCGTGGACAGACCTGCGGCGTTCATGAACATGCGCATCAGACTCGCCACGATAAACAGGGCCCCCACGCTACCGACCCAGATCAAGGCCAACCAACCAAGGCGCTGCCAAAGCGGTTTCTTCTCTGCTGCCTTGATTTCCTCCAGGGAATGTTTGCCAGCCATCATCTTGACCTCCTCTGAAACGGCGCAGGTTCAAGCCCTGCGCCATTGTCGTGTGCGCTAGTGATAACCGTCTTCGTGGGTCACCTTGCCGCGGAACACGTAGTAGCTCCAGAAGGTATAACCCAGGATGAACGGGATGATGAACAGCGTACCGACCAGCATGAAGCCCTGACTCTGCGGAGGCGCGGCGGCGTCCCAGATCGAGATCGACGGCGGCACGATGTTGGGCCACAGACTGATGCCAAGGCCGCTGTAGCCAAGGAAGATCAGCACAAGGGTCAGCAGGAACGGCGTGTAGTTCGCATTGCGGGCCACGGCGCGAATCAGACCGTACATGGTCACCAACACCAGAATCGGCACGGGCAGGAACCAGAAAAGATTCGGCAGCGTGAACCAGCGAGCGGCGATTTCAGCGTGAGCCAGCGGGGTCCAGATACTGACGATACCGATCACCGCCAACACCACGAATGCCAATGGCCGCGCCAGATCATGCATCTGCTCCTGCAACTTGCCTTCGGTCTTCATGATCAGCCAGGTGCAACCCAGCAGTGCATAAGCCACTACCAACGCGAGACCGCAGAACAGGGTGAACGGCGTCAGCCAGTCCAGTGAACCGCCTGCAAACTGGCGATTGACCACCGGCAGCCCATTGATGAACGCACCCAGCGCCACCCCCTGGAAGAACGTCGCGGCAATCGAGCCACCGATAAACGCCTTGTCCCACAGGTGACGCTTGTCGTCCTTGGCCTTGAAGCGGAACTCGAACGCCACGCCACGGAAAATCAGCCCGATCAGCATGAAAATCAGCGGCAGGTACAGCGCCGAGAGCACTACCGAATAGGCCAGCGGGAACGCGCCGAACAACGCCGCGCCGCCCAGTACCAGCCAGGTTTCGTTGCCGTCCCAGACCGGGGCGACGGTGTTCATCATCACATCACGGTCGGTCTTGCCCGGGATGAACGGGAAGAGAATCCCGATCCCCAGGTCGAAGCCGTCCATGACCACGTACATCATGATGCCGAAGATGATGATCACGGCCCAGATCAGCGGAAGATCAATACCCATGACTCAAATCTCCTTGGTCAGGCTGGGATCGTGGTCGTCGTCGGCTGAATCGTCGGCGGCGGACAGCGGACGGGCCGGCGTGCGTTTCTTGCCTGGACCACCTTCGGGCGTTTCCGCGCCTTCGTCGATCTTCGGCCCTTTGCGCACCAGGCGCATCATGTAGCCCAGACCGGCACCGAACAGCGCGAAATACACCACCACGAACAGGATCAGCGTAATGCTCATCTGCATGAAGCTGTGATTGGAGGACGCGTCCGCCGTGCGCATCAGGCCATAGACCACCCACGGCTGACGGCCGATTTCAGTGGTAAACCAACCGGCGAGGATCGCGATCAGGCCGGACGGCCCCATCCACAACGCCAGGTAGAGGAACGGTCGCGAGGTGTACAGCTTGTCGCTCTTGCGCAGCCACAGGCTCCACAGACCGGTGAAGATCATCAGCATGCCCAGACCCACCATGATCCGGAATGACCAGAATACGATGGTGGAATTCGGCCGGTCCTCAGGCGGAAACTCCTTGAGCGCCGGCACTTGCTTGTCCAGGGAGTGGGTCAGGATCAGGCTGCCCAGGTATGGAATTTCTACCGCGAATTTGGTCCGTTCTTCTTTCATGTCCGGCCAGCCGAACAGGATCAGCGGGGTCGGCTCATCACCATGATTTTCCCAGTGACCTTCGATCGCGGCGATTTTCGCCGGCTGGTGCTTGAGCGTGTTGAGCCCGTGGAAGTCGCCGATGACGGCCTGGATCGGCGCCACGATCAAGGCCATCCACATCGCCATCGAGAGCATCGTGCGGATCGCCGGGTTGTCCTTGCCGCGCAGCAAATGCCAGGCCGCCGAGGAGCCGACGAAGAAAGCGGTGGCGACGAACGCGGCCGTGGCCATGTGCATCAGGCGGTACGGGAATGACGGGTTGAAGATCACGGCGAACCAGTCGGTTGGTATGACCTGGCCATTGATGATTTCGAAACCTTGCGGGGTCTGCATCCAGCTGTTGGAGGCGAGAATCCAGAAGGTCGAGATCAGCGTGCCGATGGCCACCATCACGGTGGAGAAGAAGTGCAAGTTGCGCCCGACCTTGTTCCAGCCGAACAGCATGACACCGAGGAAACCGGCCTCAAGGAAGAACGCCGTCAGGACTTCGTACGTCAGCAACGGCCCGGTCACGGAACCGGCGAAGTCCGAAAAGCGGCTCCAGTTGGTGCCGAACTGATAGGCCATGACCAATCCGGACACCACGCCCATGCCGAAGTTGACGGCAAAGATCTTCGACCAGAAATGGTACAGATCGCGGTAAGTGTCGTTGTTCGTCTTCAGCCACAGACCTTCGAGCACCGCCAGGTAACTCGCCAGGCCAATGGTGATGGCCGGGAACAGGATGTGGAATGAGATGGTGAACGCGAACTGAATTCGGGCGAGATCAAGCGCCTCCAAACCGAACATAAGTCTTCCTCTGTCAGGTAATACCGGCTGAAGGCTTGCGGCCTGCACCCACTGCCCCCACGGATATGGAGTGTGGCGAATTTGCATTCGTTCTTTTTTTAACAACATCACAACGTAGGGAGTCTGGCCATCTGGCCGCCGGATCATTTCCACAAGGGTCTTGATCTGGATCAAGCAATGGTTGAAAGAGTAGTCCGATTTTTGACGATGGACGGTGTGGTCTTTTGACGCGTGACAGGTTGCCTCATAGCTCTGCTCATGAACTGAAACACATTACCTGTGGGAGCGAACGTCCTGTGGCGAGGGGGCTTGCCCCCGTTCGGCCGCTCAGCGGCCGCAAGATCGGCTGATGCGGTGTACCAGTTGCCATGAGAGCCAGGGAATGGGGCCGCTTCGCAGCCCAACGGGGGCAAGCCCCCTCGCCACAATAGGTCCGAGCCAATCTTATGAGATCGGTGTCTAGCTAACTGAATTTTCCCGGCCTGCAACTTCTAGTTACAGGTTGGTGATAATCTCGACCCTCTCCTCGCTCAAGACCTGCCCTCAGATGCCCAGCCAAGCGCCCTTGCTGTTACGCCATCACCGCCCTTTTATCGCGTTTTGGCTGGCTCGGGTGTTTACCGCCAGCGGTTTTCAGATGCTCACCGTGGCCATCGGCTGGAATCTGTATCAACTGACCGGCAATGTGCTCGATTTGGGTCTGGTGGGGTTGGTGGAATTTGCCCCGCGGGTGCTGTTCATGCTGCACACCGGGCATGTCGCGGACCGCTATGACCGGCGCAAGGTCGCGGCGATCTGTCAGTCCCTGCAGGCGTTGATTGCCCTTTCACTGGCCATTGGCAGCGCGACCGACCATGTCAGCCGGGAAATGATCTTCATCCTCGCGTTCCTGCTGGGAGCCGCGCGCTCCTTCGAGATGCCGACCACCCAGGCCTTGCTCCCAAGCATCGTGCCCAGCGCGCTGTTCCCCCGCGCCGTCGCCGCCGCGCAGTCGGCCCAGCAATCGGCCACCATCGTCGCCCCGGCCCTGGGCGGTTTGCTCTATGCCTTCGGTAGCGTCTGGGTGTATGGCCCGACAGTGATCCTCTACATCATTGCCTGCCTGTTGATGCTCAATCTGCCCGCCCGACAAACGCCGCTGAACAAGGGCAAAGCGACCCTGGACTCGTTGCTCGCGGGCATCCGCTTCATTCGCAGTCGCCCGGACATTCTCGGGGCGATTTCCCTGGATCTGTTTGCGGTATTGCTCGGCGGCGCGACAGCGTTGCTACCGGTGTTCGCCAAGGACATCCTGTTGACCGGCCCATGGGGCTTGGGCCTGTTGCGTTCCGCCCCGGCAGTCGGTGCGCTGCTGATGTCGCTGTACCTGGCGCGATTTGCCGTGGAGCGCAAAGTCGGGCGGGTGATGTTCACCGCCGTCGGCGTATTCGGCGTCGCGACCATCGCGTTCGGCCTCTCGACCTCGTTTTGGTTTTCCCTGGCTGTGCTGGTGGTGTTGGGCGCGGCAGACATGATCAGCATGGTGATCCGCGCCTCCTTCGTGCAACTGGAAACCCCGGATGAAATGCGCGGTCGGGTCAGCGCCGTCAACGGTCTGTTCATCGGTGCTTCGAACCAGTTGGGCGAGTTCGAATCCGGCCTCACCGCCCACTGGTTCGGCACCGTGCCGGCGGTGGTCATGGGCGGTATTGGCACACTGGTCGTGACCGGGGCGTGGATCAAACTGTTCCCGACCCTGGCCAACCGCGACCGCATGCATGTGCCGGTGGAAGAAGTCAGGGTCTAAAGAAGCTTGTCGAGGGTGATGGGGAAGTCCCGCACCCGCTTGCCGGTGGCGTGGTAGATGGCGTTGGCCACTGCCGCTGCGACCCCGACGATACCGATTTCGCCAACGCCCTTGGAGCCGAGAGCGTTGACGATCTCGTCGTGTTCTTCGACAAAAATCACATCAATGTCGCCGATGTCAGCGTTAACCGGGATGTGGTATTCGGCCAGGCTGTGGTTCATGTGACGGCCCAGGGCATGGTCGGTTTGCGTCTCCTCGTGCAATGCCATGCCGATGCCCCACACCACGCCGCCGAGAATCTGGCTGCGAGCCATTTTCGGATTGACTACGCGCCCGGCCGCTATCGCGCTGACTACCCGGTTGACCTTCACCGTGCCCAGGTCCTCATCGACCAGCACTTCGACGAACACGGCTGAATGGGTAGCGGTGGCGTAGGCTTCGCGCTTCTTGTCCGGTTCGGCGTCGACCTGAGCTTCGATCGTTTCATCGCCACAGTCCCGAGCCAGGTCGGCCAGTTTCAGTCGCGCATCGCCAAACGAAAGATGTCCGTTTTCAAAAACGGCTTGTTCCGCGGTCACGCCTGCGAACGCGGGCGAAGTCTGCCGCGCCACGGCGAGCAGTTTTTCCTTCAGCGCGTCGCAGGCCTGCTGAACGGCAGTGCCGACTGATGACACGGTGAATGATCCGCCCTGCAACGGCGCAGTCGGCAATGAAGAGTCGCCGAGGACAAAAGTGACATCCTCTACAGAAACGCCTGACGCCTGGGCGGCTATTTGCGTCATGACCGTGTAGGTGCCGGTGCCGATGTCGGTGGTGGCGCTACTGACGGTCAGCTTGCCGTTGTGATCGAGCGACGCCTTGGCGCTGGCCTTCTGCTGCATCGCCTCCCAGACGCCTCCGGCCATGCCCCAACCCACCAACTGTCGTCCCTGGCGCATGCTGCGCGGTTCGGGATCGCGTTTTTCCCAGCCAAAACGTTTGGCACCCTGGGCGTAACATTCGCGCAGCTCTTTGCTGGAATAGGGTTTGTCTTCGTTCTGATTGCGCTCCGCGTAGTTGATCAAACGCAACTGCACCGGATCGATTGCCAACGCACAGGCTAGTTCGTCCATCGCGCATTCAAGGCCAATCAGCCCCAACGCCGCGCCCGGCGCTCGCATGTCGAGCGGCGTGAACACATCCAGCGGCACCAGTTTGTAGGCCAATTGCACGTTGTCGCAGTGATAGAGCATGCCGCTCCACTCCACCACATGCTCGGTGAAATCCTCAAAACGCGAAGTCTGGCCAATGGCGGTGTGGGCGACGGCAAGCAGACGGCCATTGGCAGCGGCGCCTAATTGCAAACGCTGCAGGGTGCGGGGGCGATAGCCGAAGGTGAACATCTGCTGGCGCGTCAATGTCACGCGCACCGAGCGCTTGAGTTGCAGCGCCGCCATGACTGCCAAAGGCAGTTGATACTGCGGACGCAGGCCCGAACCGAATGCGCCGCCGACATACGCCGCGAAGATTCTGACCTGCTCTTTCTCAAGTCCGAACACCTTTTGCACATACGACTGACAGTTCTGCGGGCCCTGGGTCTTGTCATGGATGTGCAAGCTACCGTCGGCCTGATAGAGCACCGTGCTGGCGTGCGGCTCCATTGGATTGTGATGCTCGATCGGGGTGCTGTAGTTCAGGTCCAGGCTCATGGCCGCGCCGGCGAACTCAGCCTGAAAGTTTCCACGCGGCTTGGGCAGTTCGGCAGGTGCCGGATGGGCTTCGCCTTGCAGGCATAGCAGATCGGTCTGATGGGCGTCGGTTTCGTATTCAATCTTGATCAATGAACCGGCATGGCGCGCCAGCTCTAGGTTGTCCGCGACAACCAGTGCCAACGGTTGCCCGCTGTACAAGACACGATCGTTATACAACGGACGGAACGGTGAACCGTCGGCCGAGTCGGCGTCCTCATATTCTTTGTCGTAGCTGGCGATCTTCGGGCGATTGGTATGATCGATCACCGCTACGACCCCAGGCAACGCCAAGGCCTTCGATGCATCCATACCAATCACCCGACCGCATGCAATGGTGCTGGAAACAACACTGCCATGAAGCAGACCGTCCTCGGGAAACTCGCCGGCGTAGCGCGCCTGTCCCGTCACCTTGAGCTGGCCGTCGACCCGGTCAAGCGGCTGTCCCATGGGTTGAGTGTAAGTGTTCATCGGGCTTGCCCTCCCTGCGCGGCATCGCTCAGTGCGCGGACGATAGCCCTACGCGCCAGTTTCACTTTGAAAGCGTTGTGTTCGAGCGGTTCGGCGTTTTGCAGCAAAGCATCGGCGGCGGCGGTGAAGGTTTCGCGGCTGACCTCTTTGCCGACCAGCCAGTCCTCCACGGCCTTGTCGCGCCAGGGTTTGTGCGCCACGCCGCCAAGGGCCAGTCGCGCCTCGCGAATGATCGGTCCGGACAAATCGAGCGCTGCTGCGACCGAAACCAATGCAAAGGCATATGACGCGCGATCACGAATTTTCAGGTAATGGCTGTGTTCGGCAAAACCGGTGGCGGGTAATTCGATGGCGATGATCAGTTCATCGTCGGCGAGTTGGTTGTCACGCTCGGGAGCATCGCCCGGCAGACGGTGGAAATCGGCGAACACGATAGTCCGCGCACCGCTGGGACCTTGCACGTGTACCACGGCCTCCAGCGCAGCCAAGGCCACACACATGTCTGAGGGGTGGGTAGCGACGCACGATTCACTCGCGCCGAAGATCGCATGAATCCGGTTCAGCCCGTCCCGCGCCGGGCAACCGCTGCCGGGTTCCCGCTTGTTGCATGGCACGCCAGCGTCATAGAAGTAATAGCAGCGCGTGCGTTGCAGCAGGTTGCCGCCGGTGCTGGCCATGTTGCGCAATTGTGGTGACGCGCCGGCCAGAATCGCCTGGGACAACAGCGGGTAGCGCTGCTCGATCAACGGGTGCCACGCCAGGTCGGCATTGCTCACCAGGGCACCGATCATCAGCCCCCCTTGGGCCGTTTCAGTGACATCGCGCAAGGGCAGCCCGGTAATGTCGATCAAGTGCTCCGGACGGGTGACATTTTCCTTCATCAAATCCAGCAGGTTCGTACCGCCGGCGATGAAACGCGATGCCGGGCCGGCGAGATGTACGGCGGCTTGTACCGAATCGGGTTTGCTGTAGTGGAAAGGATTCATTGGCCACCCCCCTGCTCAGGTTGGCGGCAGGCGGGAAGCACTTCTTTGATGGCGTCGCGAATATTGTTGTAGGCACCGCAACGGCAGAGGTTGCCGCTCATCAGTTCTTGAATATCTGCGGTGGTTTGCGCCCGCCCTTCATTGACCAGACCGACCGCCGAGCAGATCTGCCCCGGTGTGCAATAGCCGCACTGAAAGGCATCGTGCTTGATGAAGGCTTGCTGCATGGGGTGCAATTCGTCGCCAGTCGCCAACCCCTCAATGGTGATCAGCTCCGCACCGTTGCACATCACCGCCAGCGTCAGGCAGGCGTTCACCCGTTTGCCGTTGAGCAACACCGTGCAGGCGCCGCACTGGCCGTGGTCGCAGCCTTTTTTTGTACCGATCAGGTCCAACTGCTCACGCAGCAGATCCAGCAACGAGGTCCAGGGCAAGACGTCGAGCTGTCGCTCCTGACCGTTGAGCGTCAGGCGTAACGGATGACGGACGAAGGACGGCTGCGCCGCCTCGGGAGTGGTCGCACTCATAAACACCTCACGGTTGGTCGTACGTTCGCGGCGTTTTGGCAAACCGCCGTCATAAGGGGTACGACTTCGGGGTGGGATGAGCGTTCAAGGGAATTGATGGGCGTGAAAATGGCTGAAATACAGGTCGATGCACATATTCGCCGACAAGGTGCAGTACATAGATAGTGCATAAAGTGTAATGTATCGCCTTACACTCGACCCATGATCAAATCATTTCAACACAAAGGCCTTCGCGGCTTCTATGAAACCGGTTCGACTCGTGGGGTTCGCGCAGACCATGCAAAGCGTCTGGCTCGGATGCTCCAGTTCATGGACCGCGCAGAGCTGCCTGGCGACCTCGACTTGCCGGGATGGCGGCTGCACCCACTCCGAGGTGAGTTGGCCGGATATTGGTCATTGAGCGTTTCGGGGAACTGGCGAGTTATTTTTCGTTTTATCGGATCGGATATCGAACTGGTCGACTATCTGGACTACCACTGACAGGAGGCAGGACATGCCCATGCACAACCCGCCGCACCCTGGCGAAACGCTTCTGACGGATGTATTGCCCGAGCTACGCATCAGTGTCACAGAGCTGGCACGTCACCTGGGATTCGCTCGTCCGCATCTTTCGCGTGTACTGCATGGCCACGCGCCAATCAGTCCGGATTTGGCGGTGCGTCTCGAGCGCGCCGGTATTGGCAAGGCGCGCATGTGGTTAGGCGTCCAGACCGACTACGATCTCTGGCAAGCGGAGCATCGTGAGCAACCGATTATCCAACCCATTGCCAGTCACGCCTGACATGTTTCAAACCACCAACTCCGCCGCCACGGCAGCTCGCGTGGCTTTACCGCAGAGTTGCTCCACCAGCGTCAGGGCAAACTGCAGTGCCGCACCCGATCCCTGGGCGGTGATGCAGTTGCCGTCGACCACCACGGGCTGGTCAATAAAATTACAACCCGACAGTTGATGGCTCGCCGATGGCAGGCAGGTCATGCGCCGCTGACGCAAGACGCCAAAGGCTTGCAACGCCAGCGCAGGGGATTCACCGATGCCCGCGAACAGACGCCCGGCGGCAGCCTGGTCCTTGATCAACTGTTGCAGGGGTTGATGCGCGGCGAGGTGTTGTGAGCCCACCTCTCCTCCAGGCAATGCGAGAAGGTCGAACGGCTGGGCGAGCAAATCCACCAGCATCGCATCGGCGGTCAGGCGGGTACCGCGGGCACAAGTGATCATGCGTCGGCCCTCGATGCTCGCTGCCACCACTTCAACCTTGGCGCGGCGCAGCACGTCGATCAGGGTCACGGTTTGCAGGTCATCGATGCCCTCGGCGAGGGTAATCAAAGCTCTAAAGGTCATGGGCGCGGTCCACAGAATGATCTTTAAAGCGTAGTCAGCTTTCCTGACCCTTGTTCGAGCGCAGGCGTTACTTGATGTAAAGCTGTGTCGACATCGTGTTGCGGGGCGCGTTGATCGAGGTGTTGCTGAAGGTGAAGATCCCGTTCTGCTTGCCCTTCAGATCGAAGATATACAGATAGCCGACGGTATTCGCGCCTGGGGTGCACTCGGTCAGGTTACCGGTTTGAAAGGCACACACCGGCGTCCGGGTGCCGTCTACCTCAAAACCATCCAGCGCGACATGCGGGTCACGGCCATAGCCAATCTCCAGTACGTAGACCTTGATGCTCGGACCGCTGTGGTCGCAGCTCGTCTGCTCCTGTTTCTCGACAATGTTTTCAAGACCACAGCCCGGCGATTCGACCTTGATCACTTTCACCTGGCTCAATGGCTGCGCCATCGCTGCCGAGGCGGTTTGCGCCCCCAGCCACAACGCCATCGCAACGCCAATCACCATAACCCCACGCTTATTAATGCAATACATATCGCCCCCCCAAAACCAGCGCGCAGTATGGCTCACTTCGCTTTTGCACAAAACATCGGCGACGATCGCAGCCATAAGCAGCCACAGCCCCACGCTGCTGGTATGATGCGCGGCTTTTTCCGGCCCACAGAAAATTACCAGGCGCTATCAACGGCCTGTGCTTTGCTGTTGAGGTCGATACATTCACGGCGCCCGGCGCGCCACGGGGAGCAGACATGCTGGAAAGGCTGTTTCAACTCAAGGCACACAACACCAACGTGCGGACCGAGATTCTCGCGGGCGTCACGACCTTCTTGGCCATGGCCTACATTCTGTTCGTCAACCCGAGCATTCTCGGCGAGACCGGCATGGACAAGGGCGCGGTGTTTGTCGCGACCTGTCTGGCGGCAGCAATCGGCTCCACGGTAATGGGCCTGATCGCCAACTACCCGATCGCGCTTGCGCCGGGCATGGGCCTGAACGCCTTCTTTACCTACACCGTGGTCCTGCACATGGGCCACACCTGGCAAGTGGCGCTGGGGGCGGTGTTCATCTCGGCGGTGCTGTTCTTCCTGCTGTCGATCTTCCGCATCCGCGAATGGATCATCAACAGCATCCCGCTGCCGCTGCGTTCGGCGATTGCCGCCGGTATCGGCCTGTTCCTGGCGCTGATTGCCCTGCATAACGCCGGCATTGTGGTCAGCAACCCGGCGACCATGGTTGGCCTCGGTGACTTGAAACAACCGGCACCGATCCTCGCGACCCTCGGTTTTGCCCTGATCGTTGCCCTCGAAGCGCTCGCCATTCGCGGTGCGGTGCTGATCGGCATTCTGGTCGTGACCATCGCGTCCATCGCATTGGGCTTCACGCCGTTCGGCGGCGTGATGTCGATGCCGCCGTCCCTGGCGCCAACCTTCCTGCAACTGGATATCAAAGGCGCCCTCGACATCGGTCTGGTCAGCGTGATCTTCGCCTTCCTGTTCGTTGACCTGTTCGACAACTCCGGCACCCTGATCGGCGTCGCCAAGCGCGCCGGCCTGATGGGCAAGGACGGCCACATGCCGAAAATGGGCCGCGCCCTGATCGCCGACAGCACCGCGGCCATGGCCGGTTCGCTGCTCGGTACATCGACCACCACCAGCTACATCGAATCCGCCGCCGGCGTGAGTGCCGGTGGCCGCACCGGCCTGACTGCCGTCGTGGTGGCGATCCTGTTCCTGCTGGCGCTGTTCTTCTCGCCATTGGCGGCCAGCGTTCCGGCATTCGCCACCGCCCCTGCGCTGCTGTTCGTCGCAGTGTTGATGACATCCGGCCTGGCCGAAATAGACTGGGACGACATCACCGTCGCCGCACCGGTCGTGATCACCGCCCTGGCCATGCCCTTCACGTATTCCATCGCCAATGGCATCGCCTTCGGTTTCATCTCCTGGACCGCGATCAAATTGCTGTCCGGCCGCGGCCGTGAGCTGAACCCGGCGCTGGTGATTCTGTCGATTCTGTTCGTGATCAAGTTGGGTTGGTTCAACGCATGACTTTTGATTCCCAGGCCTACGCCGTCCAGCTCGAAGACAAGGTCACGCGCCTGCGCGACCTGCTGGCCCCGTTCGATGCACCGGAACCTGCGGTGTTTGATTCGCCGCTGAAAAATTTCCGCCTGCGTGCCGAATTCCGCCTGTGGCGCGAAGGCGGCGATCGGCATTACGCAATGTTTTCCCAGGAAGACAAACGCACGCCGATCCTGATCGAAGAGTTTCCGATTGCCAGCCTGCGCATCAATGAGCTGATGCCGCAATTGAAGGCGGCCTGGAAGGCGAGTGCGGCGCTGAGCCACAAGCTGTTTCAGGTGGAGTTCCTGACCACCCTGGCCGGCGATGCGATGATCACGCTGTGCTATCACCGTACGTTGGATGAACACTGGCACGCGGCAGCGACGAAACTGGCCACCGACCTGAACGTCAGCGTGATCGGTCGCTCGAAAGGCAAACGCGAAGTGATTGGCCAGGATTACGTGGTCGAGAAACTGGACGTCGGTGGCCGCACGTTCAGCTATCGCCAGCCCGAAGGTGCCTTCACCCAGCCCAACGGCACCGTGAACCAGAAGATGCTCAACTGGGCCTACGACGCCCTCGGCGATCGCCCGGACGATTTGCTGGAGCTGTATTGCGGCAACGGCAACTTCACCCTGCCACTGGCGACCCGCGTGCGCAAAGTGCTGGCCACCGAAATCAGCAAGACGTCGGTTAACGCGGCGTTGAGCAACCTCAGCGAAAACGCTGTGGATAACGTCACCCTGGTGCGATTGTCCGCGGAAGAGCTGACCGAAGCCCTGAACGAAGTCCGCCCGTTCCGTCGCCTGCACGGCATCGACCTGAAGAGCTACGAATTCGGTAGCGTCTTCGTCGACCCGCCTCGCGCCGGCATGGACCCGGACACCTGCGAGCTGACCCGGCGCTTCGACAACATCCTCTACATCTCCTGCAACCCGGAGACCCTGGCGGCCAACATCGCACAGTTGCACGACACCCATCGCATCACTCAGTGCGCGATGTTCGACCAGTTTCCGTGGACGCATCACATGGAATCCGGAGTGTTGTTGACGCGTCGTTGAATGTAAGTCGCTTAGACAAATCAGCCGTCATCACGACGGCTTTTTTGTGGGTGCTCAATCGGTGACATCCGCCTTGCGCGGACGCCCGCCTTTACGGCCATTGGCCCGCGCGGCCTCTGCTTTGGCGGCGCTGCTTTGGCGACCATTGCGCGAGGCGATGACCGAGGCAGCCATGTCCATCAACGGCTTGCTCGCCGAAATCATCCCGGCGATGGACACGTGCAGATCCTTGCCTTCATGACAGAGGGCGGTGCCGGAAAAGCCGACTTTCAGGTCTGAGAAATCCTCGCGCCCACAAAAAAGCCGTCGCGAGGACGGCTCTCCGGGCTTGTCGCATCATCATCCCGGCAGGTTTTTTCGATACTCGGTGGTGGTCATGCCGGCGTAACCCCAGTTATCGGTGTCGACTTCTTCGATCACGATGTGGGTCAATTTCGGATCCTTGCCGAGGACTCGCTCCAAGGTGTCGGTAATCTCGGCAATGACCTGGGCTTTCTGCTCCCGGGTGACGCCGTCACGGGTAATGCGCACGCTGACGAAAGGCATGATGCTGCTCCTGGCCGGTTATCAAGGAAGACGCCGGTCAAGTAAAGCACCGCCGGGTCGATTTCATCTACAGTGGCGAAATCCAGTCCCTCATTTGATCCGCGGTGTCATCCATCATGCAGCGAGTATTCGACGATCTTCAGCTGGGCAGCATCGAACTGTTTTGCCTTGCGGCCGAGGCCGGCAGCTTTACGGCGGCCGCGTTGGTGGCCGGGGTCACACCGGCAGCCGTGAGTCGATCGGTATCGCGCATGGAAGAACGCCTGGGCGTGCGGCTGTTTGCGCGCACTACTCGCAGCGTCAAGCTGACTGACAGCGGTCGCCGCTATTACGAGGAATGTCGTCAAGCCCTGGCGCAGTTGGTCGAGGCTCAGCGTGAGGTCATGGGCCAGCAACAGCAACCGTCCGGCACGCTGCGCATCAGTATTCCCACGACGTATGCGCACCACCGGATCTTGCCGTTGTTGCCGGCATTCCGGGCGCGTTTTCCGGACGTGAAAGTCGAGTCGCACATCAGCAATCGCAACATCGATTTCGTCGGCGAAGGCTATGACATGGCGATCCGCGTGCGGGCGATTCCGGATTCCGGCCTCATTGCCCGGCACCTTGAGGACGCTGCACTGGTGATGATTGCCAGTCCCGAGTACCTGAAACGCGCAGGTGTCCCGCAAAGCCTGGACGACCTTGCGCAGCACGAATGCATTCAGTACGAACTGCCCAGCAGCGGTCGTCGCATTGCCTGGCTGTTCAACGACAACGGCGCACCGCGGGAGATTCTTGCCGAGGGCAGCCTGAGTTGTTCTGACGACGTGCTCGGCGGCGTGACCCTGGCCAAACACGGGGCGGGACTGTTTCAAACCTACCGCTTCATCGTCGAAAACGAACTGGCCAATGGTTCGTTGGTGGAGGTGCTCAAACCTTATGCCGGACGCTCCCGGCCCTTCACATTGCTCTATCCGCAGAGCCGTCATATGCCGCTGAGATTGCGCGCGTTCATCGATTTCCTGGTTGAACATCTACCGCGATAAGCCTTGAGACTGTCCGATCACCGCACACAAAACCTCAATGAAACCTCTCTTCAATTGACCGAACTAACCAGCTAGTACAATTTATCTCCACAGGCTGAACACTCCAGCCCATTCCAAAAATAATATGTGGAGAGACTTCGATGTCCCCTATCGTTCTGGTGCTCAACGGCCCGAATCTGAACCTGCTCGGCACCCGTGAACCGGCGACTTACGGCCACGAAACCCTGGCCGACATCTCGGCGCTGTGCGGACGCGCCGCCGAGGAATTCGGCCTGGCGGTGGAATTTCGCCAGACCAACCACGAAGGCGAATTACTCGACTGGATTCACGCGGCCCGTGGCCGATGCGCCGGGATTGTCATCAACCCGGCGGCCTGGACACACACATCAGTCGCAATCCGCGATGCCTTGATCGCCAGCGAATTGCCGGTGGTCGAAGTCCACCTGTCCAACGTTCACGCCCGCGAGCCCTTCCGGCATCACTCCTTTGTTTCCGCCATTGCCACTGCGGTAATGGCCGGTTTCGGCAGCCACGGTTATCGCCTGGCGCTGGATTATTTCAGCCAACGCTTGAAGGGGTGAACGCCGTGACTCAGAACAACGCGGTACTGGCCGGGCTGATCGGCGCCGGCATCCAGGCGTCCCGTACTCCGTCGCTGCACGAGCATGAAGGTGATGCCCAGGGTTTGCGTTATCTCTATCGCTTGATCGACCTCGATCAGTTAAAACTCGACAGCAGCGCCCTGCCCGACTTGCTGATGGCCGCCGAGCGCATGAACTTCACCGGATTGAATATCACCTTCCCGTGCAAGCAGGCGATCATCCCGCTGCTCGACGAATTGTCGCCGGAAGCTCGCGGCATCGGGGCAGTGAACACAGTTGTATTGAAGGACGGTAAACGCATAGGCCACAACACCGACTGCCTGGGTTTTGCCGAGGGTTTTCGCCGGGGATTGAAGGACGTTGCCCGTGAGCGCGTGGTCCAGATGGGCGCTGGCGGCGCCGGTGCGGCAGTGGCCCACGCGCTGTTGAGCGAAGGCGTACAGCTGTTGAGTATTTTCGACGTGGAGATCAGCCGCACGCAGGCACTGGTGGACAATCTCAATCAACATTTCGGCGCTGGCCGGGCCGTGGCGGGGCATGATTTGCCGAGCACGTTGGGCCAGGCGAACGGGTTAGTGAACACCACGCCCATGGGCATGAAAAAACTGCCGGGCATGCCGGTGCCGGTGGAATTGCTGAGAAGTGAATTGTGGGTGGCGGAGATTGTTTATTTTCCACTGGAAACCGAGTTGCTACGCAATGCTCGCGCCCTGGGTTGCCGAACGCTGGATGGCGGCAACATGGCGGTGTTTCAGGCGGTGAAGGCGTTTGAATTGTTCAGTGGTGTGGTGCCGGATGTGCAACGTATGTTGGAACATTTTCAGAGCATGAATGGCTGAAAAGCTTCGCGGGCAAGCCTCGCTCCTACAGGATTGTGTTGAACTGTAGGAGCGAGGCTTGCCCGCGAAGGCGTCAGGCCTGCAAATACCGCAAGACCGACTCGCAGATCATCTCCCGATGCCGCTGCTTGATGCTCTCGTCCGGCAAGTCGATCTGAAAGATCTCACCAAAGGTGTGGCGGTTCGACACGCGATAAAAACAGAACGAGCTGATCAGCAGATGCACATCCAACGGCTCCAGCCCTGAACGGAACACGCCTTCTTCGGCCCCGCGACGCAAAATCACGCCCAGTGAATCGAGGATGGTGTTGTTCATCGCCTTGATCGCGTCGGAGCGCTTCACGTACTCAGCGTTGTGAATATTCTCGATGCTGACGATGCGCACGAAATCGACGTTGCGATCATGGTGATCGAAGGTGAACTCCACCAGCCGCCGAATCGCCTCCACCGGCGCCAGTTCGGCCAGGTGCAGGTGGTTTTCGGTGTTGCGGATATCGCCGTAGAGTTTCTCCAGCACCTCGACGTAGAGCTGTTCCTTACTGCCGAAGTAGTAATAGATCATGCGTTTGGAGGTGTGGATGCGCTCGGCGATGGCATCGACGCGAGCACCGGAAAGCCCTTGCTGGACGAACTCGACAATAGCCTCTTGAAGGATGTTCTCGCGGGTCTTTTCCGGGTTGTTCTTGCGACTCTTGCGCGGCCCGGCAATCGGTTCGTCGGGCACTGCGGAGAGTTCTGAAGTTATCGTCATTGCGGGCTCACGGCCATCACTGCACAGGCTGGCGATTATGGGCCGCGCCGCACAGTGAAGGAAGCCGCGCGGCAGCGGTTTGTCGCCGTGTTTACGATTTTCCTACAACTTTGCCGGACGTACGGCACCGCTTCGGGATTTGGCCATCGCCGCCAGGCGCACTGCTACGTTGGCCGCGCCGTAACCGGCGTAGCCATTTTTGCGCTGGATGATTTCAAAGAAGAACCGCCCTTCGAACGGCTCGGTATAAACGTGGAACAGCTCGCCACCCTGGGCATCACGGTCATAAAGAACGTTGAAATACGCCAGTTCACTGAGGAATTCGTCGTCGAAATCGAACCGTGCTGCGAGGTCATCGTAGTAATTGAGCGGAATATCCAGCAGCGGCACGCCCGCCTCTTTGGCACGACTGACTTCGGCAAAGATGTCATCGCAGTCAAATGCGATGTGATGCACGCCGGAGCCGCGATAACTCGACAGCGCGTGTGAGATCGCGGTGTTGCGGTTTTCGGAAATATTCAGCGGCAAGCGGATCGAACTGTCCCGGCTGCGCAGCGCCCGACTCTTCACCAGGCCATACGGATCGGGCAGCACCACTTCGTCATCGGCCTCAAAATCCAGCAGGCTCTTATAGAACAGCACCCAACTGTCGAGGCTGTCGGCCGGCAATGCCATCGCCATGTGGTCGATGCGCTTGAGGCCGCCACCGGTCACGGCGGGCGGTTGCAGATTGAAATCGGTGCCGTAGACATCGGCGTCCTGATCCACCAGATAAATCAGGCTGCCATCCGGTGCGCGCACGGCAGCCAGTTCAAGCTCATTGGGGCCGACCAGCCCGCGATAAGGCTGGCCTTTATAGGCCACGGCCCGAGCCAGCGCACTGGCACTGTCCTTGACCCGCACGGCGGTGGCACACAGCGAAGGACCGTGAGCTTCGAAAAAACTGTGGGCAAACGAGTAAGGCTCGGAATTGAGGATCAGGTTGATATCGCCCTGACGCAGCAGGCTCACGCTCTTGGAGCGATGTTGCCCGGCCTGGACGAAACCCAGTCGCTGCAGCCAATGGGAGAGTTTGGCGCCAAGGCTTTCGTCCACAGCGAACTCGAGAAACTCGATGCCGTTGTATTCGCTGGCCTTGGGCGTCTCGAACAGAATGTCGAGGCTGGCCGCCGGTGTCGTTTCCAGTGCCAGACGCTGACGGGTTTTCTCCTCCAGATACAACAACGACCGCAAACCGTCGGCGGCGTTGGCCCGAGGCGGTGCGGCGCGGAAACCATCGTTGAAGATTTCCAGCGACAGCGGCCCGGTGTAGCCACTCTTGATGATCGGAGCCAGGAAGCCCGGCAAATCGAATTCTCCCTGGCCCGGGAAGCAGCGAAAATGCCGACTCCACTCCAGCACGTCCATGGCCAGGATCGGCGCGTCGGCCATTTGCACGAAGAAGATTTTATCGCCTGGGATCTCGGCGATCGCACTCGGGTCGCCCTTGAGCGACAGCGTGTGAAAGCTGTCCAGCAACACGCCAAGGCTTGGATGATCGGCCTGACGGACGATGTTCCACACCTGTTGATACGTGTTCACATGCCGGCCCCAGGCCAGCGCTTCGTAGCCGATCCGCAGCCCGCGCGCGCCGGCGTGTTCGGCGAGCAGGCGCAAGTCATCGATAAGGATCTGTTCATCACCGATGGAATCGGTGGACGCGTTACTGCACACCAGCACCAGGTCGGTTCCCAGCTCCTGCATCAGGTCGAACTTGCGCTCGGCCCGTTCCAGGTTGCGATGCAAACGGTCACGGCGGCAGCCTTCAAAGTCGCGGAACGGTTGAAACAGCGTGATCGCGATCCCGAGATCGGCGCACCTCTGCTTGATTTCCCGCGGGCTGCCGTCGTAGTAGAGAAGGTCGTTTTCGAAAATCTCCACCCCGTCGAAACCGGCGGCGGCAATGGCTTCGAGTTTTTCCGGCAGGGTACCGCTCAAGGAAACGGTGGCAATGGAACGCTGCATATTTCGACTCCCGGTGTGGAGACAATCTTGTTAGAGGCACTGTGGCGAGGGGGCTTGCCCCCGTTCGGCTGCGAAGCAGCCGTGAAATCTGGCGATGCGGTGTCACAGGTATATCGCGTGCTCAGGGTTTACGACTGCTTCGCAGCCGAACGGGGGCAAGCCCCCTCGGCACATTTCGACAGCTCCTACAGGGATCGCGTTTTTCTTGGGGGGAATTATTGGCCTGGCGAACTCACACAGCAATTCAAAGTGTACTACCCGGTTAGTTTTGCGTGCGATTATCGAACACAATGCCGATTGGCGAATTGACGATTTTTCGTCCACTGCCCACCATCGACTGCACATTGAGTCCGGTCGCAAACACCGGTCTCGGTGACCAAAGAACCAGAACACCACATAAAAATAATCGGTGGCCTACATGACTCCTTCTCAAAGCTCTCCCGTGGAGCGTTCCTCCATGACTCCTGCCATCGGCGGCGTCGGCGACAAGATTCGCGGCGCCATGGCGGTCGGCAAAACCCGTTGGGGCATGCTGGCACTGGTGTTTTTCGCCACCACGCTCAACTACATCGACCGTGCCGCACTGGGCGTCATGCAGCCCATCCTGGCCAAGGAAATGAGCTGGACGGCGATGGACTACGCCAACATCAACTTCTGGTTCCAGGTCGGCTACGCTATCGGTTTCGTGCTGCAAGGCCGGTTGATCGATCGGGTCGGCGTGAAGCGCGTGTTCTTCTGCGCGGTGTTGCTCTGGAGCCTGGCGACCGGCGCCCACGGCCTGGCCACGTCGGCGGTCGGCTTCATGGTGTGCCGATTCATTCTCGGTCTGACCGAAGCCGCCAATTATCCGGCCTGCGTGAAAACCACGCGCTTGTGGTTCCCGGCCGGAGAACGCGCCGTGGCCACCGGCATCTTCAACGCCGGCACCAACGTGGGTGCGATGTTCACGCCGATGCTGCTGCCGCTGATCCTGCACGTGTGGGGCTGGCAAGCCGCGTTCCTGTGCATGGCGTCACTGGGCGGAATCTGGTTGCTGTTCTGGGGTTTGAAGTACTTCAACCCGGAAGATCATCCGAGCGTCAAACAATCGGAACTGGACTACATCCAGAAGGAAGTCGAGCCGGAACAGGCCCGCGTCCCGTTCTCGAAAATCCTGCGCATGCGGGGCACCTGGGCCTTTGCCCTCGCCTACTCCATGACTGCGCCGGTGTTCTGGTTCTACCTGTACTGGCTGCCGCCGTTTCTCAATCAGCAATACAACCTGGGGATCAACGTGACCCAGATGGGCATCCCGCTGATCATCATCTACCTGACCGCCGACTTCGGCAGCGTTGGCGGCGGGATCCTCTCTTCGTTCATGATCGGCCGCGGCATGAACCCGATCAAGGCGCGACTGTTGTCCATGTTCCTGTTCGCCTGCTGCATCGTCGGCGTGATCATGGCGGCGGGCTCGAGCAGCCTGTGGGTCGCGGTGTTCGCCATCTCCCTGGCCATCGGCGCGCACCAGGCCTGGACCGCGAACATCTGGAGCCTGGTGATGGACTACACGCCTAAACACATGATGAGTACGGTGTTCGGCTTCGGCGGCATGTGCGCCGCCATCGGCGGGATGTTCATGACCCAGTTGGTCGGCCACATCCTGACCGTCACCAACAACAACTACACCGTGCTGTTCACCCTGATTCCGGCGATGTACTTCATTGCCCTGATCTGGATGTACTTCATGGCACCACGCAAGATTCCTACCGTCACCGAGTAAAATGCCCTCCGTTGGCAGGCCTGGTTCCAGGCCTGCCTTTTTGATTTTCCTACCGACGACTCTGTTGCCACGCCGCCGCCAATCCGCTGCAGCAAATCACCGCGATCCCGACCACCGTGGTCAGGGTCGGTGTGTGGGAAAACAGCAGCCAGCCCAGCAGACCGGCAAACACAATCTGGCAGTAACCGAACGGTGCCAACAACGCGGGCGCGGCGTGGCGGAAGGCCTGAGTCAGAAACAGGTGCGCGGTCATCCCGCAGGTCCCCAGCGCCACCATCATGAAGCCATGCCCCAGGGTCGGCACTTGCCAGAAGAACGGCACCAGTGCGCTCATCACCAGGGTGTTGCACAAGCCGGCGAAGAAGTTGCTGGTGGTCGGGCTGTCGATGTTGCTGAGCTTGCGAGTGAGCAACTGATAAAAGCAGAAAAACAGCGCCGAACAGAGCGGCAGCAGCACCGCCGGCGTGAACAGATCGCCACCGGGATGGACGATGATCAACACACCGATAAATCCGCAAATCACCGCGATCCATTGGCCACGTGTCACGCGCTCCCCCAGCAGCGGCACCGACAGTGCGGTCACCAGAACCGGCGCAAGAAAGTTCACCGCCGTCGCTTCGGCCAACGGGATGTACTGGAGGCCGGTGGTAAAAAACAAACTGGTGCCCAATAAGCACAACGCCCTCACCAGCTGCAGCATCGGCCGCTTCGTCCGTAGGACGCGCAACCCGGACTGCGGCAGAAAAATCCCGGCCATCAACAAGGTGTGCACCACATAGCGGGCCCAGACCACCATCACGATCGGATAGAAGCCTGAGAGGTATTTCGAAAAAGCGTCATGGCTGGAGAACAGGAAAGTCGCAACGACAATCAGCAAAATCCCTTTGAAGGGTTGGTTGACGCCGGAGAGCGGTGTGCTGGCGGTCATGGGGATCCCTTGCGAAGTGAAACGTATCGCGGACGGCGAATTCCAATAATTTAGAACCTGGTTCCAGATTCCAACACAAGCATAGGCCGAAAGTGTTCGAACATCGCACGGTTTTGCGATCGACAAAAATCCAATATGGGAGCGAGCTTGCTCGCGATGAGGGACTCAGCTTCGACATCTCCTTGTTTGAATGTCCGCTATCGCGAGCAAGCTCGCTCCCACAATGGGGTTGTGCTGACTGAGTTAACTGAACAACTCCGACGCCAGACTCGCCGCCGCCAGTTCCTCGGTATACCTCAACAACAGCGGCGCCAATTCATGCAACCGCGCCCCCGGCATCCGCGCACTCGGCCCGGCAATGCTCAGCACACCGATTACTCGCCCCTCGCTCGGGTGCCGCACCACCGCTGCAATCGCCGAGGTGCCCACCGCCGAGCTTTCCTCGACCCAGGCGTAACCCTGCTCCCGCGCCATACGCAGGCGTTCCAGCAGTTCAATGTTGGAACGCGGAGCATTCGGACCGAGGTCTTTTGGCCGCTCGCCCCCCTGACGCTCCACCAGCGACAACGCCTCGGCATCGCTCATGCACGCCAGCCATGCATGCCCCGACGCGGTATAGAACAACGGCGCATCACGACCCATTTCCGGGTCGTAACGCAGGCCGGAACGAGCCCCCTGCGACTTGGCAATCCAGATCTGCCGCTCGCCTTCAATCACCCCAAGACGCACCAGTTCCCCGGTTTCCTGGGCCAGGCGATCCAGCACGGGCTGAACAATATCGGCGCCGCTACCCGACAGATATCGAAACCCCATCGCCACCAGTTTGGTGGACAAGTGATACCGCAGGTTCTCCGGATTCTGCCGCACATAACCCAGCCGGATCAGCTCCGCGAGCAGACGGTGGGTTGCGCTTTTAGGGATATCAAGTTGCTCCGCGAGCATTTGCATCGGCAGACCGCGAGGGTCACTGGTGAGGCTTTCGAGCACGTTGAAGACACGTTCGATCTGACTGCCGGCCATGGGAGGTTCCACCTACAATTTGCCTGATTCTAGAAGACGAACCGTGTAATGCGAAATCTGGAACCCGATGTTCGATAGACACTACGCCTCACTTACTCAATAAAAACCCGTCCTCTGACGGAATTCGATGGGTGATCCATGTTCCTACAGTCAGCGAGTCGACCGGCCAGTGAACGAAAAGCCGGACAGCCGGACTGGCGCCGCCCCCACACACCAGCAACACTCATCACCACGGACAATCAGAGGATTCCCACATGCTATGGAAAAAAGGCCGACGCAGCGACAACGTGGTCGACGCCCGTGGTGATGATGTCGGCGGTGGTGGCGGGGGGATGCGTTTTGGTGGCGGCAAAGGCCTGGGCCTGACTGCGATCATCCTGATTGTGGGGATCGGCTGGCTCACCGGCCAGGATCCGATGCAAATCCTCGGCGAACTGACCGGACAAATGACCGAACAATCGGCCCCGGCCACCAACCAGACCCGCAAGGCGCCGCCGGCCAATGACGAAGGCGCCGAATTCGTGCGCTCGATCCTCGGCGATACCGAAGACACCTGGGGCCAGATTTTCCAGCAGGCCGGTCGGCAGTATAAAAACCCGACGCTGGTGCTGTTCAGCAACCGGGTGAATTCGGCGTGCGGTCTGGCGACGTCGGCGACCGGGCCGTTCTATTGCCCGGCCGACCAGAAGGTCTACCTGGACATGGCGTTTTTCCAGGAGATGTCGCAACGCTTTTCCGCGGCCGGTGACTTCGCTCAGGCCTACGTGATCGCTCACGAAGTCGGACACCACGTTCAGACGTTGCTCGGCGTTTCCGCGAAGATTCAGGCAGCCCGCCAGCAAGGCCGGCAGATGGAAGGTGATGCCGGCTTGCTGGTGCGTCAGGAATTGCAGGCCGATTGCCTGGCCGGTGTCTGGGCCAACAATGCGCAGCAGCGTCTGAACTGGCTGGAACCGGGTGACATCGAAGAAGCTTTGAACGCGGCCAACGCCATCGGCGACGACCGTTTGCAACAACAGGGGCAGGGTCGGGTGGTTCCGGACTCGTTTACCCATGGCACATCGGCGCAAAGGGTGCGCTGGTTCAAAACCGGATTTGCGCAAGGCCAGGTGGGCCAGTGCGATACCTTTGCGGCGAAAAACCTTTAAATGAATAAGTGGTTGTTGATGTTGTTGTTCACCTGCGCAAGCACCCAGGCTGCGGAGCATGGCGTCAAAGAGATCAGCCCTGGGCGGTTGTTGCTGAAAGAAGGCGAGATGGCGGTCGGGCTCGGCCCGGCGCCAGCGAAAATCGAACGCGTGCTGATCATCATCCATGGTCGCTTACACAACGCTGAAACCTATCGCCAGAGCGCCGAGCGCGCGGCGGAACTGGCCGGGCAAAGTGCAAGCACCCTGGTGATCGCCCCGCAATTCCTCAACGAAACCGACATCGCGCAGCATCCGGTGGCCGACACGGTGTTGCGCTGGCAGGGCGATGACTGGATGGCTGGAGGTTTATCCTCCGCTCCTTTTGCGCTGAGTTCCTTTGCAGCCCTCGATCAAATCATCGAGAGAGTCAGCGACCGCAGGCAGTTTTCGGATGTGAAGCAAATCATCATCGCCGGCCACTCCGGCGGCGCTCAGATGGTTCAGCGCTATGCGCTGCTGGCGCATGAGCAACCGGCTCTGACGGCCGCCGGCGTGAAGCTTCGCTACGTCGTCGCCAACCCTTCCTCTTATGCGTACTTCAATGAGCAGCGGCCGGTGGCGTTCAACCATGCGGCGTGTCCCGGTTTCAATCGCTGGAAATATGGGCTGACGGATTTACCGGTTTATGCCAGTGGGCAAACGGCACCGCAGATTGAAGGAAACTACGTCAAACGAGACGTGACTTACCTGCTTGGGCAGCAAGACACCGACCCGCAGCATCCGGCGCTGGACAAAGGTTGCGAGGCCCAAGCCCAGGGTGCGAATCGCCTGGCTCGCGGGCAGAAATTTTTCAATTACCTGCTGCGTCGCAACCCCAAAGGGGTGAATCAGCGGCTGGTTGAAGTGCCGGGGGTCGGGCATAACGGGGATGGGATGTTGACGTCGCCGGAGGGGCAGAAAGTGTTGTTTGGTCAGTGAGTTTTGTATTGCCTGATTTGACGCCATCGCGGGCAAGCCCGCTCCCACAGGGATCTTTGGTGAACACACAAATTTGTATTCCATAGAGAACCATTGGAGGAGCGGGCTTGCCCGCGAAGGGGCCCTCAAGCCGAGAGCATTTCCCGCAACACCCCACAATCCGCCGCATGCCAATCCGTCAGCTCCGGCCAAGGGTTATCCGGCAAGTTCACCAACACCGTCCGCGCCCCCGCTGCTCGACCGCAATCCAGATCAAAGCGGTAATCACCGACCATCACCATCTCGCTCGCAGGCACATTCCAGGCCTCGGCCAACTTCAGCAAACCACCGGGATGCGGTTTGGGCGGTGCTTCATCACGCCCCAGCACATCCTCCACGGCAAAGCAGTCCGCCAGGCCGATTGCCTCCAGGGTCACGTGCGCCAGCTCCCGGGCATTGCGCGTGAGGATGCCCAAGCGATAACCGCGCCCGGCCAATTCACGCACCAGCTCCACTGCGCCCGGTGCAGCTTTCGAGCCCAGCGCCAGATCACGTTCGTGTTCCAGCAGCCACGCATGTTTGGCTGCTGCTTCATCGGCCGGCAGCGCTGCGAGGTGGGTCAGGATGTCGTCTTCGGCCGGGATCGCCAATGCCACGCGAATCGCCGCGAAGTCATGCACGGCCACCGTCAGGGTGCCGTCCATGTCGAACACCCAATGCCGCACTTCGGCCAGGCTCATGCCCAATCCTTGCGGTGACGGATCAAGCCTTCCTGCGTCACCGAGGCCACCAGTTGCCCGGCGCGGTTGAACACACTGCCGCGGGAGAAACCGCGCGAGTTGCCCGCCCAGGGACTGTCCATCGCATACAGCAACCAGTCATCGGCGCGCAGATCCGCATGGAACCACAGCGCATGATCGAGGCTGGCGACCTGCATGTCTTTCTGCCAGACCGATTTGCCGTGGGGCTGCATCGAGGTGGTCAGCAGCCCGAAGTCCGACGCGTAGGCCAGCAGGTATTTGTGCAGCGCCGGGGAGTCGGCCAAAGCGCCGTCGGCGCGAAACCAGACATACTTCACCGGATCGGACGGCTGCGGGTTGTAGGGATCTTTCTCGGTGACCGGTCGGAATTCGATCGGTTTGGGGCATAGAAATTTTTCGCGCATGTGCTCGGGAATCAAGTGCGCGCGCTGCTGGGTGAGCTCCAGTTCCGAGGGCAGGTTTTCCGGGCCGACCACGGTCGGCATCTCGGCCTGGTGCTCGAAGCCTTTTTCGTCGTACTGGAACGAGGCGCTGCAGGTAAAGATCGGGTTGCCCTTCTGGATCGCCGTCACCCGGCGCGTACTGAAACTGCCGCCATCACGCACCCGATCAACCTGATACACAACGGGCAATGCAGAATCGCCCGGGCGCAGGAAATAGCCGTGCATCGAATGCACATGGCGCGCTTCTTCGACCGTCTGACTCGCCGCCGACAGCGACTGACCGATCACCTGACCGCCGAACAACTGACGAAAACCCAGGTCCTGACTACGGCCACGGAACAGGTTTTCTTCGATCGGTTCCAGGGTCAGCAAATCGACCAGATCATCCAACACTTGGCTCATTCAGACTCTCCTCACACAAAGCATGCCGCGCAGTCTTGGCTGCGGCGGTCGATTCAGTTTATGGCCAGGGCCCATGGGAGCCATTGTAAACGTCCGTGCCTGCTTATCCATGCAAGGTTTGCAGCCATTGTTCACGGGTGATGCGGTACAGCACATGGTGACGCAGGGGATGATCGGCCGCGAGCTTGGGATGTTCAAAATCATCGGCTGAATCATGGTGCATGCCGATCGCTTGCATGACTTTTTCCGAAGGCAGGTTGTCTTTGGCGGTAAACGACACGATTTCTTGCAGCGCCAACCGGTCAAACCCGCAGCGCAGAGCGGTCCACGCCGCTTCACTGGCATAACCCAGACCCCAATGCTCACGCGCCAGGCGCCAGCCGATTTCGGTCGCCGGGGTGAACGGCGCATCGAAACCGACCACGCCCAGGCCAGTGAAACCGATGAATGCCCCGCTGTCCTTGCGCTCCAGCGCCCAGAGGCCGAAGCCATGTTCGGCAAAATGCCCACGAATCCGTCCGATCAGCGAAGCACTTTCCAGACGACTCAACGGTGCCGGAAAATAGCGCATGACCTGTGGATCGGCACACATCGCCGCAAACTCAGGCAAATCCTCATCGCGCCACTGTCGCAACAACAATCGCGCGCTCTCGAGTTCCAGTATCGGCTCCATCGTGTCCTCCCCTTTCCATGCCGCAAGTCTACATCGCTGGTAGGATCCGTCCTTCATTCACCCATGAAATCACTCATGTCACTGCCGCTGATCTATCACGAAGACTACAGTCCCGAGTTCCCGGCGGATCACCGCTTCCCCATGGACAAGTTTCGCCTGCTGCGCGATCACCTGGTGGACAGCGGCCTGACCCGGGACGCCGACCTGCTGCGCCCGGAACTCTGCCCCCCGGAGATTCTCTCCCTCGCGCATGACGCTGCTTATATCGAACGTTACATGAGCGGCGAGTTGTCCCGCGAAGACCAGCGGCGTCTCGGCCTGCCCTGGAGCGAAGCACTGGCCCGGCGCACGGTGCGGGCGGTCGGCGGATCGTTGCTGGCGGCGGAACAGGCGCTGGAACACGGGCTGGCCTGTCATTTGGCCGGTGGCACCCATCACGCGCATTACGACTATCCGGCGGGTTTCTGCATCTTCAATGACCTGGCGGTGATCAGCCATTTCCTGCTGGAAAGCGGCCGTGTGAATCGGGTGCTGATCTTCGATTGCGACGTGCACCAGGGCGACGGGACTGCACGGATTCTGCACAACACCCCGGACGCGGTGACCGTTTCCCTGCACTGCGAAAAGAATTTTCCTGCACGCAAGGCTGAAAGCGACTGGGACATCCCCTTGCCCAAAGGTATGGGTGATGCCGATTACCTGAAGGTGGTGGACGACGCGCTGAGTTATTTGCTACCGCTCTACCAACCGGATCTGGTGTTGTATGACGCCGGCGTCGACGTGCACAAGGACGACGCCCTCGGTTACCTGAAGCTGACCGACGAAGGCGTTGCCGCTCGCGATGAAAGCGTGATGCGCCATTGCCTGGGGCGGGATATTCCGGTGGTCGGGGTGATTGGCGGCGGCTACAGCAAGGATCGCAAGGCCCTGGCGCGCCGCCACGGAATCCTGCATCACAGTGCGCAGCGGGTCTGGCAGTCATCAGGTTGTCATTGAGGTGTGAGTCTTTACCCACAATGCCTGTGGAACTGCCTGTGGATAACCTGAGTGAAAGGGTCTGCAGGCCAGACCGCATATAGAGTACAGAGCGGTGGTTGTTTTTTAACCAGCTTTCGAATCCACACACGCCCCTTGTGGGAGCGGGCTTGCCCGCGAAGAGGCCGGCAAATTCAACATCTTTGGTGACTGACACTCCGCTATCGCGGGCAAGCCCGCTCCCACAGTTATTGTGTACTGCTAGAATGCGCGGCTATTCCGCCACACCGCAGCGCTCATCATGACTCAGCCCAGCACTCCCCTCCCCCCTCACGTCGCCATCATCGGCGGCGGCCCCGCCGGTTTGATGGCGGCCGAAGTGCTGAGCCAGGCCGGAATCAAAGTCGATCTGTACGACGGCATGCCTTCGGTGGGGCGAAAATTCCTGCTGGCCGGCGTGGGTGGCATGAACATCACCCATTCCGAAGCCTACCCGGCGTTTCTCTCGCGCTATGCCGAACGCGCACCGCAGATTGCACCGCTGCTTCGTTCATTCGGCGCTGATGCGTTGTGCCAATGGATTCATGACCTGGGCATCGAAACCTTTGTCGGCAGCTCCGGGCGAGTCTTTCCTACAGACATGAAAGCCGCCCCCCTGTTGCGTGCATGGCTCAAACGCCTGCGAGACAGCGGCGTCGTTATCCACACCCGCCATCGCTGGCTCGGCTGGGATGACAGCGGTGGATTGCGCATCGACAGCCCCGAGGGCGAAACAATCATCAAGCCCGACGCCACCTTGCTGGCCCTCGGCGGCGGCAGCTGGTCACGCCTCGGTTCAGACGGCGCGTGGATGCTGCCACTGGAACAGCGCGGCGTAGGACTGATGCCTCTGCAACCGAGTAATTGCGGCTTCGAGGTGCAGGCCTGGAGCGACTTGATGGTCAGCAAATTCGCCGGTGCGCCGCTGAAAAACATCGCCATCGGCCTCAATGATGACGTGCCGCGCTTGGGCGAATGCGTGATCACCGCGACCGGGATCGAAGGCAGTTTGATCTACGCCCTCTCGGCGCCGATCCGCGAGGCCATCAACCAGCACGGCTCCGCGACCATTCACCTCGACCTGCTGCCGGGCCGGCCTGTGGATAAAGTTCAGGCGGCGCTGAGCAAACCGCGTGGCTCCCGCTCCATGTCCAAACACCTGCACAGCCAGCTCGGGATCGATGGGGTGAAAGCGGCGTTGTTGCGCGAACTCACGCCGGCGGAATGCTTCGCTGATCCGGCGCTGCTGGCCAAAGCGATCAAGGCGTTGCCTCTGACACTGGTGAAAACCCGCCCACTGGACGAGGCCATCAGCAGCGCGGGCGGCGTGATGTTCGAATCGATGGATGAGCGTTTGATGCTCAAGCAACTGCCCGGCGTGTTCTGCGCGGGGGAAATGCTCGATTGGGAAGCGCCGACGGGCGGCTATCTGCTGACCGCGTGTTTCGCCAGTGGGCGCGCGGCGGGGTTGGGGATGGTGGAGTGGTTGAAACACCGACACTGATCGTTCCGACGCTCCGCGTGGGAATGCAGCCATGGACGCTCTGCGTCCAGCGTGACGCGGAGCGTCACAAGAGGCGTTCCCACGCAGAGCGTGGGAACGATCTTTACGCGATCAAGGCTTACGCTTACGCGGTCCAGTATTAAACACCGGCACCTTTCGCACAGGCTTGATCGAAGGCTCCGGCGCCGAAGCATCACCGCTCTCCACCCACTTACCCAGGTTGCGTTTACCGCCACCGGAGGTCTTCGGCTTCTTCGGTTTTTTCGGCTTCTTCACCACCTGACCGCTGGCATCGGTATCCGGCACCCGGTGCTCAGGCTCGAAGTCATGTTCCATCTGCCGAGGCAATGTCTGACGGGTCAACGTCTCGATGGCCGACAGCAGATTCACTTCATCGGCGCAAACCAGCGAAATGGCCTGCCCGCTGGCACCCGCACGGCCGGTGCGACCGATCCGGTGGATGTAATCCTCCGCCACGATCGGCAGGTCGAAGTTGACCACCAAAGGCAGATCTTCGATGTCCAGACCACGGGCCGCAACGTCGGTGGCCACAAGAATCTGCACCTCACTGGCCTTGAACCGGTCCAGCGCACGCTGACGGGTTGCCTGCGGTTTGTCGCCGTGGATGCCGTCGGCGTTGATGCCCAGACCCTGGAGTTTTTCCACCAGCGCGTCCACGCCATTGCGGGTCTTGGCGAACACCAGCACCTGCTTCCACTTGCCCTTGCGCAGCAGGTGTATGAACAGCTCCGGCTTGCGCTTCTTGTCCACCGTCACCACCCACTGTTTAACGGTGTTGGCGGCGACGTTGCGCGGGCTGACTTCGATGCTCAGCGGATCGTTGAGCATTTGCCCGGCCAGCAAGCGGATCGCGTCGGAGAAAGTCGCGGAGAACAGCAGCGTCTGACGTTGCTTCGGCAGCACGCGGTAGATATTCCCCAGTTCCTCGGAGAAACCCAGATCAAGCATGCGATCCGCTTCGTCCAGAATCAGGGTTTGCAGCTGATTGAACTTGAGGGCCTTCTGGCGATACAGGTCGAGCAAACGACCCGGCGTTGCCACCAGCACGTCAACACCTTTGCGCAGTTTCATCATTTGCGGGTTGATGCTGACGCCGCCGTACACCGCGTAAGTGCTCAACGGCAGATTCTCGGCGTACTGACGCACGGCTTCGTGAACCTGTTCGGCCAATTCGCGGGTCGGCACCAGGATCAGTGCGCGCACCGAGTTAGACGCCACTTTCGGCCCTTCCATGGCCAGCAATTGCAGGAGCGGCAGCGCGAAGCCGGCGGTCTTGCCAGTCCCGGTCTGGGCGGCGGCCATCAGGTCGCGACCGGCCAGCACCGCCGGAATGGCTTGCGCCTGAACCGGCGTCGGGGTCTGGTAGCCGAGCGTCTCGAGAGAGCGCAGCAAGGGTTCGATCAGGCCAAGGGTGGCGAAAGTCATGGGATTACCGTAGGAAAATTCAGCGCGGGTTTTTCAAAACAAGTGTGCAAAACAAGATGCAATGGCGCGCAGTTTACCCTAATTCACGCTCGATTCTGTCTGCACCACGGCAGCCGGTCTTTCCGGAGCCCGGCGCCACTGCGGCAGACCGATCAACACCACGGCGCTGATAATCACCAACATGGCCAGCGCTTCTTCGATCCCGATGGTCTCGCCGACAAACACGATCCCCAGCAACACCGCGACCGCCGGGTTGACGTAGGCATAGCTGGTGGCCGCCGCCGGCCGCACGTTTTTCAACAGATACATATAAGCGTTGAAAGCGATGATCGAACCGAAGAAGGTCAGATAGGCCAGGGCCGCCCAGCCTTCGATCGGCGGCATGGCTTGCAGATGCTCGCCACTCAGCGCACTGCCGATCAGCAACACCACGCCACCCACCAGCATTTCCACGGCACTGGCCATGGCGCCCTGGGGCAGCGGCAAGTGTTTGCTCCAGACCGAACCGAAGGCCCAGGACGCTGCCGCGAATATCAGCAACACGGCACCCAGCGGGCTCGATTGCAAGTTGGAACCAAGGTTGAGCATGGCAATGCCGATCAGCCCGAGCACAATCCCGGCCCATTCGAGACGGGTATTACGCGCGCCCCAGAAATAACCGCAGAGCAAGGTAAACAGCGGCACCGTCGCCACCGCGAGCGCAGCAACCCCGGACGCGACCCCCGTGTGTTCAGCCACGCTGACCGCGCCGTTACCGCACGTCAGCAGCAAGATCCCAATGATCCCCGCGGCTTTCCACTGCGTCCAGGTCGGTGCCGGCGCCCCGCGCCAACGCAGGAACGCGTACATCAGCGTCCCGGCGATCACGAAACGAATACCGGCGAGCAGCAAGGGCGGCCAGTACTCCACGCCGATACGGATCACCAGGTAAGTCGAGCCCCAAATCACGTACAACGCAAAAAAGGCGGCGATCAACGGTAAGGGAAAACGACGTAAGCCAGGCATGGGCAGCTCGATGGCAGGACAATATGAACCGCTATTTTAGAAAGGCCAACGGCGAAAAATAAGTTACAAAACCTGTTTATAGCGCCGGTACACTTTTCAAAACACGGAGATCAGCGCTATAAACCGTGCTTTCGAAAGTCAGTCATTTTTCAGGTATACGACGATGGATAAATACGACCGCATGCTCCTCGGCGCCCTGCTGGAAAACGGTCGTGCGTCCTACGCCGACCTGGCGCGCAAGGTCAACCTGTCCGCCCCGGCCGTGGCCGAGCGCGTGGCCAAACTCGAAGCCTGCGGGGTGATCACCGGCTACCAGGCGAAAGTCGACATGGCCAAGCTTGGATTGCCGATCCAGTGCGTCATCGAACTGCGCCTGAACCAGCACGGAAATCAAAAGGCCTACGACGACCTGATCAAAATCCCACAATTGACGGAATGCCATCGGGTGACCGGGGATCCGTGCGTGATCATGCAAGCGGCGGTGGGCTCGATGCCGGAGCTGGAAGAGTTGATCAATCGTATTGCCAAGTTCGGGTTCAGCAAGACCTCGATTGTGCTGTCGAGCGCGATAGAGAAACGCGTGCCGTTGGGGCAACTGGAAGGGAATGGCAAAGTCTGATCAGATCGTTCCCACGCTCCGCGTGGGAACGCCTCACCGGACGCTCTGCGTCCGCTCTTGGGACGCAGAGCGTCCCGGGCTGCATTCCCACGCGGAGCGTGGGAACGATCAAACAGGGGTTTTGCGGTGTTTTCAGAACCCGCGATGCCGCTTGAGGTGTTCGTTGATCTTCGCCGCCGGCACTTTCTGCAAACTGACCAGCAGATCATGCGACAACTCGCGCAACCCATGCTTCTGCTGCAGCTCCTGAAGCAGATGCCCCGTCAGGTTGGCCGCCATCTCGGCATCGGCCATGGCCCGGTGAGCCTTGCCGGTGTTGGGCAGGCTGGCGAAGGTGGTGAGGGTGCCGAGTTTGTGGTTCGGCGCGGCGGGCATCAGGCGACGGGCGAGTAGCAGCGAGCAGGCGAAATTCTGCAGGCGGGTGCGTTTGATGCGGCTGAGTTCGAAGTCCCAGAATTTCTGGTCGAACGCGGCGTTGTGCGCCAGCAGCGGCGTGATGCCGACGAATTCGTTGACCTCGTTCATCACCTGCTCGGCCGAGGGCGCGGTGCGCAGCATGGCGTTGCTGATGCCGGTGAGTTGTTCGATGAAGGCGGGGACGCGCACGCCGGCGTTCATCAGGCTCTGGTAACGCTCGACGATGCGCCCCTGTTCAAGGATCACCACGGCAATTTCCGTGGCCCGGCAGCTGCTGCTCGGGGAGATCCCGGTGGTTTCAAAGTCGATGACTGCTATGCGTTCCAAACCTGTTTCAACTCCGTAAAAATCAATTCTTGAGCAACAACGCGCCTTCGATTGGCACGTAGCGGCTGGCGGCTCGGATCAGCGAGTTGGCCGTCAGGCCCGGCACGCCGTAGGCCACTGCCTGCACGCCGTGCTTGGTGATGATGCGCTCCAGCAGCATGTCGAAATCACCGTCGCCGGAGGCCAGCACCACTTCGTCGACATGATCGGCGGCGTCCATGATGTCGAGGGTGATGCCCACGTCCCAGTCGCCCTTGGCCGAGCCGTCGCTGCGCTGGATGTAGGGCTTGAGCTTCACGATGAAGCCGAGGTTGCGCAGGATCTGCTGGAATTGCTGCTGTTTGCTGTCGCCGCGATCGATCGCATAGGCATAAGCCTCGACGATCTCGCCCTGTTTGCTGATATCAGCCCACAACGCGGCGTAGTTGAAGTGGCAACCATAGGCCTGACGCACGGTGTAATAGAGGTTTTGAACGTCGGCGAACACTGCGATTTTTTTCACCGTGCATCCTCTTTGGCGCAGTTGCGCGCAGGCTGGGTCAGGCACCAGGCCCGAAAAGTGGCCCAGTATGCCAGCCTGAAGGATTGTTCCGCGAATAATCGGCCATGTGGCGAGGGAGCGTGCGCCCTCGCCACAGGTGAATCAGACGAAGGAATCGTCGTCACCGCCGAAGAACGATGAGTTGTCATCGCTGTAGTCGGCGTCGGTAAAGCCGCCCTGATCACTGGTGTTGTCAGCCACACGCTGATCGTCGCCCGAGCCGTTGTCACCGCTCTGATCGTTGACCTGAGCCGGTTCTTCCTTGATGACTTCGACGATTTCCTGAGGTTGCTGATTGCTGTGGAACAGGCTGCTGATGCCTTGCGCCAGCATCACGCCACCGGCCACACCGGCGGCAGTTTTCAGTGCACCGCCGAGGAAGCCGCCGCCAATCGCAGAAGCTTGCTGTTGCGGCGCGTAATTCTGCTGCGGCGGTGCAGTACCGAAGTTCTGCTGTGGCGGCTGCGAGTTGAACGACGGCCGCCCCGGCTCACGCCATCCGCCATTGGAGGACGGCGCGCTTTGCGTCGGAGCGGGATCACGGGAACCGCCACCGAAGATGCTCGACAGGAAACCACCGCTGGCAGGCGCCGACGGCTGAGCCTTGGTCGATTGCAGTTCGGCCTGCAATTGCTGGACCTGCTGAGCGAGTTGCTTGTTCTGTGCGTCGAGGCTTTTGATGGCCGCTTCCTGAACCAGAATCGCCTGGGTCATGAAATAGCCTGCTGCGGGTTGGCGAGTCAGGTGCTCCTTGATCCGCGCCTCAGCCTGGGCGTCGCGTGGCGCTGAGTCCGTTTCGGCCTGTTGCAGCCGGGAAAACAGTCCATCGATCAGGGTTTGTTCTTCGCTGTTCATGGCGACCTCGTAGATTGCCGGGAATATCGTCGCCCTCGTCCACTGTGGATAAGGTGCTCTCCAGTAATGGGGCTGATACAGGATGTTTCAATGACCTTTACCGAACGTTTACGTTTGCGCCCCAAAGGGCTTCATCGGTTAAAGTGGGCCACTGCTTCCAACCTGCGATACCGACTGATGAATTCGTTCGATGTACTGCGTGACTCTCTATATTTCTTCAAGCGCAATCTGGGCCAGATCGTGCGGTTGTGCCTGCCGCTGGTGATCTTCGAAGCGTTGCTGCAACAAGTGGTCGATCGCTCCACCGAGCCGGACAGTTTCCCCGGTATCAGCGTGATGGTCGGCTTGCTGGTCTATCCGCTGTACACCGCCGCACTGATCCTGTTTCTCGATGCCCGCAGCCGTGGCGAATCGCCAACCAACCGTGAATTGCTGTCGAGGTCGGCCTACCTGTGGCCGCGCTTCGCCCTGCTCACCGCCCTCAATACCTTGCTGATCCTGATCGGCCTGTCGCTGTATTTCCTGCCGGGCATCTGGCTGATGGTGACCCTGGCGTTTGGCGAGTACCTGCTGGTGCTGCGCGGCCTGGCCCCGTTGGCGGCGATGAAGGAAAGCCTGCGCCTGACCCGCGGCCATTTCCTGCGCATTCTGGTGTGCATCCTGTGTGTGATGGGCCCGCTGTGGGTACTCAAGGGCGCGACCCTTGCGATTTACCCGGAGCCGCAGAACCCGGTGATTTCGCTGCTGATCGACAGCGCCCACAGCTTCTTGCAACTGTTCACCAGCGTGGTGTTGTTCCGGTTGTTCATGCTGATTGCCGATACGCCTGAAAAAATTGATGGGCCGCTTTGACCCATGGGCTTAAGCCCGGCGCTCGGTTATGCTCGGGCTCATCTTTTGTAACGCTATAAGCCGAGCCATGACCCGTCTACTGCGCTACACCCTGCTGGGCCTGCTGATCGCGGCGGGCCTGATTGCCTTGTTGATTTACAACCTGACCTGGCGTCCCGGAGCCAAAGAAGCAGCACCGGTCGGCTGCAGCGCTCAGGCGCCTACGCTGGTACCCGGCCAGGCGCTGAAAGTGATGACCTGGAACGTCCAGTACCTGGCGGGCAAGCGCTACGTGTTCTGGAATGACCTGGCGCAAGGCGACGACGAAAGCCCCACCGCCGAAGACATGGCCTTCAGCCTCGATGAGGTGGCGCGGGTGATTCGCGACGAGCAACCGGACGTTGTGCTGTTGCAGGAACTGGATGACGGCGCCAAGGCCAGCGATTACCAGAACCAGTTCAAGTTGCTCCAGGAACGGGTCGCCGACCTTTACCCGTGCAGCGCTCACGCCTTCGACTGGAAAGCCGATTTTGTGCCGCTGCCGCACATCTTTGGCAGCGTCGGCCGGCAACTGGCAACCCTCAGCCGATACCAGATCGATCACGCCGAACGCCTGCAATTGCCGGTCGCGTCGGCCAACATCATCAGCCGTCAGTTCAAACCGAAAAACGCCCTGCTGGTGACTTACCTGCCGTTGAGTGACGGCGGACAGATCGCGGTGCTCAACACCCATCTGGACCGCGTCTTCCAACCTGATGAAACCCTGCAAGCCCAAGTGACCGCCGTGGCCAAGGTGCTCGACAAGCTTGAAAGCCGTGGCACCCCATGGTTGATCGGTGGCGACTTCAACCTGTTGCCGCTGGGCCAGTATCGACGCCTGCCCGACGAACAACGCACGCCCTACTCCGTCGACAGTGCCTTGCATGTGCTGTGGGACAAATACCCGATGATCCCGACCAACAACGAAGCCAGCGGGATCGACCGGGCGCGGTGGCTGACCCACTACCCGAATGACCCGGGCTTGAACGGCCCGGACCGGACGGTTGATTACCTGTTCTATAGCCCGCGGATCAAACGGGTCGAGGCCATGGTGAGGCAGGACGATACCTTGCGGATCTCCGATCATTTGCCGGTGGTCGCCCGTTTCCTTTTACCCGCCAACTAACGACGCACAACCTGTAGGAGTGAGCCTGCTCGCGATTGCGGTGTACCAGTTACATTGATGTCGACTGACACGACGCCATCGCGAGCAGGCTCACTCCTACAGGGATTGGTGTAAGGCCGGCATCAATGCTCCTCCTCCAGCTCATCGTGCAACAGCCCGAAGATCTTGCGCTTCATGTCGATAAACGAGCGCTCCATGACCATGTCCAGGTTGCGCGGGCGTTCGATCGGCACGTCCAGAATCTGCTTGATCCGCCCAGGTTTGGCGCCCATCACGTAAACCCGATCTCCCAACAGAATCGCCTCGTCGATATCGTGAGTCACGAACAACACGGTCTTCTTGCTGTTGCCCCAGACCCGCAACAACAGCTGCTGCATTTGCAGGCGCGTCTGGCTGTCGAGCGCGCCGAAGGGTTCGTCCATCAGCAGGATTTGCGGGTCATTGGCCAACGCCCGGGCAATCGCCACCCGCTGCATCATGCCGCCGGACAACTGCTTGGCGTAGTTGTCGGCGAACCCGGTCAGGCCCACTTCATTGACGTAGTAATCGACGATCTCCTTGCGCTGAGCGGCCGCCATGCCGCGCCGTTTTAGGCCGAACTCGACGTTCTGCCGCACCGTCAGCCACGGGAACAGCGTATAGCTCTGGAACACCATGCCGCGATCCGCACCCGGCCCTTGCACTTGCTGGCCGCCGACGTAGATTTCACCTTCCGTGGGCTCATTCAGACCCGCCGTGAGGTACAGCAAACTCGACTTGCCGCACCCCGAAGGCCCCACCAGCACGGCGAATTGTTGATCCGGCACTTCGAACGACACCTGCTCCAGCGCGGTGAACATACCGCCGTCAGGTTTCTGATAGCGCAGGCTGACCTTGTCCACTTGCAGCCGTGGCGCGGCCTGCACCGGGGCGGCCGTGGGTGTGATGAAACGCGGGTTGACGGCGCTTACTGAGCCCATGCGGCGATCCTCAGACGGAGAAAACGGAACAGTTGATCGGTGACCAGGCCTAGCAGGCCGATGATCGCGATGGCCAGGAAAATCACATCCACTTGAAAGCCGCGCATGGCTTTCAGGCTCAAGTAACCCAGACCACTGGAAGCCGCGACCAGCTCGGCGACCACCAGATAGGTCCAGGCCCAGCCCATGGTCACGCGCAAGGTGTCGAGCACACCCGGCAACGATGCCGGAGCGATCACATGCAGCACCGCATCGCGGCGGGTCGAACCCAAGGTGTAAGACGCGTTGATCAGGTCTTTGGAGATGCCTTTGGACACGTCCGCGATCATTACCAGTTGCTGGAAGAACACGCCGAAGATGATCACCGACACCCGCTGCTCCAGACCGATGCCGATCCACAGAATGAACAGCGGCACGAACGAGGTCACCGGCAGGTAACGGATGAAATTGACCATCGGTTCAAGGAAGGCCTGAACGATGCGGAAGCTGCCCATCAGCAACCCCAACGGCACCGCCACCAGCGACGAGACAATGAAACCGACCATCACCACTTCGAGACTGGCCCACACATGCAGGCCAAGGGTGCCGTCGCGGCTCAGGCGCACGGCGGCTTCGGCCACCGCGCCCGGTGTCGGCAGGAACATGCCCGGCACCACGCCGCCGTAAGACAACCCGGCCCACAGCCCGATCAACAACACCCAGGCCAGGCCGCTCGCGCTCCAGATCACCTGCACGGGCAGACCGGTCTTGGGCGTGATGCAGCGGCTCAGCCATGAATTGCGCTTGAACATGCGAACCTCCTAGAGCGGGCTGACGAAGCGGTTGTCGATCAGGTCGTCATTGCTGACGTTGTAGGGCTTGCCCTGCAATTCGCTGGCGGTTTCGTTCGCCAGTTTGATCAGCTGTGCGCTATCGCCCGGTTTGCCCGGCGAGCCCAGGAGTTTTTCACTCATGGCTTGATCGTAGAAGCGCACGCCTTGCGCGGCGGCGGCCAGCTCCTTCGGATCGGCGAGGTAACCGCCAACGCCCTTGGCCATGATTTTGTAGGCTTCTTCCGGATGGTCCTTGGTGTACTGAACCGCCTTGTACAGACCGGCCACCAACGCCTTGACGTCTTCCGGCTGTTTCTCGATGACCGTGCAGTTGAGCGCGACCACGTCGACAATCACTCCCGGCGTACTGCTGCTGTCGATCAGCACTTTGCCCTGCTGCTTGTTGCGGACCATCGACAGGTGCGGTTCCCACGTTACGGCCGCCGGCACACGACCGGCGATGAACGCGGTGGCGGCGTCGTCAGCCGTCATGTTCTGCACGGTGATGTCGCTCATGCTCATGCCGTGTTTTTTCAGCAGGTACGACAGCCAGAACTGCGAGGTCGACCCTTCGTTCACCGCCACGGCTTTGCCTTTCAGCTCCTGCAGACTTTTGACGTCCTTGCCGACCAGAACACCGTCGCCACCATGGCTGTCATCCAGTGCGGCCACCGCTTTGAAGCAGAATTGCGGACGGTACTTGAGCACTTCGTCGATGGTCGACGCCGAGCCCGACAATTCGCCCGAGGCTTGCGCGGCCATGTACATCGAAGCTTCTTCGACGACGGGCAATTCGACGTTCAAACCGTTTTCCTTGAAATAGCCCAGGTCCCGAGCCAGGTAGAGCGTGCCGTAACCGACCCACGTGGTGTGGCCGATAGAGAGGGTGCCGGCCTGGGCGCTGGTAGCGACCGTCGCGGCGATGGCGGTGACCGCCAGTGGATGTGCGAAACGGGTAAGCAAGGACTTGATCATGGAGCACTCCCAAAGCTGTTGATTTAGTTTTGTCATGGGCAGTACGGCCAGCGGCCTTGGAGAAGAGCTGCCACCTGAGGTCTCTGATGGACCTTTCGGTGAGCAGCGTTTGGCTGACTGGCGAAGTCGATGTTGGACCAGAGGCGGGGATAGGAAAATCAGGAAATATGTCGTTGGGAGTGATGAAAAAACTGGGTAGCGTGCGCCGTAAAAGGGCGGGATTGGCGGGGGTGCACGGGGTGGGTGCAAAACATGAAATGCGTGTTGAATCGGCAATAGCTTTCGCGGGCAAGCCTCGCTCCTACAGGGTTTATGTCGGCCTCAGAATTGGGCACGACACATAACCTGTAGGAGCGAGGCTTGCCCGCGAAGAGGCCAGCAAGAACTCTACAAGATCAAAGTCGGCCGTATTCCTGAGCCGTACGATCAACCGCTTTCAAGGTCTTGCCGACGAGTTCATCAACCTCTTCCCTACTGGCAATCAACGCCGGCGCCATGATCATCCGCCCCAACGTCGAGCGAATGATCACCCCTTCCTCAAAGCCGATCGTGCGGCAACGCCAGGCAATGTCGTTTTCATTGGCAAAGCGCTTGCGACTGGTTTTGTCTTCAGCCAATTGCAGCGCCGCCACCATGCCGACACCCTGAATATCGCCCACCAACGGGTGATTGCCGAACACCTCGCGCAAGCACTGTTGCAGGTACGGCCCGATGTCATCCTTGACCCGCGTTACCACGCCTTCATCGCGCAACGCCGTGAGGTTGGCGATGGCCACCGCCGCCGCCACCGGGTGCCCGGAGTAGGTCAAACCGTGGGCAAACACCCCGCCCTGCTCCACCAGTACCTGAGCCATTTTCTTCGACAGAATCAGACCGCCCATGGGGATGTAACCCGAGGTCAAACCCTTGGCGATCGACAGCGTGTCTGGCTCGAAACCGAAGTGCTCGTGGGCGAACCATTCGCCGGTGCGACCGAAGCCACCGATCACTTCATCGGCGCACAACAGCACGTCGTATTTACGGCAAATCCGCTGAATTTCCGGCCAGTAACTTTCGGGTGGGAAGATCATCCCGCCCGCGCCCTGGAACGGTTCGGCGATAAACCCGGCGACCTTGTCCGCGCCAAGCTCGAGAATCTTCGCTTCCAGTTGCTGCGCCGCCCGCAGGCCGAATTCCGCCGGGGTCAGGTTGCCCTCGTGGGCGAAAAAGTACGGCTCGTCGATGTGCTCAATGTCGGGAATCATGCCGCCCATTTCGTGCATGAACTTCATGCCACCGAGCGCCGTCGCCGCCAGTGTCGAGCCGTGGTAACCGTTCCAGCGACCGATCATGATTTTCTTCTCGGGCTTGCCGAGGATCGTCCAGTAACGGCGCACGGTGCGGATCAGCACTTCGTTGGCCTCGGAGCCTGAATTGGTGTAGATCGCGTGGCTGTAGTGCCCCGGCAACAGGCTGAACAGCAGCTCCGAGAGCTCGATCACCTGCGGGTGGGTGGTGTGGAAAAACATGTTGTAGTACGGCAACTGCTCCAGCTGCCGGGTCGCGGCGGCAGCCAGGTCCTTGCGCCCGTAACCGAGGTTGGTGCACCACAGCCCGGACATGCCGTCGAGGTAACGCCGACCATCGTTGTCCCACAGGTGCAGGCGCTCGCCACGGACCATCACCCGAGGCCCTTCATCGTTGAGCGCTTTTTGATCGACGAATGCGTGGATGTGGTGCGCAGCGTCGGCGGCCTGGTAGTCGCGGGTTTCACGTGGTGTGGTCATCGCCAGTTCTCCGTTTTGTTATGAGCGGCTGTTATGAGCGCAGCTGAAACCAAGTGGTCTTCAACTGGGTGTATTTATCGAATGAATGCAGCGACAGGTCGCGGCCGAAACCGGATTGTTTGCCGCCGCCGAAAGGCACGGTCACGTCCAGCGCATCGACGCTGTTGACCGACACCGTGCCCGCTCGCAATTGTCGCGCCACGCGGTGGGCGCGGTTGAGGTCGTCGGTCCACAGCGAGGCGGCCAATCCGTAGACGCTGTCGTTGGCCAGTTGCAAGGCGTGGGCCTCGTCATCGAACGCCGTGACCGCCAGCACCGGGCCGAACACTTCCTCGCGAAACAGCGGCATGTCCGGGCTCACGCCGGTAAATATCGTCGGCTGAATGAAGTTGTCGGAACCGTTGAAAATCGACTGTCGACCGCCACACACCTTGGTCGCGCCCAGGCGTTCGGACTGCTGGATGAACTTCATGATGCGCGCGGTCTGGCGGCTGTCGACAATCGCCCCGGCGCGGCTCGACGGGTCCAGCGGATCACCCGGTTGCCAGCGCTCGGCTTGTGTCTTGAGGCGTTCCACGAATTCGTCATGGATCGAACGCTGCACCAGCAAACGCGAATTGGCCGAGCAAACTTCGCCCTGATTGAAGAAGATCCCGAACGCGGCTTTCTCGGCGGCCAGGTCCAGGTCCTGGCAATCGGCGAACACCAGATTGGCGCTCTTGCCGCCGCACTCGAGCCACACCTGTTTCAGGTTCGATTGCGCGGAGTACTGCATAAAATATTTGCCCACTTCCGTGGAGCCGGTGAACACCAGGCAATCGACGTCCGGGTGCAAACCGAGGGCTTTGCCGGTCTGCTCGCCGAGGCCCGGCAGCACGTTCAGCACGCCGGGCGGCAGGCCGGCCTCCAGCGCCAGTTCAGCCAGCCGCAGGGCGGAAAACGGTGATTGCTCGGCGGGTTTGAGGATCACCGAATTGCCTGCGGCCAAGGCTGGCGCGAGTTTCCACGCGGCCATGTCCAGCGGGAAATTCCACGGCACCACGGCGGCGACCACACCCAGCGCTTCGCGGGTGATAGTCGCCAATACGTTCTGCGCACTCGGGGCAATCTGGTCGTAGAGTTTGTCGAGGCTTTCGGCGTACCAGCGAAACACCCCGGCCGCGCCCGGCACGTCGATGTTGTAGGCATCCATCACCGGCTTGCCCATGTTCAGCGAGTCGAGCAGCGCCAGTTCTTCGCGGTGGGTCATGATCAGATCCGCCAGACGCAGCAATACTTGCTTGCGTTCACCCGGCGAACGCGCCGACCAGGTTCCGGCCTCGAACACTCCCCGCGCATTGCTTACCGCCGCGTCCACCTCTTCAGCACCGCAAGCGGCCACGTCAGCCAGGCGCTGACCCGTGGCGGGGTTGATCGCCGTGAAGGTCTGCCCCGACTGCGCGGAACGGGGTTTGCCGTCGATCACGGCCAGATCGGGAAACCGCAGCGCAGCGGCTTTGTTTTGCCAATATGCAAGCTCGAACACGTTCAGATGCTCCAAGGGCTTTTCTTGTGTCTGGATGGTGGCCCAGGCCCGAGTCCAGTAAAAATAGTAAAAATGTCTTCGCAGACCATGAAAAAACTGGGCAGCCAATCTCCCCGGTTGTGCGGTATGTGGTTATTGTTCAAACACAACAACACCGTCGTCAGAACGGATGCAGTCGGCGCAAAAATTGCCTGGATGTCGAGTCCATCCACCCCGAGGTTTGCCGTGGCTGCCTACAACCTGCGTCAATTGAAATACTTCATCACCACCGTCGAATGCGGCAGCGTCGCCGAGGCCTCGCGCAAGCTGTACATCGCGCAGCCGGCGATCTCCACGGCGATCAAAGGCCTGGAGGACAGCTTCGGCGTGCAACTGCTGATCCGTCATCACGCCCAGGGCGTGTCCTTGACCCCCAGCGGCGCACGCTTCTACCGCAAGGCCCAGGAACTGTTGCGCATGGCCAAGGAGTTCGAACAGAACGCCCTCGCCGACAACGACGTGGTGGCCGGGCAAATCGATATCGGCTGCTTCGAAACGGTCGCGCCGCTGTACCTGCCGCAGTTGATTGCCGGGTTCTCGGCGCTGTATCCGGGGGTGAAAATCCGTATCCGCGACGGCGAACAGCAAGAGCTGGTGCAAGGTCTGACGTCGGGCACTTTCGACCTGGCGATCCTCTATGAACACGAGCTCGACGCCACCATTCAGACCGAACCGCTGATGCCGGCGCAACGGCCTTATGCGTTGCTGCCGGCGGACCATCGCTTCGCCCAGCTCAAGCAAGTGTCGCTGCGTGACCTGTGCCTGGAACCGATGATTCTGCTGGACGTGCAACCAAGCCGGACCTACTTCGTCAGCCTGTTCGAAGAACTGAACCTGTCGCCGAACATTGCTTTCAGTTCACCGTCGATCGAGATGGTGCGGGGGATGGTCGGGCAAGGGTTCGGCTTCTCGATCCTGGTGACGCGGCCGCATTCGGAATGCACTTACGACGGGAAGAAAGTGGTGTGTGTGGATATTGTCGAGGATGTCACTGGTTCAGGATTGGTGGCGGCGTGGCTCAAGCGCGGGCAGTTGACCAAACCTGCGCAGTTGTTTGCTGACTATTGCCGCGAACAATTGACGGCCAAGGCCGGAACCTGAGCCTGGTGGAATCCTGTGGCGAGGGGGCTTGCCCCCGTTCGGCTGCGCAGCAGTCGTAAAACCAGTGCATGCGGTGTAACTGACACACCTCGGTTGCAGATTTTGGGGCGGCTTCGCCACCCAACGGGGGCAAGCCCCCTCGCCACAGGGTTTGTGTTCAGCCCCTGGAGTTACTTGCGCGGTTTGATCCGCGCCGTCGCCTCAGCCACCAACGGATCATCCGGCCAATAGTGCTTCGGATAACGCCCCTTCAAATCCTTCTTCACCTCGGCATACGTGCTGCGCCAGAAGTTCGCCAAATCCTGCGTCACCTGCACCGGCCGCCGCGCCGGGGACAGCAGATGCAGCTTTACCACTTGCCGGCCCCCGGCAATGCGCGGGGTATCGGACAGGCCGAACAACTCCTGCAACCGCACCGCCAGAATCGGCGGCTGCTCACTGTAATCCAGACGAATCGAAGAACCCGACGGCACGCTCAGGTGATGCGGCGCCTGTTCATCCAGCCGTTGCGGCAGCGGCCATGGCAGCAGGTTGTGGACGATGCTCGACAGGTCCAGATTGGCGAAGTGGCTGAGCCGCGAGACTTTACCCAGGTACGGCATCAACCAGTGTTCGAGGCTTTTGAGTAGCGCGGCGTCGCTGACATCCGGCCACTCACTCTGCTCCTTACTGCCGAGGTCCAACTGACGCAACAACGCCACCCGCGCCTGCCACTGACGCAACTCCGGGGTCCACGGCAACAGTTCCAGACCTTTGCGTCGTACCAGATTCACCAGCGCCTGGCTGCGAGCGGTTTCGTCGAGGCCAGTCAGCGGTTCGCGGCTGAGGATCAATTCACCGACCTTGCGCTGACGTTCGGCGCGCAATACGCCTTCGCGCTCATCCCAATCCAGTTGATCGACCACGCGCACTTGCTCGGCCAGCACCGAATCGAACAACGCCGGATCAAAATCCGCCGCCAGATAAATCCGTTCCTCGCGTTGCCCCTGACGACTGCCCAGATCCGCAATCACCAACCACGCTTGCTTCATCAAACTGTCCGCTTCAGCGAACAACGCCGCACGGCCGTTCGCCAAGCGATATTCCGCGCCACCGGCCCGACGTTGCTGGGCGACGCGGTCGGGATAGGCCAACGCGAGCAGCGCGCCGAGCCAGCGCGGATGATCCGGATCGCTGACCGGCTCCGACGCTTTGCCGCGCAGGTAACCACGATACTGCCGCGCCAGTTGCCGGGCGCGTTGCACACCCCCCTGAGCACCGCGAGCCGCGCGCTCTTCGCCGGACAAAAGCACCAATCGGCTGTGCAAATCCGCTCCGGCGCCACGCAAAATGTCCCGTTCACCGAGCAATGCCGCGACATCGCAAGCCATGTCGGCTAAACCGAGCGCCTGACCGCGCAACAACAAATGCGCGATGCGCGGATGCGCCGGCAGTTCGGCCATGGCCTGACCGTGACGGGTCAGCGCTTCGCCATCCAATGCGCCCAGCCGATCAAGCAGGTCCTGAGCCTGTGCATAAGCGGCGGCGGGCGGTACGTCGAGCCACACCAATTGCGTCGGGGTCATGCCCCAGCGCCCGAGCTGCAAGGCCAGACCGGCGAGGTCGGCCGAGAGAATCTCCGCGCTGGCATAGGCCGCCAGTTGCTCGTGCTGATCCTGCGACCACAACCGATAACACACGCCCGGTTCCAGGCGCCCGGCCCGGCCGGCGCGTTGGGTGGCGCTGGCCTTGGAAATACGCTGGGTGTCGAGCCGGGTCATGCCGCTGCCGGGATCGAAACGCGGCACCCGCGCCAACCCGGCATCGATCACCACACGCACGCCGTCGATGGTCAGGCTGGTCTCGGCGATGTTAGTCGCCAGTACCACTTTGCGCTTGCCCGCCGGGGCCGGATCGATCGCCGCGCGTTGGGCGACGAGGTCCAGTTCACCGTGCAACGGGCAGAGCAGAACCTGGGGGCTCTCGCCCAACGCATCAGCCAATTGCTGATGCACGCGACGAATTTCTGCCTGCCCCGGCAGAAACACCAGCACGCTGCCGGTCTCATCATTCAAGGCTTCGAGAATCGTCTGCACCAGACGCGGCTCGATGAATTCACCGGGCTGGAACGGCCGGCCCCAGCGCATCGCCACCGGGTACATGCGGCCTTCACTGCGCAGGATCGGCGCATCATCGAGCAACCCGGCCAAGCGTTCGCCTTCGAGCGTTGCAGACATCAACAAGATTTTCAGCGGCTGATCGTCACGAAACAGCTCCCGGCCATTCAGGCTCAGGGCCAATGCCAGGTCTGCGTCGAGGCTACGCTCGTGGAATTCGTCGAAGATCAGCAGGCCAACACCTTCGAGTGCAGGGTCATCCTGCAAGCGTCGGGTGAGAATGCCCTCGGTGACCACTTCGATACGGGTCTTGGGGCCTACTTTGCTGTCCAGCCGAATGCGGTAACCGACCGTTTCACCGACCTTCTCGCCCAGCTCACTGGCCAGACGCTCCGCCGCCGCCCGCGCCGCCAAACGCCGCGGTTCAAGCATCAGAATGGTCTGCCCGGCCAGCCATGGCTCGTTGAGCAAGGCCAGCGGAACACGGGTGGTCTTACCGGCCCCCGGCGGTGCTTCGAGCACGGCTTCGTGGCGTGTAGCCAAGGCTTCACGCAGGGCGGGTAAAACTTCATCAATCGGCAAAGAAATCATGCTGGCTCCCAGACAAGCCGGGAAGTATAACGGCGAAGCTTCCAGCCCACTGCAACCGGACGATCAGAATCTAGATTTTGAAAGCTGTCCTTACGCGCTCCGCGACTTCAACCATAGTCACTCCGCGAAGTCCGATGGCTTTCATGTCCACATCCAGTGAGGGCATGACGTCCAGAAACTGCCGCAAATCCTCTGCGATGCTTTCGGGCAGATCAAACGCCGAATCCGCAGAAAGAAGGCGGGACAGCACAACAATGTCCTTCAGGTGTTTGCTGCTCTTGCGGCCAGCATTCGGCTCCGTGCACTCAGGGCGACTGAGGTTGGTCCATGCCTGTGCTTTAAGCGGGATCAGTCGATCGACTCCGATATAGGAAAGGTCTGCAGTGTCGTTGCGACCTTCGACTATGAACATGTAGTAATCCTCGTCGAGCAGAATCGCAGACAGATCGGAAACTTCACCGTCTACAGGGACAGGTGTCAGATGAGCGCCTTCTGGCAGCAATAAACCTTGAGGAACCCGTGAGAACAACTCTAGAAGCACGGGATAGCTTTCATCTGTGGGGTTACCAAATCTATAGCGCCTGGTCGGCCCATCAAGCTCGTGACGCTCCGTGTAACCGCCGCGCTTTACGAACTCCCAGAACTCGCTACCGAACACGTAATCCAAAGCTTCGATGATCAGGACGATATCCAGATCCCGGGTTGCCCGGAACGTGATGCCCGCGTCTTCAAGGGTCAGGCTGGCTGCGACACCGCCGATGAGTACATAACGATCCACATAGCCGGCGAAGGCTCCGCGAAAGGTATCCAGTCCTTTTACCATTCGATCTTCCCCATCATTTCATCCAGGCTGATCTGGACTCTGTCATCAACGTCATCCCTTAAGCTGAGGTAGAGAGACAGGGGGTCCACACTTTCTCCCGACACTGGAACACAGGTTTTGCCAAGAATGTGATCCGGAGAGTAACTCCAGATTTCGACCTCAAACGCGGGGTCATCAAATCGACCGACTTCTTTGCGGCCAGCTTCCCTGACCTCCACGTCCCACTCCTCTTTGGAAAACGCGATGATCGGTATCGGGGGCTCCCCGAGCATCGACGTTTTGCTGAGCGCAGACAGACCAGCCGCTCTCTGCACCAAAGGGGACCAATCAGAGTACGTCACCCGTTTCACCGGGTTTTGCAACGCTGGAAGGGCCTTTTTCCAGATAACTTCAGGCGCCGCTACAAAGCGCCAGCGAGGTGGTTTGTCATTCGAGGCGGGCTCTATCAATCCAAACGATTGAAACTCTTTCATCGCTCTGGACATTGTCATTTTCGAGTACACCTCGCCCCCCACCAGGTCTCCACCTCGAAAGGTAAAACCCTTGTCCCACCCTTGAGTGATGGCCGCGATAAGCAATGCCTGGCTCGCCGGGCCCATGACTTGTTTATCGACTTGCCTGCTGCGAAAAAACTCTCGCAGATCCATTCCAAGCTGTGGAGCGAAGAGTTGATTGCCGGGCACTACAAACTGCACCTCAGACTCGATGAGGCGTTTTCGTTCATATGATTTGAGTGCACCGGTCGCATAGAGGATCGGATGATCCACCATTTTTTGCAGAACTTCGATGTGCTTGCGGATCGTCGCAACGTTTTCGAAAGGCTCGTGAGCAAGCAATACGAGGCATTGCCGGTCGTAGAGCGTCACGATGTCGAAGGCGTATTCGTCCAAGAGGTAAAAGGGCAAACCCTTGGTTTTCCCCCAGCGCTTGATCTCGGGTTTAGTCCCGAAAATCGATTCGAAGTAATCTTGAACGTCTTGCCTGCTGGTCTTCATACTTCGGCGCCTGATAACACGTTTAAGGCACAGTAACAGTACGAATGTTACTGTTCAATAATTGCGTTACAAGCCTACAGGATCAGTGTACTTCGAGCACAGCTTCGCGGCGTGTCGCCAAGGCTTCACGCAGCGCGGGTAAAACTTCATCAATCGGCAGAGAAATCATGCTGGCTCCAAAACAGAGCCGCGAGTATAACGGCGAACTGCTTGGCGTTAATCACAGTCCTAATTCATATAGACGCCCCTTCGTTTACCAGATGACCCAGGAGATTTCCTATGCGTGTTCCCTTTCGCCTGATTGGCGGTGTTTTGGTCGCCACCCTGCTCACCCAGGTGACCGCTTGCGGATCTATTTTCTACCCTGATCGTCGGGGGCAAATTGACGGCAAGATCGACCCGGCCATTGCAGCGCTGGATGCCGTGGGCCTGCTGTTCTACATCATCCCCGGCCTGATCGCGTTTGCCGTCGACTTCGCCACCGGGGCGATTTACTTCGAGCCTGGCCACACGGCCCAGGTCGCCCCGGAAAAACTCAAGGAAGCGATCGGTGCTGACGGCAAGGTCGATAACCACAAGCTGCAGACCATTCTCGAAACCGAGCTGGGCCGCAGCTTCCCGCTGGACGACCCACGCCTGATCCAGCAAAAGGGCAGCGCTCAGCAACTGGCCATGTTCGGCCTGCAACCCGCCGCGTAATCCGTGCACGTAAAGGAACGGCCACCCCTATGATTTCCAGCTCCGAACACGCCCGCCTGCTGCGGCTGGCGACCCGTGCCTCGGTGGCGGTGGCGTGTACGCTGATCGTCGCCAAAGCCATCGCCTGGTGGCTGAGCGGTTCGGTGAGCATGCTCGCCGGGTTGACCGACTCGGCGCTCGACGGCGTCACCTCCTTGCTTAATTTGCTGGCGGTGCATTACGCCTTGCGCCCGGCCGATGACGATCACCGTTACGGGCATGGCAAGGCCGAGTCGCTGGCGGGCATGGCTCAAGCGCTGTTCATTGGCGGCAGTGCGGTGCTGATTGCCTTGCAGGCGATCGAGCGGCTGAAACATCCGGAACCGGTGGGCGCGCCGTGGATCAGCATCGGGGTGATTGTGTTTTCCCTGGCGCTGACCCTGGCGTTGCTGATGTTGCAACATCGGGTGGTCAAGGCCACCGGTTCCAACGCGGTGCGCGCCGACGCCCTGCACTACCGCTCGGACATGCTGCTCAATGGCAGCATTCTGGTGGCGCTGGTGTTGGCCGGGTTTGGCTGGCATCAGGTCGACCCTTGGTTCGGCCTTGGAATCGCCGGGTATATTTTCTGGAGCGCCATTCAGATCGCCCGGGAAAGTTTTACGGTGCTGATGGATGAAGAACTGCCGCCGGATGTGAGCCAGCACATGCTCGAACTGGCCTGCGGCGTCCCGGGTGTTTTGGGCGCGCATGACCTGCGCACGCGGATTTCCGGCAACCAGTGGTTCGTGCAATTGCACCTGGAATTACCGGGGGACCTGACCCTGTCAGTCGCTCACGGCATCAGCGATCAGGCCGCCGATGCGATTCACGCCGCCTACCCGCGAGCCGAAGTGTTGGTGCACGCCGACCCGCAGGAAGTCGTGCTGGCCGCCAGGACTCAGAAGGAAACCTGATAACCGCGACTGCTCAGGCAACTGCCCTGGGCCTGACGGTAGGCTTGTACCACCGACGGGTCTGGCTGGTAGGTGGCCGTCCGTGGATTGAAGCCACTTTGCTGCACCGCGTATTGATAACACTCGAAACCGTCCTGATTGACCTGTTCCGGCGACTGACCGTTGGCCGGATACGCCTCCACGTCGTAGCTATTACTGACCGGCTGCGGCTGCGCTTGCACCGGCGGCTCGACCACCACGTAATCCTGGGTGTTTTCCTGATAGGCGTAATAGGAACCGGCCGCCAGGAACAGCAGCGCCCCGCCGATCCACACCTCACGCGCGTAGTCAGGCAAGTAGCTGACTCGAATCCCGCGAGGCGGTTGAACCACCACATAACGCGGGCCTTGCGGGCGATACCAGTAGCCGCCGGAATAGAAATAATCCCGACCGCCATAAGGCACGCGGTAGTCACGGTCCGGGAAGCGGTCGATCACATGACCCGGGCGATATTGCGGGCCGGGGCCCCAGCCATTACCGTGCCCATCCGGACGACCCGCCCAACGGCGATCATCGGGACGCGGGCCATTGTTCTGCCAATGCTGGTTGTAATTGTTGCGCTGTGGATTGTCCTGATAGTAACCACGCTGTGGCTGCTGGGTCTGGCGCACGGTGTCAGGCCGCCCCTGAATCGGCAGGTCATTGGCCGGCAGCTGAGGTGGCGGTGGCGGTGATCGAACCGGATTGTTGTAGTTGGGCGGCTGACGGTTCTGCCACTGGCCGTTGTTCTGATTCTGGCCGTTGTGCTCGAACTGGCGGCTGTTGTCGCCACGAATGATGTCGTTGTTCTGCGGGCGCGGCTGATTATTGCCGCCATGCCCCTGATTGTTGCCCTGATGGCCGTCCGATCCACGCTGCCCGTCATCGGGGCCACGGTTTTGCTGATCATCGGCCAGCGATTGCGCAGTGACACTGACACACAGCAAACCAACACCGGCCAAACGCCAGATGCGCGACTTCATGCTTTTCCTCACTGCGGGTTAGGGCCTGTACGTAAGACTGGGAAAGTACAGGGCGGTTCTGCAACAGGTTATCAGTCGCGCAACTTATTTATTGAGGGCAGTCCTCAAATTCCAGGCAAAAGAAAAGGGAGACCCGTCGGCCTCCCTTTGAGAACTTCGTCCGTGCTCGACGCTTATGACGTCGGCTCACCTCACGCCGTCTTCTGGACAGTGTGTAGCTCGGGGGCCGGCACATCCCCGGTGGGGGTGGCGGCCGCCGCTGGCCTGATTGGGCGAGCGGCTGTGGACTGTTTGTCCGAGCAGTGATTCTGGTGATAAGAATAGGCCGCAGGCGCCGGCAGAGGATTGCGAAGATTGCTCAATTAAACATCACTTGCGCAATTTTTAACCCTGGATAGATAATCTGCCGCAATAGTTATGACAAAGGCCTGATTGATGAGCAAACTCGACCGATACGACTTGAGCATTTTGGCGGAATTGCAGCGCGACGCGCGCATCTCCAACCAGGAGCTGGCCGAACGCATCGGCCTGTCGCCTTCGCCTTGCTCGCGCCGGGTCAAGCAACTGGAAGACGACGGCTACATCACCCGCCAGGTGGCGTTGCTGGACCGCAAGATGCTCGGTTTGAGCCTCACGGCTTACGTGCTGATCGGCATGGACCGACATACGCCGGAGCGTTTCGAGAACTTTGAAGCCGCGATCCGCACGTTGCCGCAGGTGCTGGAATGCAGTTTGGTCACGGGGATGGATGCGGATTATCAGCTCAAGGTTGTGGTGCCGGACATGGACCACTACCAGAAATTGTTGCTGGGGCATTTGACCCGGATTGAAGGGGTGACGAGCGTGCGGTCGAGTTTTGTGTTGAATCAGGTGTTGAACAGCACTGAGTTGCCGCTTACTCATCTGCGCGGCTGAACCATTCCCCGCGCTGATCGTTCCCACGCTCTGCGTGGGAATGCCGCCATGGACGCTCCGCGTCCGCTGTGGATCGTGACGCAGAGCGTCACAGGATGCATTCCCACGCAGAGCGTGGGAACGATCACTATCAGGGCGACGAATAGCTGCGACACACTGCCGCAGGTCAATCCTCGACCACTCCCCCATGCCGTATACTCCAGCGCCTTTTAGCCCCGTCCGCGCTGGAGATGTTCGATGGATCCTGCAGTATTCGAAGAGTGGATGATGACCGGCCTGGTCAGCATCCTGATCATTTTCATGGGTTTCATCGTTTGGGACCTGGCGAAGAAGTCCAAGGCCGGGCGCTTTGGCTCGTTCATTCTGTTTTCCGTACTCGGCCTGGGCGTGGCCGCGTTCGTGATCAAAAGCGTGGTGATCGGCCTGATCGAATCCGGCTCGTTATAAACGCGCCGGCACTTCCTTCCACTGGCCCTGATCAAGCCCTTCGATCGACCAGTCGCCGATTTTGACCCGCACCAGGCGCAACGTCGGCAAGCCGACCGCCGCGGTCATGCGCCGTACCTGACGGTTGCGCCCCTCGCGAATCACCAATTCCAGCCAGCTGGTTGGCACACTTTTGCGAAAGCGCACCGGGGGATTGCGTGGCCACAACTCGGGTTCATCCAGTTGCCGCGCCTCGGCAGGCAAGGTCATGCCGTCGTTGAGTTCGACGCCGTCACGCAAGCGCTGCAACTGCTCGGCGCTCGGTTCGCCCTCCACTTGCACCCAATAAGTCTTGGCCAGCTTGTATTTCGGGTCGGCGATCCGCGCTTGCAGCTGGCCATCGTTGGTCAGCAGCAGCAAACCTTCGCTATCACGGTCCAGCCGTCCTGCCGGGTAAATCCCGGGAATCTCGATGTAATCCTTGAGCGTCGCCCGCCCTTCGCCGTCGCTGAACTGCGTCAGCACATCGAACGGTTTGTTGAACAGGATCAGCTTCGGCTCGGCCGGCGGTGCTTTGGCGACACGGCGCGGGGCTGAGGAGGATGGCGTTGGCTTTGCGCCAGGGCGGCGGGAAACGGGACGTTGGGGACGAGACATGGGAAAAGGAACATCTAACGGTCAGGGCTGCCAATGCTAGTGCCCTGACCGTTAAATGACCATCTCGCAATCAGCGGAACGGCGGCTCGTCGAAGCTACGCAGTTTGCGCGAATGCAGCGAGTTGAGTTCGGTGCGCAATAGATCCACCGCCTCGATGCCGATCTTCAAGTGCTGGCTGACCGCGCGCTCATAGAAGGCGTTGGCCGAACCTGGCAGCTTGATTTCGCTGTGCAGCGGTTTGTCCGAGACGCAGAGCAACGTGCCATAGGGCACCCGCAAGCGATAGCCCTGGGCCGCGATGGTGCCGCTTTCCATGTCCACCGCCACGGCGCGAGACAGGTTGATCAGCGGACGCTCCTGAGCCCAGCGCAATTCCCAGTTACGGTCGTCGTAGGTCAGCACGGTGCCGGTGCGCAGGCGTTTCTTCAGTTCGTCGCCTTTCTCGCCGGTGATGTTGGCGGCCGCTTGCTGCAACGCCATCTGCACTTCGGCCAGGGCTGGAATCGGAATATTCGGCGGCACCACCCGATCGAGAATCCCGTCACGACGCATATAAGCGTGAGCCAGCACGTAGTCGCCAATGGTCTGCGACTGACGCAGACCGCCACAGTGACCAATCATCAGCCAGCAATGTGGACGCAGCACTGCCAAATGGTCGGTGATGTTCTTGGCGTTGGAAGGGCCGACGCCGATATTCACCAATGTCACGCCATGGCCATCGCTGGCAATCAGGTGATAGGCCGGCATCTGATAGCGGTGCCAGACCACACCGGCGGCAATCGCCGAGGCTTCGCCGTGGTCCATGCTCTTTTCGATGATCACGTTGCCCGGCAGGACCATGCGCACGAAACGCGGATCGCTGCGCAACTGTTCCAGGCCATGGACGATGAACTGGTCAACGTAGCGGTGGTAGTTGGTCAGCAGAATCCATGGCTGCACATGACGCCAGTCGCTGCCGGTGTAATGCACCAGACGGCGCAGGGAGAAATCCACCCGTGCAGCATCGAACAGGGCCAGGGGCAGGGGGTCGGTGTTTTCCCAATCGTACAGACCATCGGCAATGCCGTCGGTGGCAGCGGACAGGTCGGTACTCGGGAACACCCGCGCCAGCGTGGCAGCGGTGACGCCGGAACCGGCCAGCTCATCGCCCTGCTCGACCACGTACGGATAAGGAATGTTTTGCTGGCTGATGCCGACTTCCACCGTGACGGTGAAGTCGTGCATCAACGGCACCAGTTGTTCCAGCAAGTATTTACGGAAGGCCGCCGGATGAGTGACGGTGACGCTGTAGGTCCCTGGCAACTGAACCTTGGCGTAGGCGCGAGTAGTCTGTGGGACTTCGCCCTGGCAGTGGTAGGTCAGACGCAGTTCGGGATAACGAAACATCGCACGCTGTTCAGCGTCCGGTTCGACTCGGTCCTTGAGATAACGCTTGAGCGCCTGGTTCAGCGCGGTGGTTGCACGATTGTGCAAGAGCGCAAGCCGGTCCACGGCTTGCTCGGCGGTTTGAACGACAATAAAAGCTTCGGTCACGATCAGCATCCTGTGTTCTGACTTGCAGAGCTTCATCTTGCCTGCATCGTCGCTTCACGGGAACAGTGGCGTGTTGGCTATATGTCACTGATAGCCCCTGTAGGAGTGAGCCTGCTCGCGATAACGGCTTGTCAGTCACATAGATGTTGGATGTGCCAACGCTATCGCGAGCAGGCTCACTCCTACAGGGGTTCTGTGTGGTTCATGCCATCGTGGTCAGAATCCTTGTGGAGTCGAGCGGGCGACGATCGCTTCAACATCCAGCCCACGCGGCAACGCGCCATACACCCGACCGGCCGAACCGAGGCGGCTGGCGATAAAGGCATCGCTGACCGCCGAGTTGCCGGCCTCCAGCAATAACTTGGCCTGAAGTCCCAACGCGATGTCTTCAGTCAGCTGCCGCGCGCGGTATTGAATGTCGCTGGTGTCCTTGAACGCCGTCTGCAACTGGCTGATGTGCGCAGCCAGGCGCTTATCGCCGTGACCATCGCCCAATTCGCTGAACAATACATCGAGCACGCCCGGTTCCTTCGACAATGCGCGCAATACGTCCAGACATTGCACGTTGCCGGAACCTTCCCACGTCGAATTGACCGGCGCCTCACGGTACAGGCGCGGGAGGATGCTTTCCTCGACATAGCCCGCGCCGCCCATGCATTCGGCGGCTTCGTTGATCATTGCGGGGGCGCGCTTGCAGATCCAGTACTTGCCCACCGCCGTCACCAGTCGGGCGAATTTGGCTTCATGGCTGTCATCCAGATGATCCAGCGCCTTGCCCATGCGCAGGCTCAAGGCCAGGGCCGCTTCGCTTTCCAGCGCCAGATCGGCAAGTACGTTCTGCATCAACGGCTGTTCGCTGAGCAACTTGCCGCCGACCATGCGATGAGCGCAGTGATGGCTGGCCTGGGTCAGCGCCTGACGCATCAGCGAGCTGGAACCGACCATGCAATCGAAGCGGGTCATCGCGACCATCTCGATGATGGTTGGAACACCGCGCCCTTCTTCGCCGACCATCCACGCCAATGCACCGCGAAATTCCACCTCGCTGGACGCGTTGGAGCTGTTGCCGAGTTTGTTCTTCAGGCGCTGGATGTAGAACTGATTGCGTGTGTCGTCCGGGCGATGCCGTGGCAACAGAAAACAGGTCAAACCCTTGTCGGTCTGCGCCAACGTCAGGAAGGCATCACACATCGGCGCGGAACAGAACCACTTGTGACCCACCAACTCATAGGCCTGGCCCGGGCCGCTGGCGCCAACCGGGTAGGCCTTGGTGGTGTTGGCCCTCACGTCGGTGCCGCCCTGTTTCTCGGTCATCGCCATGCCAATGGTGACACCGGCCTTGTGCGCTATGCCGACATTGCGTGGGTCGTATTCGGTCGAGAGGATTTTCGGCAGCCACTGCTTGGCCAGATCCGGTTGCAGGCGCATCGCCGGGACGCTGGCGAACGTCATGGTCAGCGGGCAACCACTGCCGGCTTCGGCCTGACTGTGCAAATACGTCATGGACGCGCGAGCCACATGGGCGCCGGACTGCGGATGAGCCCAAGGCAACGAGCTCAAACCGTGTTCGACCGCCGTGCGCATCAACTCGTGATACGCCGGGTGAAATTCCACCAGGTCGATGCGATGGCCGTAACGGTCATGGCTGACGAACACCGGTTTGTTCTGATTGGCCAGGAACCCTGCTTCCATCAGCGGCCCGCCGGCCAGTGCGCCATACGCGTCGATCCGCGACTCGGCCCAACCGGCCCCGAAACGCCGCGACCACTCCTGTAAAGGCAGATCGATGCGATAGAGGTTAGTGCCGTCCAGCGACGGTGGCTGGTTGGTGACTTCGTGGGTTTCGGCGAACTGATGCAGGTTCATGACGGGGCTCCTTTGGTCAGCCAAGGACTTCAGTTAAGCACCGCCCCTTGACCGAACAAAGTGTCATACCCGCCTAAATGTCGGCGCTTTCGCCTTGCCCCGGACAGAGCACCCGCCGATAGAGCGCCGCTTGCAGATCCTCGAATTTCACCGGTTTGCTCAGGTAATCGATCAAGGCTCCAGTCGGGCAGCGCTCCCGATCGGCGCTCACGGCAATCACAAACACCGGCAAGTCGGCACAGCCCGGCAAGGCGCGGATCTGGCAACAAAGGGCGGTGCCATCCAGCGTCGGCAACTGACAATCGAGCAGCACCGCATCGAAGGTTTCACGCTGCAGGAGATCAAGCGCGGCAGCGCCGCCGTCGGTAGCGCGCACCCGGAACCCGAGCTTGAGCAACATGCCACGCATCACCAATTGATTGATGCTGTTGTCATCCACCAGCAGCACCGTGCAGTCCTGGGGCAATCGAAGACGCGCAAACTCGCGTGTCATCAAGGGCACTGCCGGACGCTCGACCACGGTCAGTTCGAACTCGACATCCAACTGGAAACGGCTACCGCTGCCGGGCTCGGATCGATGGGTCAGGCGCCCGCCGAGCAATTCGACCAGTTGCCGGCAGATCGCCAGCCCTACGCCCAGGCCACCGTATTCACGGGTCATCGAGCCGTCGAGCTGGAAGAAGCGCTGATACATCGTCGCCTCTCCCAGATCGGTGAAGCCGATACCGGTGTCGATCACCGCAAACGACAACGACACCCGACCGCTTTCCACCGGTTTGCCCGTCACGCGCAGGGCCAACCCGCCGACCCGGGTAAATTTGATGGCGTTGTCCAACAAGCATTCCAGGCATTGCGCCAGCTTGGCGCTGTCGCCGTTCAAGCGATCCGGCAAACCCGGCGTCACTTCCACTTTGAAATCCAGAGACTTGCTTGAAGCATTGCCTTCGAACTGGACGCGCAAGGTCTCGACGACGCCGCGCAGGCTGAACGTTGCCGGGCTGACCTTGAGCTTGCCGGCCTGCAATTCCGTCAGGGTCAGGATGCCGTTGACCATGCGCATCATGTCCCGCGCGGAACCGGCGGCGGTTTGCTGGTATTGCTCCAGTTCCGGGTCCATCTCGATGGTCTGCATCAATTCAAGCGAACCGATCACACCGTTCATGGGCGTGCGCAGTTCGTGGGTCAGGGTGGCGAGGAATTCGTCCTTGAGCTTGTTACTGTGGGCCAGTTGCTGGTTCAGCACTTCGAGCTTCTGACCGGCATCGAACAGCGTCTGCGCCTGCTGCTCGCGCATGGCATTGATGCGGTCGGCCAGGGCCAGGGACAGCAACGCCACTTCAATGGCCGAACCGATCTGGCTGGAATACATGGTCAGGAACACGTTCGGCAGGTAACCCAACACCATCATGGTGTTGACGATGCCACCGAGCAGGAAAGCCGACCAGGCAATGATGAAATACCGCGCCACCCGCAGGCCACGCAGCCAGGCGCACAGCCCAGCGATGAAGATCACCACGGTGAAGACCAGCGCCAAGGCTGTCGCCAGACGCAAGGCCAGGGCGTAGCTGGCCATCAACGACAACCCGACAACCACCGCACTGAACGCCACCAGCGCCAACAGTAAACGGTCGAGCCAGCGACTGTGGCTGGCCGTCTGCAGGAAGCTGCGGGCGAACTGGCTGCCGAACAGTCCAGCGCAACCGATGAAGAACGGCGTCGCGGCGTTGGCCCACCACGGGTTGTCCGGCCAGAAATACTCCACGGCTGCGCCGTTCACCGACAGTTGATACAGGCCGAACGAGGCGATGTAGAAAATGTAATAGAGGTAACTGGTGTCGCGCACGCTGAGGTAGATGAACAAGTTGTAGACCAGCATCCCCAACAACACCCCATAAATCAGCCCCAGCACATAAAGGCGAACCGGCTGTTCTTCGAGGTAAGCGGTGCTCGACCACAAGGTGACGGGCGCCTGGATCGACCCTTGGCTTTGCAGGCGCAGGTACACGGTCTGCGCCTGGTCAGGGGTGAAGTTCAGATCGAACAGGTAGTTGTTCTGGCGGAGCTCGCGACTGGCGAACGGCAACGCATCGCCTGTTTGCCGGGCCAATCGGAAGTCACCGCCCGCCTCGGGCAAGTAGAGATCGAGGTGATCGAGGGGCGGATAGGCCAGTTCCAGCAGCCAGGTCCGTTGCGCCGCCGGGTTGGTCGGGCGGTAATGCAGATCGATTTTCAGCCAGAACACCGAACGTGAATAACCGGCGTTGAGGGTGGCTTTATCGTGGGCTTTGAAGTTTCCGGCCGCGGCTTGCGCACGGACATCGGCGATAGTCGCCTGACCGCCCGCGTCTTCGTACACCTGCAGGGTTCGGCCCAAGGGAAGGCTCTGGGTGAATTCATCGAACTCGACGGCGCTCGCCATGAGGGGCAAGCACAACAGCAACATCATCAAATAGCGCATTTAAGCCCCAGCGTGGCCTGTCCGGTTATCTCAGGAAGCCCCTCATTCCCTTTGAGTAGACGTAAAACCGGTATTACCTGTTATTGGTTTGGATCCACTCTAGCATAGCCGTTGATGGCCATTGAGCACCATTGAAATTTTTCCTGCAAAGGCTCTAGCACGGGCGTTCCAGCGGCATTATTAAGGTAGATCTGTTTAAACGCTCAACTCATGGCAATACCGAACCCCTGTGGCAAGGGGGCTTGTCGGATCGCCGCATCGCCCCGCTGGGGTGCGGAGCGCCCCCCTCTGCATTCGGTCGTGAACACTGCATCGCTAGGTTTCACGACTGCTGCGCAGCCGAACGGGGGCAAGCCCCCTCGCCACAATGTATCGGCAGACCCGCTGACCACTGCACCCGAAAATCGATGTTTGGTGGTAAGCTCGCGCACCATGAATATCTACAGCTCTCGCCCCGTTGTCCTCTGTCTCTCCGGCCACGACCCAAGTGGTGGCGCCGGCTTGCAGGCAGATATCGAAGCCCTGCTCGCCCAGGGTTGTCATGCGGCCCCGGCCGTCACCGCCCTGACCGTGCAAGACACGGTCAACGTCACTGACTTTCGCGTGCTCGACCGCGAGTGGGTGCTGGCCCAGGCCAATGCCGTACTCAACGATTCCGAAGTCGCCGCCGTGAAACTGGGCATGCTCGGTTCCCTGGAGATGGTCGACACCGTCGTCGAACTGCTCTCGGCGCACCCGCATTTGCCGGTGGTCTGCGACCCGGTGCTGCGTGCCGGCGGCGGCGGACGACTGGGCAAGGATGAAGTCGGCTACGCCATGCGCGAACGCCTGCTGCCCCTGTCCATCATCGCCACCCCCAACCTTCCCGAAGCCCGCATCCTCGCCGAATTGCCCGAAGGCACCGCGGACGAGTGCGCTGAAAAACTCCTGCCGTTCGTCAAACACCTGCTGATCACCGGCGGTCATGGCGACGAACACGAAATCCACAATCGCCTGTACAGCCGCGATGGCCACCGCGAAACCTTTACCTGCCAACGCTTGCCCGGCAGTTATCACGGTTCCGGTTGCACCCTGGCCAGCGCCCTGGCCGGACGCCTGGCCCAGGGTGAAAACCTCGCCAGCGCCGTACAGACCGCGCTTAACTACACTTGGCGTACCCTGCGTGACGCGGAGCAACTGGGCAAAGGCCAGTTCGTGCCGCGTCGCCTGCCGCTGGATTTCTGTTCGTAAACTTCTATTCGCACTGCGGTGAGGCTTGTCCGATGAAACTACGTGGCCTGTACGCCATTACCGACAGCCAGTTGCTGGCCGGTAAATTTCTCTCGTACGTGGAGGCGGCGCTGGAAGGCGGCGTCACCTTGCTGCAATACCGCGACAAGAGCAGCGACGAGGCCCGACGGTTGCGCGAGGCCGAAGCCCTGCGCGATCTGTGCGACCGCTACAAGACTCATCTGATCATCAACGACGACGCCGAACTGGCCGCTCGCCTGAACGTCGGCGTGCACCTGGGCCAGACCGATGGCCCGCTGACACCGGCCCGTGCGCTGCTCGGTCGTCAGGCGATCATCGGTTCAACCTGCCACGCGCAACTCGAACTCGCCGAACAAGCGGCCAAGGAAGGCGCGAGCTATGTCGCCTTCGGTCGCTTCTTCAATTCCAACACCAAACCCGGCGCACCGACGTGCAGCCTTGAACTGCTCGACCAGGCCCGCAGCAAACTGCACCTGCCGATCTGCGCGATTGGCGGCATCACCCTGGACAACGCCGCGCCGCTGGTGGCCCACGGGGTCGATCTGCTGGCGGTGGTGCATGGTCTGTTTGGCGCCGAGAGCACCGCTGAAGTGACGCGCCGTGCCCGCGCCTTTAATGAATTACTGAAAATCTGATTTGAGAGCCCGATCATGTCTCGTTCCGAAACCCTGTTTGCCAATGCCCAGAAACACATCCCCGGTGGCGTGAACTCGCCGGTTCGCGCGTTCAAAAGCGTGGGCGGTACACCTTTGTTCTTCAAACACGCCGAAGGCGCCTACGTCACCGACGAAGACGACAAGCGTTATGTTGACTACGTCGGTTCCTGGGGCCCGATGATTCTCGGCCACAGCCATCCGGACGTGCTGGACGCGGTGCGTAAACAACTGGAGCACGGCTTGTCCTACGGCGCCCCGACCGCGATGGAAACCGAGATGGCCGACCTGGTCTGCTCGATCGTGCCGTCGATGGAAATGGTGCGCATGGTCAGCTCCGGCACCGAAGCGACCATGAGCGCCATCCGTCTGGCCCGTGGTTTCACCGGCCGCGACAGCATCATCAAGTTTGAAGGCTGCTACCACGGTCACTCCGACAGCCTGCTGGTCAAGGCCGGTTCCGGCGCGTTGACCCAAGGCGTGCCGAGCTCGGCCGGCGTACCGGCGGATTTCGCCAAGCACACCCTGACTCTGCCGTTCAATGACATCGACGCGGTCGAAGCAATGCTCGCCGATGTCGGCCAGGACGTGGCCTGCATCATCGTCGAGCCGGTGGCCGGCAACATGAACTGCGTTCCACCGGCGCCAGGTTTCCTCGAAGGCCTGCGGACCCTGTGCGACAAGCACGGCGTGGTGCTGATTTTCGACGAAGTGATGACCGGTTTCCGTGTTGCCCTCGGCGGCGCACAAGCGCACTTCGGCGTGACGCCGGATCTGAGCACCTTCGGCAAGATCATCGGTGGCGGCATGCCGGTCGGCTGCTTCGGCGGCAAGCGCGAAATCATGTCGCACATCGCGCCACTGGGCCCGGTGTATCAGGCTGGCACCTTGTCGGGTAACCCGCTGGCGATGGCGGCAGGTCTGACCACTCTGCGCCTGATCAGCCGTCCCGGTTTCCACGACGAGCTGAGCGACTACACCAGCCGCTTGCTCGATGGCCTGCAACAGCGTGCCGATGCCGCGGGCATTCCGTTCGTGACCACGCAGGCCGGCGGTATGTTTGGTCTGTACTTCAGCGGTGCCGACGACATCGTGACCTTCGATGATGTGATGGCCAGTGACGCAGCATTGTTCGGTCGCTTCTTCCACTTGATGCTCGAAGGTGGCGTGTACCTGGCGCCGAGCGCTTTCGAAGCCGGCTTCACCTCGATCGCTCATGGCGAAACCGAGTTGAAACTGACGCTGGATGCCGCCGAGCGTGCATTTGCTGCATTGAGATAAACGTTGTGCCGCTGACGTTGGCGACTGCCAGCGTCAGCTTTCACCTGGATTCCCCCCTTATTCCTGTGCTTTTGCCAATAATCCCTCGTAAATGGGGCGATATTTTCCCCGCGCAGCAGAAAAACGAGTAAAGACTTTGTAAGGTTGGCCCTGCTTATTTCATAATGCGCGCTTATTGGATCCCCTCGATGGGTCCGCGCGCCCTTCAGAGGTAAGTCGATTCCCATGAACCGCACCGGCCGCGCCCTTGCACTGGGCTGCCTGTTGCTCCTTCAGCCCCTGCTCGCGCTCGCACAAGCAGGCGGCAACTCGTTGTTAATCCCAGCGATGGGTCGCTGCACCCTCAATACTCAGCCGCAAGATCTGACGCAAGCGCTCGCTGCCTGTCAGAAAGCGTCGGATGAAGGGGATGCACAAGCGCAATACGAGTTGGGTGAGTTCTACTACGACGGCAAAAACACCCCGCGCGACCTCAATAAAGCCCTGGGCTATTTCGAAAAGGCTTCGCTGCAAGGCCACGCCCAGGCGCAATTCAAACTCGGCACCATGTTCTTTCACGGCGAAGGCGTGCCGGCCAATAACGTTCAGGCGTATATCGTGCTGAAAATGGCCGCGGTCAACGGCGCTGAAGATGCGTTGGACACGGCGGATGAAGTCGCCGAGAAGATGCCGCGCGAAGATCTGGAAGTCGCTACCCAGGTGCTGGGGCAAATCTTCCGTAAATATTTGATGGAATTGCAGAGCGCCGACGGGCGTACGCCGTTTTCGCCACTGCCCTGATTAGCCCGATCCGATAGTTCCCACGCTCTGCGTGGGAATTCATCCCGTGACGCTCCGCGTCACCGACGCAGAGCGTCGAAGGCGGCATTCCCACGCAGAGCGTGGGAACGATCAGTCTGAATCTGCTTACTTCTCAGGCATCGGCATCGGAAACGGCATGACATTGCCGACCGCACCGCGGGCTTCGCTGATTTTCGGTGTGCCGAGGCGTTCCACTTCGTCGATGCGCACAATCGAATGCATCGGCACGAAACTGCGCACAACGCCTTCAAATTGAGCTTTCAACTTCTCTTCGCTCGGGTCGACGACCACTTGCGTGCGCTCGCCAAAGACGAACTCTTCCACTTCCAGAAAGCCCCACAGATCACTTTGATAGATCTGCTTGGCATACATTTCGTACACCTGGCCCTGGTTGAGGAAAATCACCTTGTAGATTGGGGCTTCACGTTTGGTCATGGCGGGCGGGCAACACATCGGGGGATAAAAATGAGGGCGCGAACTATAGCATAGCCGCCGGACGCACAGCGGTAGGAACCTAGAGACATGTTCCCTATAATGCGCGGTTCTTTGAATCACGTGATGACTGTATCCATGGCCAAGAAGCTTTACATCGAAACCCACGGTTGCCAGATGAACGAGTACGACAGCTCGCGCATGGTCGATCTGCTGGGCGAACATCAGGCCCTGGAAGTCACCGCTCGAGCTGAAGATGCCGACGTGATCCTGCTCAATACCTGCTCGATCCGCGAACGCGCCCAGGACCGGGTGTATTCCCAACTGGGCCGCTGGCGCGAACTGAAACTGGCCAACCCGGACATGGTGATTGCCGTCGGCGGTTGCGTAGCCAGCCAGGAAGGCGCCGCCATCCGCGATCGCGCACCGTATGTCGACGTGGTCTTCGGCCCGCAAACCCTGCACCGCCTCCCGGAAATGATCGACGCCGCCCGCGCCACCAAGCTGCCGCAAGTCGACGTCTCGTTCCCGGAAATCGAAAAATTCGACCATTTGCCCGAGCCACGTATCGATGGCCCGAGCGCTTATGTGTCGGTCATGGAAGGGTGCAGCAAGTACTGCACGTTCTGCGTGGTGCCTTATACCCGCGGTGAAGAAGTCAGCCGTCCGTTCGACGATGTGATTGCCGAGATCATCCATCTGGCCGAAAACGGCGTGCGCGAAGTGACGTTGCTGGGGCAGAACGTCAACGGCTATCGCGGGACCACCCACGACGGACGCCTGGCCGATCTCGCCGAGCTGATCCGCGTGGTGGCCGCCGTCGATGGCATCGATCGGATTCGCTACACCACCTCGCACCCGCTGGAGTTCTCCGACAGCCTGATTCAGGCCCACGCCGACGTGCCGGAACTGGTGAAACACCTGCACTTGCCAGTGCAATCGGGTTCGGACCGCATTCTCTCGGCGATGAAACGCAACCACACCGCGCTGGAATACAAATCCAAACTGCGCAAGCTGCGTGCTGCTGTCCCAGGGATCTGCATCAGTTCGGACTTCATCGTCGGCTTCCCGGGCGAGACCGAGAAAGACTTCGAACAGACCATGAAGCTGATCGAAGACGTCGGTTTCGACTTCTCCTACTCGTTCGTCTACAGCCAGCGCCCGGGCACCCCGGCTGCGGATCTGGCCGATGAAACGCCGGAAGAACTGAAAAAAGAACGGCTGAACGCGCTGCAACATCGCTTGAACCAGCAAGGTTTCGAGATCAGCCGACAAATGGTCGGCTCGATCCAGCGGATCCTGGTCACCGATTATTCGAAAAAAGACCCCGGCGAGCTGCAAGGCCGGACCGAGAATAACCGTATCGTCAACTTCCGCTGCGACAATCCGACCTTGATCGGCCAGTTCGCCGACGTGCACATCGACGCCGCGCAGCCGCACTCGCTGCGGGGCTCGCTGATCCAGTAACACCGCATGACTTGTAGGAGCGAGGCTTGCCCGCGAAGGCGGACTGACACTCACAGCATGAGTCGTCTGAAATTCCGCCTTCGCGAGCAAGCTTCGCTCCTACAGGGACGGTGTTTGGCGCTGGATTATTTAAGAGCTTTCGCACCCAGCCCACTGGCGTTATCCTTGATTTCATCTTAATTGCCCCAGGGCGGCTAAATACGACCTTGAACGCACCCATAGAACCACATCGTTTTATCCTCGAGCCCTTTGAGGCCCGTCGCTTCGCCAATCTGTGCGGGCAATTCGACGAGCATCTGCGCTTGATCGAACAGCGCCTGACCATCGAGATCCGCAATCGCGGAAACCAGTTCGAGCTGATCGGCGAGCCCAAACACACCACCTCCGCGGAAAACCTCCTGCGCCGTCTGTACCGGGAAACCAAAGGTACCGAGCTGTCGCCGGACATGGTTCACCTGTTCCTGCAGGAGTCGGCCGTCGAAGAGCTGGACAACGTCTCCCCGTCCGAACCTTCCGTCGCCCTGCGCACCAAGAAAGGCATGATTCGCCCTCGCGGCTTGAATCAACTGCGCTACGTGAAGGAAATCCTCGGTAACGACATCAATTTCGGCATCGGCCCGGCCGGTACCGGCAAGACCTATCTGGCCGTTGCCTGCGCGGTAGACGCGCTGGAACGCGAGCAGATTCGTCGCATCCTGCTGGTGCGTCCTGCAGTTGAAGCGGGCGAAAAGCTCGGCTTCCTGCCTGGCGACCTGTCGCAGAAGATCGACCCGTACCTGCGCCCGCTCTACGACGCACTCTACGAGATGCTCGGCTTCGAACACGTCGCCAAGTTGATCGAACGCCAGGTGATCGAAGTTGCGCCACTGGCCTACATGCGCGGTCGCACGCTGAACAACAGTTTCATCATCCTCGACGAGAGCCAGAACACTACCGTCGAACAGATGAAGATGTTCCTGACCCGTATCGGCTTCGGCTCCACGGCCGTCATCACCGGTGACATCACCCAGGTCGACCTGCCGAAAGGCACCAAGTCCGGGCTGCACCATGTGATCGAAGTGCTCAAAGACGTGCCGGGCATCAGCTTCACCCATTTCATGCCCAAGGACGTTGTGCGCCATCCTCTGGTGCAGCGCATCGTCGAAGCCTATGAGCGCTTCGAGAATCGCGTGGCAGACGAAACGCCAAAGGACAGTCGCCGCGATGCTTGAGCTTGATCTGCAACTGGCTACCCCAGCGCCTGCCCCGAGCGAAGCCGAGTTCCGCCAATGGTGCGAACTGGCCCTGCGCCAGCGCACCGCCGACTCTGAAATGACCATTCGTTTGGTCGATGAAGAGGAAGGTCGCGAGCTGAACCACACCTGGCGGCAGAAGGATTACGCCACCAATGTCCTGTCGTTTCCTGCCGATGTGCCTGACGAGTTTCTCGACATTCCGCTGCTGGGCGATCTGGTGATCTGCGTGGCGGTGGTCGAGCGCGAAGCCGCCGAGCAAGGCAAGGAACTAAAGGCCCATTGGGCGCATCTGGTGATTCACGGTTGTTTGCATCTGCTGGGTTACGACCATATAGATGACGACGAAGCCGAAGAAATGGAAGCACTGGAACGAACGTTGCTTGCCGAGTTGGGCTACCCCGACCCTTATGCAGACGACGAAACAGACACAACCCCTACCGTGACAACAAAGGATTCAGAGTAATCGCTATGAGCGAAGATCGATCGAGCAACGGGCAAAAGTCTTGGCTGGGTAAGCTCACCCAGGCTTTTGCCCACGAGCCGAAGAACCGCCAGGAGCTGCTGGAGCTGCTGCGCGACGCACACCAGAACAAACTGTTGGACAGCGAAGCCCTGGCCATCGTCGAAGGCGCCATCCAGGTGGCTGACCTGCAAGTACGGGACATCATGGTCCCGCGCTCGCAGATGATCAGCATCAAGGCGACCCAGACACCTCGCGAGTTCCTGCCTGCCGTGGTCGACTCGGCCCACTCCCGCTACCCGGTCATCGGCGAAAGCCACGATGACGTGATGGGCGTGTTGCTGGCCAAGGACTTGCTGCCATTGATCCTCAAGGAGAATGGCGACAGCTTCAACATCAAGGATCTGCTGCGCCCGGCCACCTTCGTGCCCGAGTCCAAGCGTCTGAACGTGCTGCTGCGTGAATTCCGCGCCAACCACAACCACATGGCCATCGTCATTGACGAATACGGCGGCGTGGCGGGTCTGGTGACCATCGAAGACGTGCTGGAACAGATCGTCGGCGACATCGAAGACGAGCACGACGTCGAAGAAGACAGCTACATCAAGCCTCTTCCAAGCGGTGACTTCCTGATCAAGGCCCTGACACCGATCGAGAACTTCAACGAGTTCTTCGACAGCGAATTCTCCAACGACGAGTTCGACACCGTTGGCGGCCTGGTGATGAGCGCGTTCGGGCACTTGCCAAAACGCAACGAAATCACTGAAATCGGCCCTTACCGCTTCCGCATCCTGAACGCCGACAGCCGTCGGATTCACTTGCTTCGCCTGACGCCCATTGCCCGTTAAGGATTGACATGCTCCGCGTAACCCGCCCCGGCTGGCCCGGTAACCTGCTGGCCGTGGCGGCCGGTGCACTCACCACCCTGGCCCTGGCGCCGTTCGATATCTGGCCGTTGGCGTTGCTGGCGGTCGGCTTCTTCTATGCCGGTTTGCGCGAACTGAGTCCCCGTCAGGCCTTGGGCCGTGGCTGGTGTTTCGGTTTCGGCCTGTTTGGCGCCGGCACCAGCTGGATCTATTACAGCATTCACCACTTCGGCGGTGCTTCGGTGCTGCTGGCCGGCTTCCTGATGCTGATTTTCACGGCGGCGATTGCCTGGTTCTTCGCCCTGCCCGCCTGGATCTGGGCGCGCTGGCTGCGTCGCAACGAAGCGCCGCTGGCGGATGCCTTGGCGTTTGCCGCGCTGTGGGTCGGCCAGGAAGCCTTTCGCGGCTGGTTCCTCACCGGTTTTCCGTGGCTCTACTCCGGTTACAGCCAGCTCGATGGCCCGTTGGCGGGGCTCGCCCCCGTCGGCGGGATGTGGCTGATTTCCTTCACCCTGGCCCTGACGGCTGCGCTGATCTACAACGCAATGCGCCTGGTGCGCACGGGCCGTAAAGGTTTCATTGCAGTAGGCGTGTTTCTGCTGGTCGGCCCCTGGGTGGCCGGCATGGCGCTGAAAGAACACGCTTGGACCAGCCCGGCGGGCCCGGCGCTGAGCGTCGCCGCCCTTCAGGGCAATATCGAACAAAGCATGAAGTGGGACCCGGCGCAGCTCAACGCGCAGCTGGCGCTGTACCGCGACATGAGTTTCAGCTCCAAACGGGTCGACTTGCTGATCTGGCCGGAAACGGCCGTCCCGGTGCTCAAGGAGTCCGCCGAGGGCTACCTGAATATGATGGGGAATTTCGCCGCCGAGCGTAAATCTGCACTGATTACCGGCGTACCGATCCGCCAGGAAGTCCACCACGAGAAGCGCTTCTTCAACGGCATCACCGTCCTCGGTGAAGGCGACGGCACTTATCTCAAGCAGAAGCTGGTGCCGTTTGGCGAATACGTTCCGTTGCAGGACGTGCTGCGTGGGCTGATCGCGTTCTTTGACCTGCCGATGTCCGACTTTGCCCGTGGCCCGGCCGACCAGGCGATGCTGCAAGCCAAGGGCTATCAGATTGCGCCGTTCATCTGCTACGAAGTGGTCTACCCGGAATTCGCCGCCAGCCTGGCGGCCCGCAGTGATTTGCTGCTGACCATCAGCAACGACACCTGGTTCGGCACCTCCATCGGTCCGCTGCAACATTTGCAGATGGCGCAGATGCGCGCGCTGGAGGCAGGCCGCTGGATGATTCGCGCCACCAACAACGGCGTGACCGGCCTGATCAACCCGTTCGGGCAGATCACGGTGCAGATCCCGCAGTTCGAACGCGGCATCCTGTACGGCGAAGTCGTGCCGATGCACAACCTGACGCCTTACCTGGAATGGCGCTCGTGGCCGTTGATCATCGTTTGTGTGCTGTTGTTTGTCTGGGCGCTGGTGGCGAACCGGATGGCCAAAACCGTCTAATGATCGTTCCCACGCTCTGCGTGGGAATGCCGCCAGGGACGCTCCGCGTTCCGCTGTTGACGCTGTGACGCAGAGCGTCACGGGATGCGTTCCCACGCAGAGCGTGGGAACGATCAATCACAGGTGATCCATCACTTCTGTCGGTAAAACATCGAATACCCGATCTGCCCCACCGCCTCATTCAACAACTGCCCGCTCTGCCAGATCGATTTGAATTCCGGCATCCAGCCGCCCAGCGGCCGGGCATTGTCCACGCCTAAGAAACCCACCGGTGCCGGCACCACTTCAAATCCCGCCTGCTGAAAACTCCAGACTGATCGCGGCATGTGCCAGGCCTGAGTTACAACCACCACCCGCTTGATTCCCTGCGGCAGCAACACCTCGGCGCTGAACTGCGCGTTCTCCCACGTCGTGCGGCTGCGTCCTTCCTGCCAACGCACGGTGACGCCGAAATCATCGTGCAACGAATCCGCCATCAATTTCGCTTCAGTGGGTGGCGTGCCGTAATGCAGGCCGCCGCTAGTGAGAATGGGCAACCCGGAAGCCTTGGCCAGGCGTGCTGCATACCGTTCGCGCTCCAGACCTATGCCCGTTGGCTGATCAGCCCCCCAGGCAATATCACCACGCTCACGCCCGGAACCCAACAGTACAATCGCATCCGCGCGCTGGCCCAGGGTGGCCCATTCCTCGCGCGCCAGTGGCGGCTCACTTTCCAAGGCCTTGGCGCCCCACTGCACCACCACCGGCAAACTCATTAACAAGAAGCCGCCGAAACCCAAGGCAAAGCACACGCCCGCAAGCCTCGGCCTTGAGCGGCGCAACCACCACGCAAGGATCAGCAGCAGCAAAAGAATGCCGGGCGGCAACAGAAGTTGTTTCACGAAATAACGAAAAGGCATCGAGCATCTCCATAAGATGCCCGAAGCCTAAGTGGGTTGACGCAATGCGACAACAAATGCGGAAGGACTATGCTTTAAAAAACATGGGTAATGGCTTGCAGCCGTTATTTGAATTGCAGAGACCGGACCTTTTCCGCGTCCCTGCCAGGTGCCTTGTCCTTGAGCCAGATGATCTTGGCCGAACGTGGTGCGTCGAGTTGCTTCACTGCTGCAGACAAGCATCCGTGCGTCTCACGTTCACTGCGGTCAAGATAGGCTTTGACCAGTGCAAACTCTGCGGGGCTCAACCCACGCAGTTCCAGCTCCAAGGGACGCTCATCGCGTAGCCGGTCAGCGGTTTTTGCAGCGTCCAAGGCCATCCCAAGACGATCGATCAGTCTTTCGTACAGCTGCGGTTTCGTGACTTTTTGCTGTGACTCAACCATCCCTCACCTCATTGAAGATAAGACTCGCTCCCCATTTAGAGCTTAGCTTCCATCAACAAACCGGCTGGATGCCGCGACCAACGGCCCTCGCGGCGATTTTCGCAAGACGCGCGGCAGTAATCAGGGTTTCCCTCGGTAGAGTGCGGTCATGTATGCTACGGCGCTTCCTGTAACTCCACTTCCAGCTCGTTCGGGCACCGAAACGCCAATTTGGCGTGGTCACCGTCCAACGTTGCATTGAAGAGGATTAGGCCACCCCTATTCAGTTCAAAAGTAGCCATGCACGAACAATATCAGCCCCGTGAAATCGAAGCCGCCGCCCAGTCGTTCTGGGACGAGCAAAAGTCCTTTGAAGTCAGTGAACAGCCAGGCAAGGAGACGTTCTACTGCCTGTCGATGTTCCCTTACCCCAGCGGCAAGCTACACATGGGGCACGTGCGCAACTACACCATCGGCGACGTGATCTCCCGCTACCAGCGCATGCAAGGCAAGAACGTCCTGCAACCCATGGGTTGGGACGCCTTCGGCATGCCGGCGGAAAACGCCGCGATGAAAAACAACGTAGCGCCCGCCAAGTGGACCTACGAAAACATCGCCTACATGAAAACCCAGCTGCGCAGCCTGGGCCTGGCGGTGGACTGGTCCCGCGAGGTGACCACCTGCAAGCCCGATTACTACCGCTGGGAACAATGGCTGTTCACTCGCCTGTTCGAAAAAGGCGTGATTTACAAAAAAAGCGGCACCGTGAACTGGGACCCGGTCGACCAGACCGTTCTGGCCAACGAACAGGTGATCGACGGTCGCGGCTGGCGTTCCGGCGCGCTGATCGAAAAGCGCGAAATCCCGATGTACTACTTCAAGATCACCGCCTATGCGGATGAGCTGCTGTCGAGCCTCGACGATCTGCCGGGCTGGCCTGAACAGGTCAAGACCATGCAGCGCAACTGGATCGGCAAATCCCGCGGCATGGAAGTGCAGTTCCCGTACAACGTCGATTCCATCGGCGAAACCGGCGCGCTGAAAGTCTTCACCACCCGTCCGGACACCCTGATGGGCGCAACCTACGTCGCCGTGGCCGCCGAACACCCGCTGGCCACCCTGGCCGCACAGAACAACCCCGAGCTGCAAGCGTTCATCGCTGAATGCAAGGGCGGCAGCGTTGCCGAAGCCGACGTCGCCACCCAAGAGAAAAAAGGCCTGCCGACCTCGCTGTTCGTCGAGCACCCGCTGACCGGTGAGAAACTCCCGGTGTGGGTCGCCAACTATGTGCTGGTGCACTACGGCGATGGCGCGGTCATGGCTGTACCGGCTCACGACGAACGCGATTTCGAGTTCGCCACCAAGTACGACCTGCCGATCAAGTCCGTGGTGCGCACCAGTTCCGGTGACACCAACCCGGCTCCATGGCAGGACGCTTACGGTGAGCACGGCACGCTGATCAACTCCGGCGAATTCGACGGTCTGGACTTCGCAGGCGCGTTCGACGCCATTGAAGTCGCGCTGATCAAGAAAAACCTCGGCGCCTCGCGCACCCAGTTCCGCCTGCGCGACTGGGGCATCAGCCGTCAGCGCTACTGGGGCTGCCCGATCCCGATCATCCACTGCACCACCTGCGGTGATGTGCCGGTCCCGGAAGATCAACTGCCTGTCGTACTTCCCGAAGACGTGGTGCCGGATGGCGCCGGCTCGCCATTGGCGCGCATGCCTGAGTTCTACGAGTGCGCTTGCCCGAAATGCGGCGCACCGGCCAAGCGTGAAACCGACACCATGGACACCTTCGTCGAGTCCTCGTGGTACTACGCCCGTTACGCCTCGCCGCACTATGAAGGTGGCCTGGTAGAAAAAACCGCAGCCGACCACTGGTTGCCAGTGGATCAATACATCGGCGGTATCGAACACGCCATTCTTCACCTGCTGTACGCGCGCTTCTTCCACAAGCTGATGCGCGACGAAGGCCTGGTGAGCTCCAACGAGCCGTTCAAGAACCTGCTGACCCAAGGCATGGTGATCGCCGAGACTTACTATCGTCGCGAAGCCAACGGTGCCTACACCTGGTTCAACCCGGCGGACGTCGAACTCGAACGCGACAGCAAGGCCAAGGTCATCAGCGCCAAGCTGATCGCGGACGGCCTGCCGGTGGAAATCGGCGGCACCGAGAAGATGGCCAAGTCGAAGAACAACGGCGTCGACCCACAGTCGATGATCGACCAGTTCGGTGCAGACACCTGCCGTCTGTTCATGATGTTCGCCTCGCCACCTGACATGAGCGCGGAATGGTCCGATTCCGGCGTCGAGGGTTCGCACCGCTTCCTCAAGCGCGTCTGGCGTCTGGCTCAAGCGCACGTCACTCAGGGCTTGCCGGGCAAACTGGACGTCGCCAGCCTGAACGACGAGCAGAAAGCCATCCGCCGTTCGATCCACCTGGCCATCAAGCAGGCCAGCCACGACGTCGGCCAGAACCACAAATTCAACACCGCCATCGCCCAGGTGATGACGCTGATGAACGTGCTGGAAAAAGCCGCGCAAGACACCGAACAGGATCGCGCACTGGTTCACGACGGTCTGGAAGCCGTGACGTTGCTGCTGGCTCCGATCACCCCGCACATCAGCCACGAGCTGTGGCATCAACTGGGTCACGCTGGCCCGGTGATCGACGCCGGTTGGCCGGTGGTGGACGAAACCGCGCTGGTGCAGGACAGCCTGACGCTGGTTATCCAGGTCAACGGCAAGCTGCGCGGCCAGATCGAAATGCCGGCCACCGCGACTCGCGAAGAAGTCGAAGCCGCTGCCCGGGTCAACGAGAACGTGCTGCGCTTCGTCGACGGCCTGACTATTCGTAAAGTGATTGTAGTGCCCGGGAAACTGGTCAATATCGTCGCCAGCTAAAATTGGATCAGGCGCCAGGTGAGCCTGGCGCCGAGTAAAACCTTTCGGGCCGCACGATCGGCCCACATGGTTTCAAGGGGAGCAACAAGATGATCAAACGCAATTTGCTGGTGATGGGCCTCGCGGTCCTGTTGAGCGCCTGCGGTTTCCAGCTGCGCGGCACCGGCACCAATGAAATAGCGATCAAGGAGCTCGATCTGAGCGCCCGCAACGCCTATGGCGAAACCGTGACGCAATTGCGTCAGGTACTGCAAAGCAGCGGCGTCAAGGTTTACACCGGAGCGCCGTACAAACTGGTGCTGACCGATGAACAGGAAAGCCAGCGCATCCTCAGCTACGCCGGTGCCGGCCGTACTGGCGAATATCAGGTGAGCACCGTGCTGAGCTATGACATCCGGGGTGCGCAAGGCCTGCCGCTGCTGAGCGACAAGCTCGAAGTGCAGAAGATCTTTATCCACGACGGCAACAACCTGGTGGGTTCCGACCAGGAAGCCAATACCGCCCGCACAGAATCCCGTCGCGAGTTGGTTCAACGCATGATGTTGCGCCTGTCACAGCTCACTCCGACTCAGTTGGACCAGCTGCAACAAACCGCCGACGCCAAGGCCAAAGCCGAAGCCCAGGCACTGGAAGCGGCGCAGAAAGCTGAAGCGGAAACCCCGCGCCAGTCGCCCATCGAAATCCCGCAGCAATAAGACTTACGGGGCGCCCAGGCGCCCCGTTCGCCCTCTCTTATGAAGCTCGCCCCCGCCCAACTCGCCAAGCACCTGCAAGGCACCCTCGCGCCGGTCTACATCATCAGTGGCGATGACCCGTTGCTGTGCCAGGAAGCCGCCGACGCGATTCGTGCCGCCGCTCGCCAACAGGGCTTCGACGAACGCCAGGTCTTCGCTGCCGACGCCAGTTTCGACTGGGGAACGTTGCTGCAAGCCGGCGCAAGCATGTCGTTGTTCGCCGAAAAGCGCCTGCTGGAACTGCGCTTGCCTTCCGGCAAACCCGGTGACAAAGGCGCCGCTGCATTCATCGAGTACTGCTCGCGCCCGGCCGAAGACACGGTGCTATTGATCAGCCTGCCCAAGCTGGACGGCAGTGCGCAGAAAACCAAGTGGGGCAAGGCGCTGGTCGAAGGACAGCAGACGCAGTTCGTGCAGATCTGGCCGGTGGATGCCAACCAGTTACCGAGCTGGATTCGTCAACGGCTATCCCAGGCCGGGCTTTCCGCCAGCCAGGACGCCGTGGAACTGATTGCCGCGCGGGTCGAGGGCAACCTGCTGGCCGCCGCCCAGGAAATCGAAAAGCTCAAACTGATGGCCGAAGGTGGCCAGATCACCGTTGAAACCGTGCAAGCGGCGGTGGCCGACAGTGCGCGCTTCGATGTGTTTGGCCTGACCGACGCGATTCTCAACGGCGAAGCCGCCCATGCCCTGCGCATCCTCGAAGGGCTGCGCGGTGAAGGCGTCGAGCCACCGGTGATTCTCTGGGCGCTGGCCCGTGAGCTGCGCCTGTTGGCCAACCTTTCGCTGCAATACAGCCAGGGTGTGCCACTGGACAAAGCCTTCAGCCAGGCCCGACCGCCGGTCTGGGACAAGCGCAAACCCCTGATGAGCAAAGCCCTGCAACGCTACCCGGCGCAACGCTGGGCGCAGTTGTTGCTGGAAGCGCAGCGTATCGATGCGCAGATCAAGGGCCAGGCTGCCGGGTCGCCGTGGATGAGTTTGAGTCGGTTGTCGTTGTTGATGGCGGGCCAGAGATTGTCGTTGCCTGCCGAGTGACATTTTTGACCGCATAACGGCCATTCGCGGTCAAGCCTCGCTCCTACAGGCCAGAGTCGACCCGCCATTATGTGGACGCTCCAACCTGTAGGAGCGAGGCTTGCCCGCGAAGGCGCCCGAAAGGTCCTACACAATGTGGGGACTAGACAGAACCCCAACTTCGGCAGATTATTTCCCCCGCAAAATCCACTCAATCGAGAGATCCGATCATGAGCAAAAAGCCATCGAAGCATGGCCCCAACAAGGCCAAATCCATCATCGCCCAGTCACTGTTCCGCAGCCGTCAGGAACGAGCCGGCAAGGGCAAAGGCAGCTACCGCCGCGAAGCCTTCCAGTCTGATAGCTGGGAGGCTTCTTACTTTCTGGCGGCCTGAAAGGCAAGCAATCGCTCAACATGTTAAGGTCTGCACCTGATTCGTATTCCCTGGACCTGTGCATGCCCCTTTGTCTTTCCCGTCGTTGGCCCCTGCGCCAACTGATCGCTGCCTCCAGCCTCATTTTGCTTGTCGCCTGTGCGGAAAAACCGACCGCCGCCGACGCCCAGCCGCTTCAGACCCTTCCCGTCGCGACAGCCCCTGCGGTCATTCCGCCCGTGGTGCCGACCGGTGAAAACCTCGACATCCAGCCCACCCAGACCTTCGCCGAATGGCAGGCGGGCTTTCGCAAAGATGCGCTGGCCGCCGGCATCCGCGCCGATCTGTTCGACCGCGCCTTCGCCAATATCATCCTGGACAACAGCGTGATCCGCGCCGATCGTAGCCAACCCGAATTCTCCCGCCCGGTGTGGGAATACCTTGACGGCGCCCTGTCGCCGCTGCGGGTACGCAAAGGTCAGGCGCTGGTCAGCGAATACGCCGACATCCTGCAAAGCATCGAACAGCGCTACGGCGTCGACCGCCAGGCATTGGTGTCGGTGTGGGGCATGGAGAGTAACTTCGGCCAGTTCCAGGGCAACAAGTCAGTGATCAACTCCCTGGCGACCCTGGCCTACGAAGGCCGGCGTCCGGGCTTTGCTCATGCGCAACTGATCGCCGCCCTGCAAATCCTGCAACAAGGCGATATCGAACCGGAGAAAATGCTCGGTTCCTGGGCCGGCGCCATGGGCCAGACCCAGTTCATCCCGACCACCTACAACACCCACGCCGTGGATTTCGACGGTGACGGCCGCCGCGACATCTGGGGCAGCCCGGCCGATGCCTTGGCCTCGACGGCGCACTATCTGCAAAGCTCTGGCTGGCAGAGAGGCCAGCCATGGGGCTTTGAAGTGCAGTTGCCGGGGAGCTTCAATTACGTCCTTGCCGACGGCACGATTCGCAAGAGCGTCGCCGAATGGCAACAGTTGGGTGTCTCTCTGCCTAATGGCGCCCAGGTTCCGGCGGGCTCCGAACACCTGTCCGCCGCCCTGCTGCTGCCGGCCGGTTATCGTGGCCCGGCTTTCCTGGTGCTCGACAACTTCCGCGCGATCCTCAAGTACAACAACTCGTCGTCTTATGCATTGGCGGTGAGCCTGTTGTCCGAGCGTTTCAATGGTGGGGGCCTGATCAACGGCGCTTGGCCAAAAGATGATTTGCCGTTGAGCCGCACCGAGCGGATCGAACTGCAAAGCCTGCTGAGCGCGCAGAACTACGATGCGGGCACTGCTGACGGGATCATCGGCGCGAATACTCGCAAGGCGATCCGCAGTGCCCAGCAGTCGTTTGGCTGGCCGGCGGACGGGTATCCGACGCACAAGCTGCTTGAAGGCCTGCGGAACCGTTAAAAGCTTCGCGGGCAAGTCGGATCGCCGCACCGCTCGCTCCTACAGGATCACACCATCCTGCAGGAGCGAGCGGTGCGACGATTCGACTTGCTCGCGAAGACTGACTGTCAGGCGACAACTGTCTACCGTTTGACCACCACATCCTGCTCCAACATCAATTCCTTCTTCCCCGCATCCAGTCGAACCAACGCGCCCATCGGTAACGTCAGGTTCGGATCGCAATGCCCGCTGCGCCATCCGGCCAGCACCGGAATCCGCAACGGCTCGAATGTCTGCTTGAGCAATCGCTCGAGCGCCACAACATCAACCCCCGCCACATCCCCCACCAAAACTCCGCGCAACTTGCCCAGCGTGCCGGCCAGGCGCAGGTGAGTCAGCAAGCGGTCGATGCGATACAGCGGTTCGTTGATGTCCTCGATAAAAAGAATGACGCCTTCAGCCTCCATCTCATACGGCGTGCCAATGGTCGCGGCAATCATCGACAGATTGCCCCCCAGCAAACGCCCGTGAGCGATGCCTGGCTCGATCGTGGTCAGCGGCCAGGCAACCGGGTGCGAAAGCACACTGCCCGCTTTCACCTGCCCTCTGAGCATGTTGAAAAACGAAGACTCCGTCGGCTTTTGCTTCTCGCCCAGCAAATCGGCATTGAGCAGCGGACCATGAAAGGTCACGAAACCGGCGTAACGGCTGATCGCCACGTGCAGCGCAGTGATGTCGCTGTAGCCGATGAACGGCTTGGCGTTGTTTTGCAGTAACTCGAAATCGATGCGATCGAGCAGACGCGGCGTACCGTAACCGCCACGCAGGCAAATGATCGCGTCGACTTCCGTGTCGGCGAACGCCGCGTGCAAATCATTGAGCCGCATATCGTCGCTGCCGGCCAGGTAGCCATCCTGTTCGTACACCCCGGGAAACACCCGCAGCGCATAACCGCGAGCGCGCATCCAGGCAACGGCTTTATCAGTGTCCAGCCCGGCAGGACCGGCGGGCGCAATCACGCCGATCAGCCCTTGCGAAGGCAAGGCCGGAACGGCGGAGTGAGGAAACAGCGTGTGAGTGGGTCGAACGGTCATCCATGAATCTCCCTGCGCGAAAAGCTTCAGCACACAGTAGTCAGGAACGGGGACAAACAGAAGAGGATCAATCGCCCCGCAGGTTGCAGGAAAAGACGGTAGCGGCCGTAGGCACGGCCAATAAAAACGCCCGCAAGGCTGAAAAGCCTTGCGGGCGTTTTATTACAGAGACGACATCAATTCAGCTTTGACCAGCTTCGCCTGCTCGTCGGCGTGATACGAGGAACGTACCAGCGGGCCGGAAGCGACGTTCTTGAAGCCCATCTTGTAACCTTCCTCGGCGAACCAGGCGAAAACGTCCGGGTGCACGAAGCGCTGGACCGGCAAGTGGCTGCGGGACGGTTGCAGGTATTGGCCCAGAGTCAGCATGTCGATGTCGTGTTCGCGCATGCGCTTCATGACTTCGATGACTTCTTCGTCGGTTTCGCCCAGGCCCAGCATCAAACCGGACTTGGTCGGAATGTGCGGCATCATCTGCTTGAAGCGTTGCAGCAGGGTCAGCGACCACTGGTAATCCGAACCCGGACGCGCAGCCTTGTACAGGCGCGGCACGGTTTCCAGGTTGTGGTTGAACACATCCGGCGGCTCGGCGGCGGTGATTTCCAGTGCAACGTCCATACGGCCACGGTAGTCCGGGACCAGGGTTTCGAGCTGCACGTTTGGCGACAGCTTGCGGATCTCGCGGATGCAATCGGCAAAGTGCTGGGCACCGCCGTCACGCAGGTCGTCGCGGTCCACCGAGGTGATCACCACGTATTTCAGCTTCAGGTCGGCGATGGCGATGGCCAGGCTTTCCGGCTCGTTGACGTCCAGTGGCTTCGGACGACCGTGGCCTACGTCGCAGAACGGGCAGCGACGGGTGCAGATGTCGCCCATAATCATGAACGTGGCCGTGCCGCCGGAGAAGCACTCGCCGAGGTTCGGGCAGGACGCTTCTTCGCACACGCTGTGCAGCTTGTGTTTGCGCAGCAGAGCCTTGATGCGATCGACTTCCGGGGAAACCGGGATGCGCACGCGGATCCAGTCAGGTTTCTTCGGCAGTTCGGTGGTCGGAATGATCTTTACCGGGATGCGTGCAACCTTCTCGGCGCCGCGCAGCTTGACGCCGGCTTCAACCTTGGCACGCGGGGCCGGACGCTCGGTAACATCCAGCGTCGGGATCATGGTTTGCACTGCATCAGTAGTCATATCAGTCGATTCCGCCCGTTAGGGTCGTCTGCTCAGCATAGTCGAGGTGTTTGACGAGCTGCGCGCGCAGCCGGGCACTTACCTCGGCAAATTCAATCGATCCTGCGTGATCGCTCAGCTGGGTCATCGCCAGCCCGGCGTAGCCGCAGGGATTAATCCGTCGAAACGGTTCCAGGTTCATGTCCACGTTCAGGGCCAGGCCATGAAAGGAGCAACCGTGGCGGATCCGCAGACCCAGGGACGCGATTTTCGCCCCGTTGACGTAGACACCCGGCGCATCAGGCTTGGCTGCTGCGGTCACGCCGTAGCTGGCCAGCAGCTCGATCAGGCAGTGCTCCATGCGGGTGACCAGGTCACGCACGCCGAAACCCAGTTTGCGCACGTCGAGCAACAGATAGGCCACCAACTGGCCCGGCCCGTGGTAAGTCACCTGACCACCGCGATCGACCTGCACCACCGGGATATCCCCCGGCAGCAGCAAGTGCTCGGCCTTGCCGGCCTGGCCCTGGGTGAACACCGGCGGGTGTTCAACCAGCCAGATCTCGTCCGCGGCATTGCTGCCGCGTTCGTTGGTGAAGCGTTGCATGGCATGCCAGACCGGCTCGTAAGCCATCTGGCCGAGCTCGCGAAAACCCAGCGTGCCAGACATCACAGCACCATGTGCACGAAACCGGTAGCCCGCAGTTCGCTGTTGATGTCGTACAGCTGGTCTTGACCGGTGGCGATGATGTGCAACTGGATGGTGGTGTACTTGCCGTTGCTGCTCTGGCGTTCGTCCACCTTTTCATCGTTGATCGTTGCGTGTTTCTTAACGATATCGATGATCTTTTGCTTGATGTCCACAATGGTGTCGCCGATCACTTTGATCGGGTAATCATTGGCAGGAAATTCGATCTTTGGCGCCTTTACTTCGGTATCTGTCATGGCGTAACGGCCTCGTAAGCCGTGGCAACGGACATGGCCCCGCTCCGGATTGGAACGGGGCCATGCAAGTCCACACTAATTCAGTTGAACAAGCCGTAGAAGAATAGACGGATGCTATCCCACATGCGGCGGAAGATACCACCCTCCTCGACAGCGTCCAGGGCGATCAGGTCGGCGCTGTGCACCACTTTGTCGTCCAGTTTCACTTCGACTTTACCGATTACGTCGCCCTTGGCGATTGGCGCAACCAGTTGCGGGTTCATGGTCATGCTGGCGGCAAGCTTTTTCAGCTGGCCTTTTGGCAGGGTCATGGTCAGGTCTTGAGCCAGGCCGGCCTTGACTTGATTGGTGCTGCCTTTCCAGACAGGAGCCTGAGCCAGCTCGGCGCCTTTCTGATAGAAGGTCTGGGTTTCGAAGAAGCGGAAACCGTAGGTCAGCAGCTTCTGGGTTTCGGAAGCACGGGCCACTTCGCTGTTGGTGCCGAACACCACGGCGATCAGACGCATGCCATCACGGACGGCCGAAGACACCATGCAGTAGCCGGCTTCGTCGGTGTGACCGGTTTTCAGACCGTCGACGGTCTTGTCACGCCACAGCAGCAGGTTGCGGTTAGGTTGCTTGATGCCGTTCCAGAAGAACTCTTTCTGCGAGTAGATCGCATAGTGAGCCGGGTCTTCATGGATGATCGCGCGAGCCAGCACGGCCATGTCGTGAGCCGACGAGTAGTGCTCGGGGTTCGGCAGACCGGTCGGGTTCATGAAGTGGCTGTTGGTCATGCCCAGGTCGGCCACGGTTTTGTTCATCATGTCGGCGAATGCGTCTTCGCTGCCGGCGATGTGCTCGGAGAGCGCAACACTGGCGTCGTTGCCCGACTGAATGATGATGCCGTGCAGCAGGTCGCTGACAGTGACTTGCGAGCCGACCTTGATGAACATCCGCGAACCGCCGGTACGCCAGGCGTTTTCGCTGACGGTCACCGGATCGTTTTCACCGATCTGGCCACGACGGATTTCCAGGGTCGCGATGTACGCGGTCATCAGCTTGGTCAGGCTGGCAGGCGGCAGACGCTGGTCACCGTTGTTCTCGACCAGCACGTTGCCGCTGCTGGCGTCCATGAGTACATAGGCTTTGGCAGCCAGTTGCGGTGGCGACGGCATCATCTCGACCGCGAAAGCGGCAGGCGAGAGGAGCAGCGGGACTAGCAGGCACAGGCGTTTGGCAAAGGTGGTGATGTTCATCCGTCTCTCGAAATCGCTAATGGAAACTGCCCGAGGGCAAAACTAATCTAGATGGCCTTCTAACGGGCCATCGCGTGTTCAGTTGCTCACTCAGAACCCTTGCCGGGCTTTTGTTCTTCAAGAGCCAACAACCAGGTCCACCCCCCAAACCGCAAGCGAACCGTCAATCAGGTACTACGTATTATTCGGCGGTGACCACGCTCGGCGAACCGAGATTGGCCAGGCGCACGCTGTTCTGCACTTGCTGGATTTCACCCGGCGAACCGATCGGCCCCAGGCGCACCCGGTGCAGCGTCTGTTGATTGCGCACGATCGAGCTGATGAACACCGGAGCGCTCACCATCCCGCTGAGCTTCGATCTCAGGAGTTCTGCAGCGTCCGGGTTGGCGAACGCGCCCACCTGCAGATACTGGCCAGAGGCTGGTACAGAAGCGTTTTTTTTTGCATCAATTTGCACGGGCACTACGGCCGCGGCGTGTTGCTGCGGCGGTGGCGTCCATTGCTCGACGGTGCCGGCCGAAGCGGTAATCGTCGGCGCGGCATTTTGCGCTACTTGCGGCTCGTTGAGCATCAAAGGCGCCGGACGGCCCTTTTGTGCCCACCACTGTTGCGGATCGATGCCCTCGACCTTGACCCGCGCAGTGCCGGTTTCGGCGTAACCGAGTTTTTTCGCGGCGGCGTAGGACAAGTCGATGATGCGGTCCGAATAGAACGGCCCGCGATCGTTGACCCGCAGGATCACGCTCTTGTTGTTGTCCAGGTTGGTCACCCGAACGTAACTTGGCAGTGGCAAAGTCTTGTGGGCGGCACTCATGCCGTACAGGTCATACACCTCGCCATTGGCGGTGTTCTGACCGTGGAATTTGGTGCCGTACCAGGACGCCGTGCCCGAGGCGACGTAGGTCTTGGATTCTTGCAGCGGGAAGTAAGTCTTGCCCAGCACGGTGTACGGGTTGGCTTTATAAGGACCGGAGTGCAGGGTCGGCGTGGCATCCGGGATGCGCGATACGTCGACGTCCCACCATGGCGCGCCGTCTTTGTGCGCACGGTTGATGTCCAGGCCAGGCGTTGCGCGAACGGCCGTTGAAGACTTTTGCGTCGGCGCACGGCTGGTCGAGCAACTGGCGACCAGCACCGCTAACGCGGCGAATACCATCAGCTTCAGGGGTTTATTCATAGGCAATGCCCGCATTACTTGACGCCCCGTGCTTGGACCAGCTGTTCAGACAGTTGATGTACCGCCATGGCGTACATCACGCTGCGGTTATAACGCGTGATTGCGTAAAAATTCTTCAGGCCCATCCAGTATTCGGGGCCATTGTCACCTTCCAGGCGGAAAGCCGTGACCGGCATATCATCGCGCAGCGCATCATGACTCGACCAGCCCAAGGCTCGCAACTCCCCGACCGTTTTAGTCGGCTCGATGCCCGTCGTCAAACCTTCATCCACTTGCTCGCCATGCACATCGGCGCGGCTGACCACCGGCTCGCCGGCGACCCAGCCGTGACGCTTGAAATAACTGGCGACGCTGCCGATGGCATCGTCCGGATTGGTCCAGATATTAATGTGGCCGTCACCGTCGAAGTCCACCGCATACGCGCGAAAGCTGCTCGGCATGAACTGCGGCAAACCCATGGCGCCGGCGTAAGAGCCTTTGAGGGTCAGCGGATCGACCTGCTCCTCACGGGCCAGCAACAGGAACTCACGCAACTCCTTGCGGAAGAATTCGGCACGGGGAGGATAGTCGAAACCCAGGGTCGACAAGGCGTCGATCACCCGGAAATTGCCGGTATTGCGGCCAAAAAAGGTTTCAACGCCGATGATCGAGACGATGACCTGAGCCGGCACACCGTATTCCTGCTCGGCACGGGCCAGTACCGCTTCGTGCTGACGCCAGAAATCCACACCACGGGCGATGCGCGCGTCGGTGATGAACATCGGGCGATATTCGTTCCACTGCTTGACCCGTTCGGCAGGCTTCGAGATCGCGTCCAGAATCGACTGCTTGCGCTCGGCTTCGCGGAACACGCCCATCAGCTGTTCACCGGCAAAACCGTAGTCGCGGGTCATTTCACCGACGAATTCGGCCACCTGGGGTGAGCCTTCGTAATCGCCGGCCAACGCGTTCTGCGCTGTGCCAAGGATGCTTACCAGGCCGACCCATGGCGCGTATCGAGTCGCCCAGCCACGCATTACTTGCATTGACATCTTCACCTTATTCAAACCTGTGCGATCCACTTACGATGGGTATGGATCGACATCAAAACCCCAAACGCTGACAGCAGCGTTACCAGCGAAGTTCCTCCGTAGCTAATGAACGGCAACGGCACCCCCACAACCGGCAACAGGCCACTGACCATACCGATGTTGACGAAAACGTAAACAAAAAACGTCATGGTCAGGCTGCCCGCGAGCAATTTGCCGAACAATGTCTGGGCCTGGGCGGTAATCACCAGCCCGCGACCGATCAACAACAGGTAAATCAGCAGCAGCGCGCAGATGCCCACCAGGCCGAATTCCTCGCCCATCACCGCAATAATGAAGTCGGTGTGGCTTTCCGGCAGGAAGTCCAGGTGCGACTGGGTGCCGAGCAACCAGCCCTTGCCGAACACACCGCCGGAACCGATGGCGGCTTTCGACTGAATGATGTTCCAGCCCGTGCCCAGCGGATCGCTCTCGGGGTCGAGGAAGGTCAGGACTCGCTGCTTCTGGTATTCGTGCATGACGAAGTACCACATGGCGACTGCCACCGGCACCGCCGCGGCAATCACGCTGAGGATCCAGCGCCAGCGCAGGCCGCCCATGAACAGAACGAATGCGCCACCGGCGAGGATCAACAGCGAAGTGCCGAGGTCGGGCTGACGCACAATCAGGATAAACGGCAAGCCGATCAGAAACAGACTGACGCCCACATGCTTGAGCTGAGGCGGCAAGGTGCGTTTGGACAAGTACCAGGCGATGGTCGCCGGCATCAGGATCTTCATGAACTCCGAAGGCTGGAAGCGAATCACCCCCGGGATGTTGATCCAGCGCGTGGCACCCATGGCGTTGTGGCCCATGACGTCCACCACCACCAGCAACAGCACGCCGATCACATAACCGACCGGCACCCAGCGAGCCATGAAACGCGGCTCGAACTGGGCGATGACGATCATCGACACCAGGCCGATGCCGAACGAAGTGGCTTGCTTGGCCAGCAGGTCCCAGCTCTTGCCACTGGCCGAATACAGCACGAAGAGGCTGCCGGCGGCGAGGGTCAGCAGCAGGATCAGCAACGGGCCGTCGATGTGCATGCGTTGCAACAGCGTCGCGCGGCGACGCATCACATCCTCACTGGAGAGGATGCGATCGAAATTACTCTTCACGGGCCGTAGCCTCCGCACTGATAGGGCTGGCGTATTCGGCCTTCAACCGACCGTCCTGGTCCAGAAGCCAGGCGTCCATGATTTGACGCACCACCGGCGCGGCGACACCAGAACCGGACTCGCCGTTCTCGACCATCACCGACACCACGATTTGCGGGTTGTCGGCCGGCGCGAAGCCGACGAACAAGGCGTGGTCGCGGTGGCGCTCTTGAACCTTGGAGCGGTCGTATTTCTCGCCCTGCTTGATCGCGACCACCTGTGCCGTACCACTTTTCCCGGCGATGCGGTATTGCGAACCGATCGCCGCTTTGCGCGCCGTACCCCGGGCACCGTGCATCACCTGCTGCATGCCGTGGTTGACCCTGGTCCAGTCGGACGGGTCGCGCAGGACGATGTCCGGCATCGGGTTATCATCCTTGGGCCGCTCGCCTTCGACGGTCTTGGCCAGGTGCGGGCGGTTCCAGATGCCTTTGTTGGCCACCAGCGCGGTGGCCTGGGCCAGTTGCAGCGGCGTCGACTGCATGTAGCCCTGACCGATTCCCAGAATCAGTGTTTCGCCCGGATACCAGGCCTGACGCCGGGTTGCACGCTTCCATTCCCGTGTCGGCATCAGCCCCGGCGACTCTTCGAACATGTCCAGCGAGACCTTCTGGCCGATGCCGAATTTGCCCATGTACGCCGACAACCGATCGATCCCCAGCTTGTGGGCCAAGTCGTAGAAGTAGGTGTCATTGGAACGCATGATTGCCGTGTCCAGGTCGACATAGCCGTCGCCGGTACGGTTCCAGTTCCGGTATTTGTGGTCGTAATTGGGCAATTGGTAGTAGCCGGGGTCATACACTCGACTCGACGCAGTGACGACGCCGGCATCCAGACCGGCAATCGCTACCGCCGGCTTGATGGTCGAACCCGGTGGGTACAAACCGCGCAGCACGCGGTTGAACAGCGGCCGGTCGATGGAATCGCGCAACTCGGAATAGGCCTTGAAGCTGATGCCGGTGACGAACAGGTTAGGGTCGAAACTCGGCGCACTGACCATCGCCAGGACTTCGCCGGTTTTCGGATCCAGCGCCACCACGGCGCCACGGCGACCACCGAGCGCCGCTTCGGCCGCTTCCTGCAATTTGATGTCCAGACTCAGGACGATGTCCTTGCCGGGAATCGGATCGGTACGCTTGAGCACGCGCAAGACGCGGCCTCGAGCATTGGTCTCGACTTCTTCGTAACCCACCTGACCGTGCAGCTCCGGCTCGTAGAAACGCTCGATGCCGGTTTTGCCGATGTGGTGGGTACCGCTGTAATTGACCGGATCGAGAGACTTCAGCTCTTTCTCGTTGATCCGCCCCATGTAGCCCACCGAGTGCGCGAAGTGCGGGCCCTGCGGGTAGTGACGCACCAGCTGCGCGACCACTTCCACACCCGGCAGACGGAACTGATTCACCGCGATCCGGGCAATCTGCTCTTCAGTCAGCTCAAACAGGATCGGCACCGGCTCGAACGGTCGACGCCCCTGACGCATGCGCTTCTCGAAGATCACCCGGTCCTCGGGTGTCAATTCCAGCACTTCGACGATCACGTCGAGCACTTGCTGCCAGTCGCCGGACCGTTCGCGGGTCATGCTCAGGCTGAAGCTGGGCCGATTATCGGCCACCACCACGCCATTGCGGTCGAAGATCAGCCCGCGCGTCGGCGGAATCGGCTGCACATGGACGCGGTTGTTTTCCGACAGGGTCGAGTGGTACTCGTACTGAACCACCTGCAGGAAATACAGCCGCGCGATCAGCACGCAGATCAGCAACACCACCGCAATTGCCCCGAACACGACGCGGCCACGCACCAGACGGGCGTCTCTTTCGTGGTCCTTGATGCGGATCGGCTGGGGCATGAGGGCAGAACTACTTGTGGTAAGGGTGGCCGGACAAGACTGTCCAGGCACGGTACAGCTGTTCGCCGATCAGAATCCGCACCAGCGGGTGCGGCAACGTCAACGGCGACAACGACCAGCGCTGATCGGCCCGCGCACAGACTTCCGGCGCCAGCCCTTCGGGGCCACCGACCATGAAATTCACCGTGCGCGAGTCCAGCCGCCAGCGATCGAGTTCGACCGCCAACTGCTCGGTGCTCCAGGGCTTGCCGTGGACTTCGAGAGTGACAACACGCTCATTCGGCCCGACCTTGGCCAGCATGGCTTCGCCTTCCTGGCGGATGAAGCGTGCCACGTCGGCGTTCTTGCCACGGGTGTTGAGCGGTATTTCCACCAGTTCCAGCGCCAGCTCGGACGGAAGACGCTTGGCATATTCATGCCAGCCTTCTTCCACCCATTTGGGCATGCGGGAGCCGACGGCGATCAGTCGCAGTCGCACAGCGGTCCCTTATTGCTGGTCTTTGTTGAGCTTGACGAAGTGCTCATGGGTGTTTTCCGGGCTGTGGTGAGCCGCGTTCAGAGCACGGCTCTGTTCCGCACCGGACCACAGACGCTCGAGGTCGTAAAACTGACGAGCCGAAGCGGTCATCATGTGCACGATGACATCGTCCATATCCAGCAGCACCCAGTCGCTGTCGCCCTTGCCTTCTTCACCCAGCGGCTTGACGCCCAGGGCTTTGACGGCTTCACGGACTTTATCCAGCATCGCGCCGATCTGGCGGTTGGAGGTACCGGTTGCGATGATCATGTAGTCCGTGATGCTCTGCTTTTCACGAACGTCGATGACCTGGATGTCCTGGCCCTTGACGTCTTCCAGGGCGGCTACGGCAACCTTGACCAGCTCATCACCCTTCAGTGGCTCGGTGGTGAGAACCGGCTCAGGCAGCGGGGCGCTCTTGAACGTGCCTTTGCGCTTTACTTTAGTTACGTCTTTGTTCGTCATATAAAACTCGTTTTGCTCGTATGTTCGGGCGCTTCAATACACGTCATTACGTGCCTGGAAGCGTGCCCTCTTTTCAGTTCGACGCACGGTACAGACCGTGCGCATCGATGTAGGCCAGGACCGCGTCGGGCACCAGGAAACGTACCGACTTACCGCTGGCCAGCAGTTGACGGATCTGGGTGGCGGATACCGCGAGCGGCGTCTGCCAGACGAATGCAATCTGTCCGCTCGGCCCTTTGAGGGCCAGCGGGTCGCTCACCGAGCGCGCTGCCAGCAGGTTGCGCAAGGCATCCGGCGGTTCGCTGTCGGCATCCGGGCGTTGCAGCACCAGGATGTGGCAATGCTGGAGCAACTCTTCCCAGCGGTGCCAAGTGGGCAGGCCGCAAAATGCGTCCCAGCCCAAAAGTAGAAAAACCTGGTCTGGGGCGGCCAATTCGGCGCGCATCAGTTCCAGGGTGTCGATGGTGTAGGACGGTTTGTCCCGCTGCAATTCGCGGGCGTCCACCACCAACGGCGCCACACCGGCCACCGCGCACTCGACCATCGCCAGACGGTCTTTCGCCGACACCTGCGGCGTACCGCGATGTGGCGGCCTGGCACTGGGTGTCAGGCGTAACTCATCGAGCGCCAGCGATTCGGCGACTTCCAGCGCACCGCGCAAATGGCCGATGTGCACCGGGTCGAACGTCCCGCCCAGCACGCCAATGCGTCTTGGCGCAGGCTCGCTGGCGGTTTGCGGGGCTGACGGTTTGAGGTCGCCCAAGTCAGACCGACGCCTGGCCGCGCAACTGGCCATCACCGACCACGATGTACTTCTCGCAGGTCAGGCCTTCGAGGCCCACCGGGCCGCGGGCGTGCAGCTTATCAGTAGAAATGCCAATCTCGGCACCCAATCCGTATTCGAAGCCATCGGCGAAGCAGGTCGGGGTGTTGATCATTACCGACGACGAATCGACTTCCGCCACAAAACGCCGGGTGTCAGCGAGGTTTTCGCTGACGATCGAATCGGTGTGATGGGAGCCGTACTTATTAATATGTTCGATGGCCTGGTCCAGCCCTTCGACCACGCGGATCGAAAGAATCGGCGCCAGGTATTCCGTGTTCCAGTCTTCTTCTGTTGCCGCGACAGCCTCGATGATCGCCCGGGTGCGTTCGCAACCGCGCAGTTCGACGCCTTTTTCGCGGAACTGTGCAGCCATCGATGGCAGGAAATCCTTGGCAACGGTTTGATCCACCAACAGCGTTTCCATCGCGCCGCAGATGCCGTAGCGGTAAGTCTTGGCATTGAAGGCGATGCGCTGGGCTTTCGGCAGATCGGCGTGGGCGCTGACGTAGACGTGACAGATGCCGTCCAGGTGCTTGATAACCGGCACGCGGGCGTCACGGCTAACGCGTTCGATCAGGCCACGGCCGCCACGGGGCACGATAACGTCGACGTATTCTGGCATGGTGATCAGCGCGCCAACGGCGGCGCGATCAGTGGTTTCCACCACTTGCACCACGGCAGCGGGCAAATCGGCTTCGGCCAGGCCGCGCTGGATGCAGGCGGCAATGGCGCGATTGGAATTGATTGCCTCGGAACCGCCACGCAGGATGGTCGCGTTGCCGGACTTCAGGCACAGACTCGCGGCGTCGATGGTCACGTTCGGCCGGGATTCGTAGATGATCCCGATCACGCCCAACGGCACGCGCATCTTGCCGACCTGAATGCCTGACGGCCGAAAACTCATGTCGCGGATCGCGCCGACCGGGTCCGGCAGCGCCGCCACCTGACGCAAACCGACGATCATGCCGTCGATGCGTTCCGGGGTCAGCGCCAGACGCTCAAGCAATGCCGGTTCAAGACCATTGGCGCGGCCGGCAGCCAAATCCAGTTCATTGGCCGCCGTCAGCTCGGTGCGTGCAGCGTCCAGCGCATTGGCAGCCGCCTGCAACGCGCGATTCTTCTGCGCAGTGCTGGCACGGCCAATGACGCGAGAAGCCTCGCGGGCAGCGCGACCCAAGCGGGTCATGTAGTCAAGAACGGACTCAGTCATTGTCTGTGGTGGTCTTTGCTAAGGTCTTGGTAAAGAGTAAAGCGGCAGATTATAGCTGTCGCGTACCGGGACTAACAGCGGTGACGGGCGGATGGTCGAAATGGAGGGCAATTTGCCGACGTTCAGCCGGGATTAAGCTGCAAATTGTTATCATCACGACTCAATCAGCCTTGATAAACACCGTTCATCATGTCCAACCTGACTGTTCGAGCGTCCGCTGCACGCCTGCCCACAGGGCTCCCGGACGCATTTTTCGACCGCGACGCGCAAACCCTGGCCCGAGATTTACTCGGCAAGGTCATCCGTCATCGGGTCGGCGATCTGTGGCTGAGCGCCCGGATTATCGAAACCGAGGCCTACTACTTCGAAGAAAAAGGCAGCCACGCGTCCCTCGGCTACACAGAAAAGCGTAAGGCTTTGTTTCTGGATGGCGGGCACATCTATATGTATTACGCCCGTGGCGGTGATTCCCTGAACTTCAGCGCCCAGGGGCCGGGCAACGCGGTGCTGATCAAATCCGCCTATCCATGGATCGACGAGTTGAGCGGGCCGGCGAGCCTGGCGCAGATGCTGCTGAACAATCCCGACGCTCAGGGCCGCCCTCGCCCGTCGCAAAAGCTCTGCGCCGGGCAGACGTTGCTATGCAAGTCGCTGGGGTTGAAGGTGCCAGTCTGGGATGCCAAGCGTTTTGACCATCAAGTGTTGCTGGTCGAAGACGTCGGCCCGGCGCCTGTTCACATCATTCAAACCACGCGCCTGGGCATTCCCCATGGACGCGATGAGCATTTGATGTATCGCTTCGTCGATGCGGCTTACGCGCCGTATTGCACGCGGAACCCGCTGCGACGGGGGCAGGTCGAAGGTCGCGATTATTTTTTGCTGACCTGATACAGATAAACCCTGTGGGAGCGACTGTGGCGAGGGGGCTTGCCCCCGTTGGGCTGCGAAGCGGCCCCAAAATTGGTGATACCGCAAAGATTTTGTGAGTGCTACGCACTCAAACGGGGCGGTGCGGCGGTCCGACAAGCCCCCTCGCCACAGGTCGCTCCCGCGGGGATGTGTAGTGCTTTGAAGATTGCGCTCGTCCCAAGGGACCAATGAACATCAGAGGGAGTTGTTTTTATGGGCCCATGGCTCGATAGCGTGACCGGTTGGCTGGCGGCTAACCCGCAATGGCTGGCCGCAGCGGTGTTCATAGTGGCCTTCGTGGAATGCCTGGCGATCGCCGGGCTGATCGTGCCCGGCACGGTGTTGCTGTTCGCCGTGGCGGTACTGGCCGGCAGCGGCGCGCTGTCATTGAGCGAAACGCTATTGCTGGGGTTTGTCGCCGGTGTGCTGGGCGACATTGTTTCGTACTTCATCGGTCGACATTTCCACCAGAACATCCGGCGCCTGCCAGGGTTGCGCCATCATCCGGAATGGATCGCTGGCGCCGAGGCGTATTTCCAGCGCTACGGCATCGCCAGCCTGCTGGTCGGACGCTTTATCGGCCCGCTGCGCCCGATGCTGCCGATGGTCGCCGGAATGTTCGACATGCCGTTCCCGCGTTTCGCCGCTGTCAGCTTGCTGGCCGCAGCGGGCTGGAGCGTCGCGTACCTGCTGCCCGGCTGGGCCACGGGTGCAGCGATTCGCTTGCCATTGCCCGACGGGTTCTGGCCTGAGGCAGGGATCGTCGCCGGCAGCATTGCGGTAATGATCGGTTTGAGCGTGACCAGCAGCCTGCGCCGCCATCGCCACGCCACCGCGTATATAGCCAGCCTCGGCCTGTTGATTCTGGCGGGGCTGTTTATCGGCTACCCGCACCTGACCGCGCTCGATCACGGCGTGATGGCGCTGGTGCAGGAACACCGTAGCCCGATGCTCGATGAAGTGGCCGTCACCTTCACGCTGATCGGCGAGTTCCGCAACATGCTGCTGTTCAGCGCCCTGCTGACCGGTTTGTTGCTGCTCACCCGGCAGTGGCGCCAGGCGATTTTCGCCGGCGGCACCCTGCTCTTCACTGCCCTGGGCAACACGTTCACCAAACAATTTTTCGCTCGCGTGCGCCCGGAGATCCTGAGCGATCCGTTGACCAGCTACAGCATGCCCAGTGGCCACGCCTCGGGTTCCTTCGCGTTGTTCCTGACCCTCGCCGTGCTGGCCGGGCGCGGTCAGCCGCCGCGGATGCGCCTGACCTGGTTGCTGCTGGGTTGTCTGCCTGCCCTGGCGATTGCCTTGTCGCGGGTGTACCTGGGCGCGCACTGGCCGACGGATGTACTGGCCGGTGCGATGCTGGCGGCCTGCGTGTGTGCCGCCAGCTTGTGGCTGAGCCAGCGTCAGACATCGCTCAATGCCATGCCGCCCAAGATCTGGTGGCTGATATTGCCGGCGTTGGTGGCGTTGTTCGGGTTCTTTGCATTGCGACATCTGCCGCATGCGATGTTGCGGTATGCCTATTAGGCTAATACCTAATGAGGTACACGCCATCAGAGTGCAGGACTGATGGCGTTTTTTTACTTGCGCACCTCGCCCGGCTTATCAACAATCTTGATCACGAAGTTGACAGGGTCATTATTGAACGCATCATGCTTGGTGGCGTTTGGATCAACATCTTTAAAATGCACTTTCCCCTTGTCGTCAGCGAGATAGAGCGGCCGACTATTAAGCTCACTCACGAGCTGCACATACACAGGACCGGCAACAAGATCATCAAAACCAGTTCGTTCCACCCCATGCTTGCGTATGGAAAAACTGGAACCTTCCAAACCGCCATTCATGTAAAGATGATGGGTTCCGGCATCAACCGTTAAACGACCACCTTCATAGGCACCTCGAATAATGGCCAGAACTTCATATTTGCCAGCCTTGGGCACAAACTTCAACAACAAGGGTTTGTCATCCTCATGATCGGCCAGCGTCAGAATACTTGCACTGTCGTGACTCGCCAACGCCACCTCCACGTCCAGGCGCTCGCGCCGGGTGATTCGCGGGTCGCGCAGCCGAAGCTTCAGGCGCTGCTGGTTGAGTACCACCGGCATGCCGTTGACGTAAAGATTAGCGGTAAATGCGTTGCTTTGATTTTCCAGAGACATGGATCACCTCAAGGTGTTTTTCACACAATTCTTGTTATTCAGCAATACGTGCGGAATTCAGTCCGTTGCCGAATACTTTATAAGTCGTGTACTAAATGGCCGCCGGAGCGTCTGAAATATCGGCAGCAGTGCCGGAGACTGAAAGCTTTACGCGCTTGCGCTTACGTCGCGCGACAACCATTGAATCTGCATAGTAAGCAGCGGCGTCAATAATATTAGCCGTATTAGACTCGGTACCCGCGTGCTTTAAAATATAACGCCCGACAATATCATCCCAAAACGCCCATTCATCTTCATAAATTGTCATAACCACATCCATATAGTTAACAGTTAATTCGCCTCATGCGAATAGCTGCAAACTACTGATTGAGCTTTACGAAGACAATAGTGGCGAACCAGACAACTTAATACAAAGTACAACTAGGCAAACAACTCGCCCTGCAACTCATCCAGCAACGCCTGAATCGCATCCAGTCGCTGCTGGGGATCATCGAGCTGCAGCAGGTCGATCTTGTCCAGTTCGGCAAATGGCAGCAGATAGGCCAGCTGGTTCGCCAGCGACTGTTGCCCGGTCGCTTCGGTGCCCATGTTCAACGCTTCGACCATCGGGTGTTCGGCCAAGGCTTTGAGCAGGGCGACCAGGTCCGCATCCTCATCCTGCAGCGGCTGTTCAGGTTCGTCTTCCAGCCACTCGACGTCAGCGACGGTCAATTGATCGCGCTGCACCTCGGTGCGCAACACATGAAAACGCCGTCCGCCCTGTACCCGAATCCCCAGCAGACCGTTGTCCTGCTGCTTGAAATCAGTGATCAACGCTTCGCAGCCCACCAGCGCATAGCCCGCCGGGGCGATGCCCACTTCTTCGCCGTCGAGAATGCACACCACGCCGAAGCCGCCGCCCTGTTTCATGCAGCGGCTGATCATGTCCAGGTAGCGCGCCTCGAAGATCTGCAAGTCGAGGATGCAGCCAGGAAACAGCACTGTGTTCAGCGGAAAAAGCGGCAAGCTCATAGACATTTCCTTACACCACCATCGACACCGCCAACGGCAGGAACACTGCCGTGGCCACGCCCATCAGACTCATCGCCAGCGCCGCGAAGGCGCCGCATTCTTCACTTTCCTGCAAGGCCACCGAAGTGCCGACCGCATGGGCGGTCATGCCCAGTGCCATGCCCCGGGCTTCAGGACTGTGCACACCGAGCCGGGTCAACAGGCTCGGTCCGAAGATCGCACCGATCACGCCAGTGATCAACACGAACACCGCGGCCAACGCCGCGACACCCCCGATCTGCTCGGCCACCAACATGGCAATCGGCGACGTCACCGACTTCGGCGCCATGGTCATCAGGATCATGTGTTCGGCGCCAAACCACCAGCCCAGCAACACGCCCATGCCCGTGGCAACCACGCCGCCTATCACCAGCGTAGTAAATATCGGCCAGAACAACTGCCGAATGCGTCGCAGATTCAGGTACAGCGGCACCGCCAGTGCAACGGTCGCAGGCCCGAGCAAGATGCTGAGGATCTCGGTGCTCTTGCGGTACTCGGCAAAAGTGATCCCGCACGCCACCAGCACGCCGATCACCAACAGCATGGAGACCAGCACCGGTTGCAGAAAGATCCAACGGGTTTTCTCGAAGGCCGCCAGCACCAGCTGATAAGCGCCCAACGTAATGCCGATGCCGAACAACGGATGATGAATCACCGAATCCAGCGCGCCGTGCCAATCGAGGATCATGGGCGATCTCCGCGATGGGCATGACGCTTGACCATGCGCTGCATCAGCACCCCGGCAAACGCCATGGACAGCACCAGCGACAACACCAGCGCGCCAACGATGGCCCAGAAGTCCGCGGCGATGTCCTTGGCGTAAACCATCACACCCACGGCCGGCGGCACCAGCAGCAACGGCAAATAGCGCAGCAGGCTGCTGGCCGCCAGGTTCAGCGGCTCACCAACTTGCCCGCGTGAAATCAGGTACACCAGCAACAGCAGCAGGCCGACAATCGGCCCGGGCAGTACCGGCAAAAACAAATGGTTGATGGCTGTGCCCAGCAATTGGAACAGCACCAGCCAGGTCAGGCCACGTAACAACATCCAGCATCTCCCGCACGCTTTCCCCACCAAAAATGGGCCGAGCATTATAAGCACGTCAACGCTATGGATCGGCATTCGCCAAAAGCATGGTCAGTTGACCGGAGCAATTTGCCATGTTGATCTAAAGTGGTTCACAGGGAGGCCAAATCCCCCCACTCGAAAAACTATAAATCCGATGAAACACAAGGAGAGTCTCAATGCCCTATGTTCCCGTTGCAGAGCTCAAAGATTATGTCGGCAAGGAACTCGGACGTTCCGAATGGCTCACCATCGATCAGGAGCGCATCAACCTGTTCGCAGAAGCCACAGGCGATTATCAATTCATTCACGTCGACCCGGTCAAAGCCGCGCAAACGCCATTTGGCAGCACCATTGCACACGGATTCCTGTCGCTGTCGCTGATCCCGAAACTGATGGAAGACATCCTGATCCTCCCTCAAGGGGCGAAGATGGTGGTCAACTATGGCCTGGACAGCGTGCGGTTCATCCAGCCAGTGAAAGTCAACTCCAGGGTCCGGCTCAAGGTCGACATGAACGAAGTCACCGAGAAGAAACCCGGCCAATGGCTGCTCAAAGCCACCGCTACGCTTGAAATCGAAGGATCGGACAAACCGGCGTATATCGCCGAGCCGCTGTCCCTCTGTTTCGTCTGACACAGGCCTGATAGCGAAACAGCTCACGCTGTTTCGCGCCGTGTCTCTATATACACGACACATAGCTGCGGCATACTCGGTCGCCTAATTGCCCGGATCCCGCTATGCGCTCACTTGCCCTCCTCGCCTTGACCCTGTTGCTCACCGCTTGCGGCGATGGCGAATCGCTGCTGCCCCCGGATGCCCGCTTGCCGGACGGCGGGCGCTATCGCGGTGATCTGGTCAACGGTTTGCTGCAAGGCCAGGGCCGCATCGACTACCCGAATGGCAGCTGGTACGCCGGCGAGTTCGACAAGGGCCAATGGCATGGCCAGGGCGAATGGCATGGCAGCAACGGCGAGGTCTATCGTGGACAATTCAATCAAGGCCTGTTCGACGGCAAGGGCACACTGACCACCAGCGGCAGCAGCTACACCGGCGGATTCAAACTCGGCCGCCGTGACGGTGAAGGCACGCTCAAAGAAAACGCGATGACCTATCGCGGTGAGTTCAAGGCCGATCAATATTCAGGGCTCGGTCGTCTCGAACTCGACGACGGCAGCGCCTACCAGGGCCAGTTCGCCCACGGCAAACCCAACGGTGAAGGCCAGCGCGGCGACGCCAGCGGCAATCAGTTCACCGGGCACTTCAAGGACGGTCAGCTGGAAGGCAACGGGACATTCAACAGCGCCGACGGCGACATCTACGTCGGTGGCTTCAAGAACAATCAACTGCACGGCAAGGGCCGCTACGAGAACGCCGACGGCGATGTCTGGCTGGGCCAGTTCAAGGAAGGCTCGCTGAATGGCAAAGGCGAGTTGATCGGCGCTGACGGCAGCCATTACATCGGCCAGTTCAGCGACTGGCGCTTTACCGGCCAGGGTCGATTGAACCTGCCCGACGGCAGCTTCTACATCGGCCAGTTCGACAGTGACAGCTACTCGGGGCGCGGCACCCTGGTGCTCACCGACGGCACGGTGCAAAGCGGAACGTGGATCAATGGCCAACGTGTTCGCGATGCCGATGGCAAGTTGCTGCCCGACACCCTGGAACTCGGCTTGCTGGCCCAGGGCCGGCTGCTTGATGACGCTCTGTCGAACGTACCGGCCTCGACCCCGGTGGTCGAGCTGTACACCTTGACGTTGGGCGGTGACGGCAAGCAGAGCGTGTTCCTGCGTGAATCCGATTACGTCAGCAACATGCTCCGCAGCCGCTTCAGCGCCTTCGGCCAGATCCGCCTGGTGAACCATCGCGATCACCTCGTCGACCGGCCGATGGCCACCCGGGAAAACCTGCGCCGCGCCGCGATGACGCTCGCCGAACGCAGTGGCCCGGAAGACTTGATCTTCATCTACCTGACCAGCCACGGCAGCAGCGAACATGAGCTGGTGCTCGACCAGCCGCGCATGGAACTGGCCGACCTGCCGGCCGACGAACTCGCCGCCGTGCTCGCGCCGCTGAAAAATCGCGACAAGATCGTGGTGATTTCGTCCTGCTATTCCGGCGGCTTCATCCCCGCACTCAAGGATGAACGCACGCTGATCATGACCGCTTCGCGCGCTGACCGGGTGTCCTTCGGTTGCTCGGAAGAAGCCAACTTCACCTACTTCGGTGACGCGCTATTCGCCCAGGCACTGAACCAGACCGACGACCTGGAGCAAGCCTTCAAGCTGGCCAAGGCCACGGTGGCAGAGCGTGAACTGGCTGACGGCTTCGAAGCCTCTGAACCGCAGATCTGGGCGCCGAAAACCGTTCTCTCGCACTGGCAACTCTTACGCAAACAGCAGGCACGAAAAGCACTACAAAGTGTCTCTATCAGCAGCAAGGATGCAAAGAGCAACTAAGCTGAACAGTATCAAGGGGGAAACACTATGTACTTGACGCCTCAGCATGTATTGCTTGCCGGAGCTACCGGGTTGACCGGTGAACACTTGCTTGATCGCTTGCTCAATGAGCCAACGATTTCAAGGGTACTGGCCCCCTCACGCCGGCCGCTGGCCGAGCATCCCCATCTGGAAAATCCGGTCGGCGACCCAGCGGAGTTTCTGCCGCAACTGAACGGTCGCGTCGACATCGCCTATTGCTGCCTCGGCACCACGATCAAACAGGCCGGCTCCGAAAAGGCCTTTCGCGCGGTCGACCTGGACATGGTGGTAGCGTTTGCCAAACGTGCGCGGGAAATGGGTGCACGGCACCTGATCGTGATCAGTGCCTTGGGGGCTGATCGCAGATCCTCGGTTTTCTACAACCGGGTCAAAGGCGAAATGGAGTATGCATTGCGCGCGCAAGACTGGCCGCAGCTGACCATTTGCCGACCTTCACTGCTGCTGGGCGAGCGACTCGAACCGCGCACGGCCGAGCAACTTGTCGGGCCGTTATCGCGCTTGATCCCCGGCAAATACCGCGGCATCGAAGCCTGCCAACTGGCCCGCGCCATGTGGAGACTGGCGCTGGAAGAGCAGGATGGGGTGCGGATTGTCGAGTCGGATGAGTTGCGCAAGTTAGGCAAATAATCCGCGGACCTGTGGCGAGGGGGCTTGTCGGACCGCCGCACCGCCCCGTTCGGCTGCGAAGCAGTCGTAAATCCAGGCGGCTCGGTGTTATTGAATAAGCAAATGGGGCCGCTTCGCGACCCAACGGGGGCAAGCCCCCTCGCCACAGGGTCTCCTACAACCCACCAGTCGCCTGAAAACTCACCCCGATCACCGTCAGCAATGACAACGGCAATAACAGCGTGTCGAGCAACGCGCTGGCCGGCAGGTCGACACCGGGGTAGCTCGGCGCTTCGGCGCCGAACCGGTCCATGGCGCAGCATCCACCGTTCATGGCGTACAGATCCAGACGCGTCCCCGCGTACACCACGGGTGCGCCCGGCTTGGCCGCGTCCAGCGTGCGCGCTGTGGCGCAGCCCGTCAGTTGCAGCGCCAGCAGAATAATCAGCAGCTTATTCATCGCTGCTCAAATGGTGTTCGCCCCAGCGCGGCAGCATGTCTTGCGGGATGTTCAGCAGGTTGAGAATCCGCGCCACGACAAAGTCGATCAAGTCGTCGATGGTTTGTGGCTGGTGATAGAAGCCAGGGGATGCCGGCAAAATCGTCACGCCCATGTTCGACAGCTTGAGCATGTGCTCCAGATGAATACTCGAATACGGCGCCTCGCGCGGCACCAGAATCAACTGGCGACGCTCTTTCAACGTCACATCGGCAGCCCGTTCGATCAGATTGTTGCAGGCACCGGTCGCAATCGCCGACAAGGTCCCGGTGGAGCAAGGCACCACCACCATCGCCGCCGGTGCACCGGAGCCCGAGGCCACTGGCGACATCCAGTCTTCCTTGCCGTACACCTTGATCTGCCCGGCGGCCGCGCCGGTGTATTCAGTGAGGAAGGCCTGCATCGTCTGCGGCTTGGCCGGCAGCGTGACGTCAGTCTCGGTGGCCATCACTAGTTGCGCAGCCTTGGAGATCAGGAAGTGCACCTCGCGGTCTTCGCGGATCAGGCAGTCGAGCAGACGTAAGCCGTACTGGGCGCCCGAAGCGCCGGTCATCGCGAGGGTGATGCGTTCCGGGCCGTTGTTCATTGCAGCGCCTCGGCGAGTTTGCCGTGCAGGCCGCCGAAGCCGCCGTTGCTCATGATTACCACGTGGGTGCCGGGCTGCGCCTGGCTCTTCACGCGCTCGATGATGCCTTCCAAAGAATCGCTGACAATCGACGGCACGGTGCACAACGCGGCGGTCGCGCCCAAGTCCCAACCGAGGTTGGCGGGGGCGTACCAGATCACTTGATCGGCATCGACCACGCTTTCCGGCAAGCCGTCGCGGTGAGCGCCGAGCTTCATGGAGTTGGAGCGCGGCTCGATGATCGCAATCAACGGCGCATCACCGATGCGTTTGCGCAAGCCGTCGAGGGTCGTCGCAATCGCCGTCGGGTGGTGAGCGAAATCGTCGTAGATGGTGATGCCGCGAACCTCGGCGACTTTCTCCATCCGGCGTTTCACGCTTTTGAAGGCGCTCAATGCAGCGATGCCCATCGACGGTACAACGCCGACGTGGCGAGCCGCCGCCAATGTGGCCAGGGCGTTAGCGACGTTGTGCTGGCCGGTCATGTCCCAATCGACGATGCCTTGGGCGACGCCTTCGAACATCACTTCGAACTTCGAGCCGTCTTCGCTCAGCAGTTTGACCTGCCACTGACCGCCGGCACCGGTGGTTTGCACCGGGGTCCAGCAGCCCATCTCGATGACGCGCTGCAAAGCCGGCTCGGTGGTCGGGTGAATCACCAGGCCTTCGCTCGGGATGGTCCGCACCAAGTGGTGGAACTGCCGCTCGATGGCGGGCAAATCCGGGAAGATGTCGGCGTGATCGTATTCCAGGTTATTCAGGATGGCCGTGCGCGGGCGGTAGTGAACGAACTTGGAGCGCTTGTCGAAGAACGCGCTGTCGTACTCGTCGGCTTCGATGACGAAGAACGGCGTGCCGCCCAGGCGCGCCGACACCGAGAAGTTTTGCGGCACGCCGCCAATCAGGAAACCCGGGCTCATGCCCGCGTGCTCCAGGACCCAGGCGAGCATGCTGCTGGTGGTGGTTTTGCCATGGGTGCCGGCGACGGCCAGGACCCAACGGCCTTGCAGCACGTGGTCAGCCAGCCATTGTGGGCCGGAGACGTAAGGCAGGCCTTGGTTCAGCACGTATTCGACGGCCGGGTTGCCCCGGGACATGGCGTTGCCGACCACCACCAGATCCGGCGCCGGATCGAGTTGAGCGGGGTCGTAGCCTTGGGTCAACTCAATGCCCTGCGCTTCAAGCTGAGTGCTCATCGGCGGATAGACGTTGGCATCGGAGCCCGTCACGTGATGGCCCAGCTCTTTGGCCAGAACCGCCATCGAACCCATGAAAGTGCCGCAGATACCAAGAATATGAATGTGCATAGTCGACCTCGTAAAACATGGCCGCAGGTTAGCGTAGGGAGGGGAAAATCGCACCTTGTGTTTCGGTCTCACTGAAGCCAATCGCGGGCAAGCCCGCTCCCACAAGGTCCAGCGGCGCTCGGACAATGGTGTTCACACCGCAACTCATGTGGGAGCGGGCTTGCCCGCGATTGGCCGCGACGCGGTTTACCGGGCGATGCCGTGTTTGCGTAGTTTTCGATAGAGGGTGTTACGGCTGACACCAAGCTGTTCAGCGGTATGGGTCATGTGCCAGCGCGTCTGCTCCAGCGCATTGAGCAACGCCAGCCGTTCGGCATCGTCCAGTGGATGTTCAGAAGGCGCTTCAACGGCCACAACCTGCAATGGCCTGGCCTGACGAATCATCACCGGCAAATCCTCCAGCCCGATCCGCCCGCCATCACACAACGCCGCCAAGGTGCGCAGCACATTGCGCAACTGCCGCACGTTTCCCGGCCAGGCAAAGGCCAGCAACGCCTGGCGTGCCGGTCCGTCGATCAGTACGGTTTCCTCACCCGCCTCTTCGGCCAGCAAAAAGTCGAGCAGCTGGGATTTATCACTGCGATCACGCAACGCCGGCAACGCAATTTCCAGCCCATTGAGGCGGTAATACAAATCCTCCCGGAAGCTGCCGTCCTGCACCCGCTCCAATAAATTACGGTGCGTGGCGCTGATGATCCGCACATTGACCGGCTCCGGCTCGCCGCCAATCGGCACCACCTGACGGTCTTCCAGCACCCTTAATAGCCGGGTTTGCAACGCCAAAGGCATATCGCCGATTTCATCGAGGAACAGCGTGCCGCCGTCCGCCTGTTGCAACTTGCCGCGCATGCCTTCCTTGCGCGCGCCGGTGAAGCTGCCGCCGCGATAACCGAACAGTTCGCTCTCGATCAGGCTTTCAGGGATCGCCGCGCAGTTCAGGGCAACGAAGGCTTTCTCGGCCCGCTGGCTGGCCTGATGCACGGCTTTGGCAAAGGCCTCTTTGCCGGAACCGGTTTCGCCATTGATCAACAGCGGTACGTCTCGTTCGAAGACTCTCAGGGATTTGCGGAAATCTTCCTGCAACGCGACATCGCCCAGGCAGATGCCCGACAGGCGCGGACGCTCGGCAATCGCCGGGCCTGGCACCACCGGCACCGGAATGCTGCGCGGCTGCCCGCGCAACAGGGCAAACAGACTCCGCCCGTCACGGGTGCGCAACGGCCAACTGGCGCTGGCGTTGACACTTGCACGGCCGAGCAAGTCATCCAGCGAGCAATCGAAAAATGCCTCGACCGGCTTACCCAACAATCCGCCGCGAATGTGCCCCAGCAGGTTCAATGCACTCTGGTTGACCGCGCTGATCCGCCCTTCCCCGTCGAACGCCAGCAATCCTTCGCTGAACAGCCCGACGGATTCGGCCTGCAAGTGAAAACGCAACAGCCATTGATTGTCAAAGTAGCGCAGGAAATAGCAGCTCTCGATCATCTTCGCCGAGAGATTGACCAGGGCCATGGTGTGAAATTGGCTCTGACGCGAGACGTCGTGACGCGCCGAGGACACGTCGAGCACCGCCAGCAGCTCGCCGTGAGGGTCGAACACCGGGCTTGCCGAGCAGGTCAGGCCGGTGTGGCGGCCGCGAAAGTGTTCGTCCTGGTGGATGGTCAGCGACTGACGTTCCACCAGGCAGGTGCCGATGCCGTTGGTGCCTTCGCAGGCTTCGCTCCAGTCGGCGCCGAGCCACAGGCCGGCGCGTTCGAAGATTTTCCGCTCGGCAGGTGCGGTGACACAGTTGAGGATCACCCCTCGGGCGTCGGTAAGCAGAACGGCGTGACCGGCCCCGGAAAGTTGCTGATGGAGGCTGGTCATTTCGTTGCCGGCGATGTGCAGTACTTGCTGCAAGCGTTCACGGCTTTCCAGCACTCGGCCATGTTCCAGCACCGTCGGTGCCATCGTCAGGGCCGGGTCGAGGTGATAATCCTCAAGACAACGCAGCCATGAGCGGGCAATGGACGGGTCGCTGCCAGGACCGTGCAGGTGGGATTTGCCCTGGGTTACGGTCAAGACTTGCTGGGCATGGCGACTCAAATGGTTGTCGTGCATTTCTTATTATTTTCTCCGCAGAGTCCGATCCGCTTCCGTGTAGCAGCTGCCGAAGGCTGCGTCCGGCTGCGAAGCAGTCGTAAATCGGTGTCCCGTATGCATTACCTGAACCGAGGCGAGTGCTTCGCCCTCGAACGCAGCCTTCGGCAGCTGCTACAAGAGCAATGCATTCACACGAGGCCGAGCATCCTCCAGCCTAGCCCGCATTGCAATGCTGGCAAGACCAGCCAGTCACAGCCTGTGCCAAAAGCGGTACAAACTGTCACCAAGGCTGTACCGATACCGTCACAGACGCCACCCGCCTGTCCGACAAAAACCACGCAAGGCCTTGATTTGCCTGACCTGCAAGGCAGTGGCCCGACCTTTGCTCTACGCTTATAGCAGGCGCACATGCGCTCTCCCTTATAAGCACAAAAGCCAAGGAGAAATCACCATGCGTTACGCTCACCCCGGTACTGAAGGCGCTATCGTTTCGTTCAAGAGCAAATACGGTAACTACATCGGCGGCGAGTTCGTCGCGCCTGTTAAAGGTCAGTACTTCACCAATACCTCGCCAGTGAATGGCCAACCGATTGCCGAATTCCCACGCTCCAGTGCCGAAGACATCGAAAAGGCCCTGGACGCCGCCCACGCAGCTGCCGATGCCTGGGGCGCAACGTCCGCCCAGGCGCGCTCGCTGGTGCTGCTGAAAATCGCCGACCGCATCGAACAGAACCTGGAAGTCCTCGCAATCACCGAATCCTGGGACAACGGCAAAGCCGTGCGTGAAACCCTCAACGCCGACATCCCGCTGGCTGCGGACCATTTCCGTTACTTCGCCGGTTGCATCCGCGCCCAGGAAGGCAGCGCCGCCGAGATCGATGGCAACACCGTGGCCTATCACATCCACGAACCGCTGGGCGTGGTCGGGCAGATCATTCCGTGGAACTTCCCGATTCTGATGGCCGCGTGGAAACTCGCCCCGGCCCTGGCGGCCGGTAACTGCGTGGTGCTCAAGCCTGCCGAACAAACCCCGCTGGGCATCACCGTGCTGATGGAACTGATCGGCGACCTGCTGCCGCCAGGCGTGCTGAACGTGGTGCAAGGCTATGGCAAAGAGGCCGGTGAGGCCCTGGCCACCAGCAAACGCATCGCCAAGATCGCCTTCACCGGCTCGACCCCGGTCGGCTCGCACATCATGAAATGCGCCGCCGAAAACATCATCCCGTCCACCGTGGAGCTGGGTGGCAAGTCGCCGAACATCTTCTTCGCCGACATCATGCAAGCCGAAGAAACCTTCATCGAAAAGGCCGCCGAGGGCCTGGTGCTGGCGTTCTTCAACCAGGGCGAAGTCTGCACCTGCCCTTCCCGTGCCTTGGTGCAAGAGTCGATCTACGACGACTTCATGAAAGTCGTAATGAAAAAAGTGCTGTCGATCAAACGTGGCGACCCGCTGGACACCGACACCATGGTCGGCGCCCAGGCGTCCGAGCAGCAATTCGACAAAATCCTTTCGTACCTGGAAATCGCCAAGGGCGAAGGCGCCGAGTTGCTGACCGGCGGCAAGATTGAAAAACTCGAGGGCAATCTGGCGACCGGGTATTACATCCAGCCGACCCTGCTCAAGGGCACCAACAAAATGCGTGTGTTCCAGGAAGAAATCTTTGGCCCGGTGGTGAGCATCACCACGTTCAAGGACGAAGCCGAAGCCCTGGCCATCGCCAACGACACCGAGTTCGGCCTGGGTGCCGGCCTCTGGACCCGCGACATCAACCGCGCCTACCGCATGGGCCGCGCCATCAAGGCCGGTCGTGTGTGGACCAACTGCTACCACCTGTACCCGGCGCATGCCGCGTTCGGTGGTTACAAAAAGTCCGGCGTTGGGCGTGAAACCCACAAGATGATGCTCGATCACTATCAGCAGACCAAAAACCTGCTGGTGAGCTACGACATCAATCCGTTGGGCTTCTTCTAAACCGTCCGTCGCAGGCAAGCAGCTCTCCTTGTGGGAGTGAGCTTGCCTGCACATTGGGCCTTCGCGCCCACCCGGCAACCACGCCGGTCAAAAACAATAAGAACAGGTGAACCCCTATGCCTAGCGATCAAGCCAGCGTGCAGCCGGCTACCTCCTCGGTCGACTTTGAAAAAGTCGGCTCCGACTATTTCCAGCAACGGGAACTGAAAAAAGGTGCAGCAGGCTGGGTCCTGCTGGTGGGTCTGGGCGTGGCCTACGTCATCTCCGGCGATTACGCGGGTTGGAACTTCGGCCTGGCCCAGGGTGGCTGGGGCGGTATGTTTCTCGCCACGTTGCTGATGGCGACCATGTACCTGTGCATGTGTTTTTCCCTGGCGGAACTGTCTTCCATGATTCCCACCGCGGGTGGCGGCTACGGTTTTGCCCGTAGCGCGTTCGGCCCGTGGGGAGGGTTTCTGACCGGGACTGCAATCCTGATCGAATATGCCATCGCACCAGCAGCGATCGCGGTATTTATCGGCGCCTATTGCGAGTCACTGTTCGGCATCGGTGGCTGGATGATTTACCTGGCGTTCTACATCATTTTTATCGCCATCCACATTTTCGGGGTCGGCGAAGCCCTGAAACTGATGTTCGTCATCACCGCCGTCGCCGCCCTGGCGCTGGGAGTGTTTCTGGTGGCGATGGTGCCGCACTTCAGCGTCGCCAACCTGCTCGACATCCCGGTGACCGAGGCCAAGGGCGCCAGCAGCTTCCTGCCCTTCGGCTACGTCGGCGTGTGGGCGGCAATTCCCTACGCGATCTGGTTCTTCCTCGCTGTCGAAGGTGTGCCGTTGGCAGCAGAAGAAACCAAAAACCCGAAACGCGACCTACCCCGCGGATTGATCGGCGCCATGCTGGTGCTGGTGAGCTTTGCCCTGCTGATTCTGGTCATCGGCCCGGGCGGTGCGGGCGCCAATGCACTGCTGACCTCGGGTAATCCGTTGGTTGAAGCATTGAGCAAGGCCTATGGCGGCTCGACCTGGATGGGCCACTTCGTCAATTTGGTGGGCCTGGCCGGGCTGATTGCCAGTTTCTTCTCGATCATCTACGCCTACTCGCGGCAGATCTTCGCGTTGTCCCGCGCCGGCTACCTGCCGCGCAAACTGTCAGAAACAAACAAGAGCAAGGCCCCCGTACTGGCGCTGATTATTCCCGGCATCATCGGTTTCGGGTTGTCGCTGACCGGTCAAGGTGACTTGCTGATTCTGGTGGCGGTGTTCGGTGCGACCATTTCCTACGTCTTAATGATGGCGGCGCACATCACACTGCGCATTCGACGCCCCAAAATGGATCGGCCATACCGCACGCCGGGCGGTATCTTCACCTCGGGTGTAGCGTTGGTGCTGGCTTGCATCGCCGTGGTGGCGGGTTTTCTGGTAGACCCACGCGTGGTGATTGGCGCTGCGATCATCTATGGAGTGTTAATTGCTTACTTTGCTTTCTACAGTCGGCATCACTTGGTAGCAGGCACGCCCGAAGAAGAGTTCGCGGCCATTCAGAACGCTGAAAAAGCCCTGCACTAACGGCCAGAAATCGCGGCGCAGGCTCTGTCTGCGCCGTCACGGAGAATCTGTATGGCAAGTTTTGCTCACACGGTCGGCACCCAGACCTACCGCTTCGCGAGCCTCAAGGACGTCATGGCCAAGGCCAGCCCGGCGCGTTCCGGGGATTTTCTGGCCGGCGTCGCCGCCCTCAACGATGGCGAGCGTGTGGCCGCGCAAATGGCTCTGGCTGACATCCCCCTGACCCACTTCCTGCAGGAAGTACTGATTCCCTATGAGGCAGATGAAGTCACCCGACTGATCATCGACACGCACGACAAACACGCCTTCGCCGCCGTCAGCCACCTCACTGTCGGCGGCTTCCGCGACTGGCTGCTCAGCGATGCGGCCGACGAACAGAGCCTGCGCGCCCTGGCGCCCGGGCTGACCCCGGAGATGGTCGCCGCCGTGTCGAAGATCATGCGCGTGCAGGATCTGGTGCTGGTGGCGCAGAAAATCCGCGTGGTCACGAAATTCCGCGGCACGATGGGTTTGCGCGGGCGGTTATCCACGCGCCTGCAACCCAACCACCCTACCGACGAACCGGCCGGGATCGCCGCGAGCATTCTCGACGGCCTGCTCTACGGCAACGGCGACGCGATGATCGGCATCAACCCGGCCACCGACAGCATCGCGTCGATCTGCGCCATGCTGGAAATGCTCGACGCGATCATCCAGCGCTACGAAATCCCGACCCAGGCCTGCGTGCTGACCCACGTCACCACCTCGATCGAAGCGATCAATCGCGGTGTCCCGCTGGACCTTGTGTTCCAGTCGATCGCCGGCACCGAAGCGGCCAACGCCAGTTTCGGCATCAACCTGAATGTATTGCAGGAAGGTTATGACGCCGGGCTGAGCCTGAATCGCGGCACCCTGGGCCAGAACCTGATGTATTTCGAGACCGGCCAGGGCAGTGCCCTGTCAGCCAACGCCCACCACGGCATCGATCAACAAACCTGCGAGACCCGTGCCTACGCCGTGGCGCGCCATTTCAAACCGTTTTTGGTGAACACCGTCGTAGGATTCATCGGCCCGGAATACCTCTACAACGGCAAACAGATCATCCGCGCCGGCCTCGAAGACCACTTCTGCGGCAAGCTCCTGGGCGTGCCGATGGGCTGCGATATCTGTTACACCAACCACGCCGAAGCCGATCAGGACGACATGGACACCCTGCTGACCCTGTTGGGCGTGGCCGGGATCAACTTCATCATGGGCATCCCGGGCTCCGATGACATCATGCTCAACTACCAGACCACCTCGTTCCACGACGCCCTTTACGCCCGCCAGACCCTGGGCCTGAAACCGGCGCCGGAGTACGAACAATGGCTGGCGAGAATGGGCATCCTGACCCAGGCGGACGGCAAGATTCACTTCGGCGACAGCCTGCCGCCCGCCTTCCGTCAAGCGATGGCGCAACTGGGATGAGTGTTGAAATGGATAAACCCCCTGTTGATCCAGAGAATCCGTTGCTGGAGTTGCGTCGCCTGACCCCGGCGCGGATTGCCCTGGGCCGCACCGGCACGAGCATGCCGACCAGCGCGCAGCTGGATTTCCAGTACGCCCACGCACAAGCCCGGGACGCGGTGCACTTGCCGTTCGACCATGCAGGGCTCAGCGCTCAATTGGCCGAGCGCGGGCGTGCGAGTTTACTACTGCACAGCGCCGCCACGGACCGGAACAGTTATCTGCAGCGCCCCGATTTGGGGCGAAAGTTGAGTAATGAGTCAGCGCAGGCACTGCGCGATTACGCGCTGGCCAATCCCGGCGGGATCGACCTGGCAATTGTTGTTGCCGATGGGTTGTCGGCGCTGGCCGTTCACCGCCATACCCTGCCGTTTCTGGCGCGGATGGAAGATCAGATTGTCGGTGACGGCTGGTCCGTCTCACCGGTCATTCTGGTGGAACAGGGCCGCGTCGCTGTAGCGGACGAGATTGGCGAATTGCTCGGCGCAAAAATGGTGGTGATCCTGATCGGTGAACGCCCTGGCCTCAGTTCGCCGGACAGCCTGGGGTTATATTTCACCTACAATCCAAAGGTCGGGCTGACAGACGCCTACCGCAATTGCATCTCCAATGTCCGGCTCGAGGGCCTGAGCTACGGAATGGCCGCTCACCGCTTGCTGTACCTGATGCGCGAGGCTTGCCGCCGGCAGTTGTCGGGAGTCAACCTGAAGGACGAAGCCCAGGTTCAGACGCTTGAGTCGGACGCAGGTGCGGACATGAAAGGTAATTTCCTACTGAGCCCGCCGACTGCCTGAACCGTTTCCGCATTGCGTTTCTATTCCGGTTTCAGGCAGGATCGATGCACGGCTGCCCGAGTGAAGAACCGTTCGCCGTCAGAGCACGTGAAGACAGCCACTTGAAGACGAGACCTATCGATGCGGATTATTCAAGCGACCCTCGAACACCTGGACCTGCTGACCCCGTTGTTCGTCAAATATCGCGAGTTTTATGGTTCCCTGGCCTATCCAGACTCCTCCCGGGCGTTCCTTGAAAAACGTCTGCGCCGCAAGGAATCGGTGATTTACCTGGCGCTGGCCGATGGCGACGATAAGCTGATGGGTTTCTGTCAGTTGTACCCGAGCTTTTCATCCCTTTCGCTCAAACGCGTGTGGATCCTCAACGACATCTACGTCGCCGAAGACGCCCGTCGGCAGCTGGTGGCCGACAACCTGATCCGCACCGCGAAGAAAATGGCCAAGGAAACCAATGCCGTGCGCATGCGCGTTTCCACCAGCAGCAACAACGAAGTGGCGCAGAAAACCTACGAATCCATCGGGTTCAAGGAAGACACCGAGTTCAAGAACTACGTGCTGCCGATCAGCGACGGGCTCTGATGCTTGCCGGCTTCTGTGATGAGGGATCGTTCGCCCTCATCACAGAAGGGTTATTTATTGTCACCAGACTTCCGGCCGCGCCATAGACATCCCCCGCTACAATCTCGACGCGCGTTTCACCACTCAGCCCGTATAATGCCGGCCTTTTCGGCTTGTAAGAAAAACTACACTCATCTGTAGGCTTTCGTGAAGTCATCCGCACAGGCCCGCAGAGTCCGGCCGTCACCACAGGTGCCCTTCCATGGATTTCAACCCGATCGACCTTATCCTGCATCTCGATGTTTACCTCGACTTGCTGGTGAACAACTACGGGCCATGGATCTACGCCATCCTGTTTCTGGTGATCTTCTGCGAAACCGGCCTGGTGGTGATGCCCTTCCTGCCGGGCGACTCCCTGCTGTTCATCGCGGGCGCCGTTGCGGCCGGCGGCGGCATGGACCCGGTGTTGCTGGGCGGCCTGCTGATGCTGGCGGCGATCCTCGGTGACAGCACCAACTACGTCATCGGCCGAACCGCGGGCGAACGTTTGTTCAGCAACCCGAACTCGAAAATCTTCCGGCGCGACTACCTGCAACAGACCCACGACTTCTATGACAAGCACGGGGGCAAAACCGTGACCCTGGCGCGCTTCCTGCCGATCATCCGTACCTTTGCACCGTTCGTCGCCGGCGTCGCCAAAATGCCTTACCCGCGTTTCTTTGGCTTCAGCGTCCTCGGCACCATTCTGTGGGTCGGCGGCTTGGTGACCTTGGGTTACTTCTTCGGCAACGTACCGTTCATCAAGAAAAACCTCTCGCTGCTGGTGGTGGGCATCATCCTGCTGTCGCTGGTGCCGATGATCATCGGCGTGGTCCGCAGCCGCTTCGGCAACTCCGCGTCCAAAGCCCAATCGCGCTGACTCGCGATGTGGTCCCTGAGCGCCTGGCGTCGCCGGCGCATCCTGGCCAGACACCCGATTGCCGACGACCTGTGGCAACGGGTGCGCCATCATTTGAGCTTTCTTGACGGCATCAGCGCCGCCGAAGACCAATGGCTGCGCGAAGCCTGCGTGCTGTTCCTGGAAGATAAACACCTGACCGCCCTGCCCGGCGTCGAACTCCACCAGGAACAACGCTTGCTGCTCGCGGCTCAAGCGCAATTGCCGCTGCTGCACCTGGGAGACCTGAACTGGTATCAGGGTTTCCACGAAATCGTCCTCTACCCCGACGACTTCCTCAGCCCCCAACGGCATCGGGATGCCAGCGGTGTCGAACACGAGTGGGACGGTGAGCACAGTGGCGAAGCGTGGCAGCAAGGCCCGATCATCCTCGCCTGGCCCGGCGTGATGGCCAGCGGGGGCTGGGAAGGCTACAACCTGGTGATCCACGAGCTCGCGCACAAACTCGACATGCTCAACGGCGATGCCAACGGCTTGCCGCCGCTGCATCCGGACATGCGAGTCAGCGAATGGGCCAAGGTCATGCAGCACGCCTACGACGACCTGAATAAGCACCTTGACCGCAATCCGGACGCCGAAACGGCCATCGACCCCTACGCAGCGGAAAACCCCGCCGAATTCTTCGCGGTCACCAGCGAATACTTCTTCAGCGCCCCGGATTTGCTGCACGAGGCGTATCCTCAGGTCTATGAGCAGCTGAAGTTGTTTTACCGCCAGGACCCGCTGGCCCGGCTGCGGCAACTTCTGGCCGAGAACCCTGTCTATCAGGCACACGACTAGTGCCCAGCCTCACCGATACGTTGCTCTTTTGACGAGTGGTCGTTGTGGTCAGGCAAGGCGCCGCGACGAGTCATAGCTGGCTATGGCGAGGAGCGGCAACGCAGCATGACCGCAACGGACGCCGTCAAAAAGCAACAGTATCGGTGAGGCTGGGCACTCGGGTCTACACGACCTCTGGCACATAGCAACGGTGGCGGAATATGCCTATAATCGCCGCCACTTTTTGGTCAATCCGGCCAAGTGTTTTTGGTCAACTAACGGGGGCACCGCCCAATGAGCTACAGCAAGATTCCGGCTGGCAAAGACCTGCCGAACGACATCTACGTCGCGATCGAGATTCCGGCCAACCACGCGCCGATCAAATACGAAATCGACAAAGACAGCGATTGCCTGTTCGTTGACCGTTTCATGGCCACCCCGATGTTCTACCCGGCCAACTACGGTTTCATCCCGAACACCCTGGCTGACGACGGTGACCCCCTCGACGTGCTGGTCGTGACCCCTTACCCGGTTGCTCCAGGCTCGGTCATCCGCGCTCGTCCAGTCGGCATCCTGCACATGACCGACGACGGCGGCGGCGATGCCAAAGTCATCGCAGTCCCACACGACAAGCTGTCCCAGCTGTACGTCGACGTGAAGGAATACACCGATCTGCCTCCACTGCTGCTGGAACAGATCAAGCACTTCTTCGAGAACTACAAAGACCTCGAAAAAGGCAAATGGGTGAAAATCGAAGGTTGGGGCGACGCAGAAGCCGCTCGCACCGAGATCATGAAGTCGGTTGCTGCCTATAAAGGCTGAGACGCCATGGGCTTCGTGCCCGTGACGACTTGAAAAAACCCCGGTTGATCCGGGGTTTTTTGTGGGCGTCTATTAAGGGCCTTTTAAACGGCGCGTTTATTTTTCGAGCGCTACGTTTTTTCTTGTTTAATTTGTTCCAAATACGTCTTACATCCGGTCGTAAATTTCCCTCGAAATTTGAACGGTTCGTTTATTCAAAGCCCGCCCCAGCGCCCGTAGACTCGTGTTTATGAAAAAGAACACTAGCGGCCCACGGTTTAAAGCGCTCCTCGAAAAAGCGAAAATAACGACGACAGGATTTGCCGCTTTCTTCGACACGGAGCCGCAAAATATCCATAACTGGTACACCCGCGGTGTGCCCGCCTACCGCATGGAAGAGGTCTCCAGACTACTCTCGGTAAACAGCGACTGGCTCAAGACCGGCGAAGGTCCACAAGACTCCAAACACCTGCGCCTGCTCGACGAGGCCGGCAACACCTTCGACGCCCAGGCCATTCGCGGCGTCTACACGGTAGTCGAACCCACCGATGTCGAACTTCCTCTCTACAAGGAAATTCCCATCGCCCCGGGCTCCTGCAAAACCCACGTCGTCGAAGACCCCGGCCAATTCATCCGCCTGCCCAAAACCCACCTCGACTCCCTGGAAATCAAATACACGGATGTCTTCTGCGTCCACATGAGCGGCAACGGCATGGGCGAGCGGATTGAGGACGGCTCCACACTCGCCATCGACCGCGGACTGACCAAAGTGATTGATGGGGAAATCTATGCGATCGAGCATGACGGGATGCTGCGAATCAAATACCTGCACCGGATGCCGGGCAACGCCCTGCGATTGCGCAGTTACAACAAAGCCGAGCACCCGGATGAGATCTTCAGCGCCGAGCAAGTTGATAAGCAGAACATCCGGGTGTTGGGATGGGTGTTTTGGTGGTCGACGCTGAACAAACGGCGGCCGGCGGTGCCGTTTCTGTAGCACCTGAGTGAATTTTCAAGTGTAAGCCCACTCCCACAGGCATCACACAATCCCTGTGGGAGCGGGCTTGCCCGCGAAACCGATGGAGCATTCACCCAAAAACTCCAGATGGATTACCTGATCCCAAGCCCCGATAGCTCTAAGACGCACACCACACTGGGAATCCCCCAAAAAAATCAGTATGCTGCGCCCCACATTTGCGCATCACCCCGCCCCGCGGCGCTGATCGCACCGACAAGGCAGGTGATTTTCTCGCCGAGTCCCACAGCCGGACGCAAGATCCGGGTGTACGTTTTGAAGGCTGGCGCGGTTTACCAAAAATGAACCAAGCCAGTCCCCGAGAAGCCGGCCACAAGCCGGCTTTTTAATGTCTGGAAGAATCAGAATTGGGGCCCACATCGCATTGGTCAGCAGCCTGCCGACTAACTTTGCCTGCCTAGTTCAAGCAATTGTGCAACAGGTTGCTGCCCAATTAATAACCTCGCCCCTAATAAGCCTGTCTCGCTCAAATATCAGCAAAGACCGTCCAACAACCAGTACTCTCCGTCACCTCGACTCCCACCCTCTCTGGCCCTGCATGAAGAACCTGATCGTCACCACAGCCCTGATTTTCTGCCTGACTGGATGTGTCGGCGTACTCGTAGCGGTGCCGGAAAAGACGACACTTAAAACCGACGCCTACCGGGATCTGACTTATCAATCCAGTACGCCGGTGATTACCAGTACGGTCAAATCCTCGCCAACCCGCGAGTGGTGCGGTATTACGCTGTGGGCTGTGATAATTCCGGTGCCATTGAAGCTGCCAGTTTGCGAGTCGTACTACGAACAATCCTTCGGCAACGATGTATTTGGAAATACCGTAGTGCTGCTGAATTCCGAGCAAAAGGTACCCGAACCCTTTTATGCCTGCGGCCCATTCATGGTACTTGGGCCGATCAGTCATGGGTATGAAGGCAACGCTCTGTGCGGGACGTTTCCCTAAGATCAGGGATAACTAAACCCCTTAACCAACGTCAACTCCCCCACCGCCCGCATCGGCACCAGAAAAGTCTCCATCTTCTCATTCGGCGTCCCTTCCTCCGTAATCACCGTCACCTGCGCAGTCGTCAGCGCCTGAACCGCGTTCTCCTGCCCTTCCTCATCACTCCGATACCCGCCCCCGAAGTAGTTCACGTAAACGAGGTATTGCCCCTTGATCGGCGCCGGCATGGCAAATATCTCCGGGCCATACCCCGTCGTCACGTCAACATCCAGCGCCGCACCATTAGGCACAACCCGATCGCCATACCAGATGTGCGCGCCGTCGGGCGTGATGAGGTGCAGGTCCAGATCCGTGCCGTCGCTGTCCCAGGCCAATAACACCCGCAACTTCGCTGGAGTCGCCCCGCCACTAGTGTTGAGAAACTGCGTGCGATGCCGTTGCTGCCCATCAGGGCTACGAACCTCAACGCTATTGCTGCCATTGGGAAACGAAAACGGTCGATCAAAACGCCCAGCCGGATCAATCTTCAGCGGCATGCTGACGCCGTTGACGATCAACCGCCCAGGTTCACCGGACTTGGGCGTGGCTTTGATCTGACCCGTGATACGCGCCGTGTTGGCCTGCCCCACTGGCGTATTAACCGAAGAGGCCGGGTAATTAACCGTCTGGCGAAAGTTTTCACCTTCCCCCTCAGCCGCGCCGGTGCGCCAACCGCCAACGGGCGTATCAAGTTTCACGGCGCTATCAGCCGCAAACACCGTCGGCAATACACAAAAAGAACAAAGGAACAGGAAGACCTGTGGATAACGGAGTTTCATGGCCTATTCCAGCAAGAGGTGGCGGGCGAGCCCTTCGATGTAGGTTTCATCCTGGCCGTTGGGGTGTGCTTCGAAGGCCAGGTGCAGGTATTCGTGGGTCAGGTCGAGGCGGTCTTGCAGCGACAACACACCGCGCACGTAGATGCGCTGGCGTTCGCGGTCGACGTAGGGGCGGCCGAAGGCCAGACGGCAGACGGCGAAGGTGCTGACGTCGTTGTAACCAACCTCGCTTTCCAACTGCGGACGCCAGCCGCGGCGTTGCTTTTGTAGCCAGTCTTGCGCGGCGGGCAGTGCTTCGCAGGAGGCGACGGGGTTGTCCCAGCGGCTGAGGCTGGCGCGTGGGTAAGCGTGCAGCAGGATGGCGTCGTAGCGTTGGCCGGCGTTGGCTTGTTCGACGGCTTGCTGCCAGGAGAGTTTGTCCGGGCCGGGTTGGTCGGAGTGGTAGGTGACGGTGCTGCCGGCCAGGACCAGGTCGCTGGTCCAGGCGGCGATGTGGCGTGATTCGGCGGTGGCCGGGCGTGGGGCGACGCGTTGGCGGCTGCTGCTGTCGTCGATGCTCAGGCAATCGCCGTGGCGGGTGGCGTTTTGCAGAAGATAGGTGCGGATAGCGATGGCCAGGGCTTTGGCGGCCTCGGCGGGTTCGGGTTTGGCTTCCCGTTGCAGGACACGGGCGACGTATTCTTCGCGGTCAAGTCGAGCGACGAGTTTGTCCTTCAGCAAAAACAGTTCGCCGTCGCTGTGGATATCGAGTTGATTGCCGTTGGCGAATTCGACGCGGTAATCGCCCCGCATAGGTCCAGAAGCAACGACACGATCCCCCGCCAGAACGCGCCCGATGGGATAGCGTGAAAACAGCCCCACCTCGACACAGCGTCCCGCCTCCAAAGGCCACTCCACCGGCAACACCGTAGCCAACGCAGCGCCATAATGACGAAGCACCATCTGACTGGTCCCACGCCCACTCGCCCAGATCGGCGTGCCGTCCGCCGTCCATCCAGCAAATCCGCCCTGACGCGACGAAGGGTCCTGATCCCCCAACCAGCTCCAGGTTTTCACCCGCAACCGGCCACCGAGTTCACCGACGACATTGCCGTCAGCGGCGTTCAACACCACATCGAGCAACACCCGCCGCGCCTGATCCTGCGCCGGCATCACGGCAAGCACTTTCAGCAATTCCGCCACCGACACTCGCGTAGAGGGCTGCAACGAAGGCAAATTCAGCAGCCACTCCGGCGCCTGCCGACCCTGCCAATATTCCCGCCAGCCAACATCGGAAATACCCAATCGCGCAGGCTCAAAGTACAAACCGCACGACTTCACCAACGCCTGATCGCGCTCAATTCTGCCACCCGCAGTGCAGCAATAAACTTCCTCTTTCGACTGCCCGCGACACTCATACGCCGGCTCGCGAGCGCCGGTATCCACCAGCCAGCCGTACACAAACAACTTCCACAAGCTGCCCAACGGCGCCTGCACATCAGCAGGCAACGGCTCGCGAGAAATCACCTGAGTCCGGCTCAGCGAAATCAATTCACCCTTGAAGCCCAGTCGCAACGGTTCCTCCTGCGCTGTCGCCAACGCAGGGATCAAACACAGCAGCCACCAGACCAGCGCTCGGGTCATGTCAGTTGACCGTGACCTGACCGAGAGCCGGTTTCTGTTCCTGGGCTTGATGCTGTGGCGCGTAGACCTGAGTGAAACGCACCGGGGGCAGGTTGAACTGGCCTTTCTGCGAGAAGCGCACCAGATGACGCAGGCGCAGTTCGCCGCTCAAGGCGTCGACTGGAATCGCATAAGCCATTTGCCCTGGCTCGAAACGCGCTTTCTCCAGCGCAGTCGGCTCGGTGCCGGCCTTGCCCATGAGCTTGATGCCCCACGTGGTGCGCTCGACATCGGCACCCGGTGGCAGCGGCACTTCGATCATCCCGTAGCGCAACGGCTTGGCGGCTTTGCTGGTGATGATCACTTCGTCCAGATACAGGGCGTCACTGGACAACGGTTTGTTGCCCACCGCTTCAAGTTTGAATTGGAAGGCCTCGTCACCGGGTATCAATCGAGACAGGCGACGGGTGATGGTCACCGCCATCGGATCGACCGGCGGTTGCTTGGTCTGGAAGCTCAACGCGGCGCGCAACGGACGTTCCTGTGTCCCGGTCAGCGACAACACCGCAGGCACAGGCGAGGCACCCTGCCACGTCCAATACATCTCGCCGGTAGCACCGTGCTCTTTCTTCCAGCCTTCACCCGGTGCCAGTGCGATGGTTGGCGAAGCCTGCTCGATGCTGCGCTGCAACCAGGTCAGCGCCAACGCACGCTCCAGGGTCGATTGCTGTGGCAGCAAACGTTGCAACAACGCTTGCGCGTGAGCCTGATCGAAGGCTTGCAACGACAGGTTCAAGGCTTCGGCAAACGGTTGAGAACTGACGGCCAGACGCTGCTGGGCATCCGGCAGTTGACGATTGAAGGCGTCCGGCAGAGTCACCTTCGATTGCTTCGCCAAAGAGGCAGTCAACGTGCGAGCCGCCGCCAAGCCCAGCGCCGAATCCGGATCGCTCATGACAAGGCTGTCCTCGCCAGCTTCCATCAGGTTCGCCGCACTCCCCTCGCCTGCCATGGCCAAGTCATCCATCAAACCGCTGAGCAACGTATTGACCGGCAATTGCATCTGCTTGGCGAACGACAGAATCAGCGCCCGTTGCAACAACGGCGTGTTTTTCGCTTGCTTCGAATACACCTCCAGCACCCGCTGCCAATGCTCCGGCGGCAGGCTCAGTTCCAGCGCTTTGCTGGCATGCCAGTCGGCGTAATAGGCGTATGCAGTGAGGAACGCATCCGGCTCGCCGTCCATGCCCCACCAAGTGAAACTCGCCGACGGCCCGGCCATTTGTACCAGGCGCAGACGGCTGTTTTGCATGATCAGGCGCAAGCGATCGCGGATCTGCGGGTTCGAAGACAAGGCTGGATACGCAATGCTCAATGGCAGCAAACGACTTGCTGTCTGCTCGACACCGCCATACGGATAGCTCAGCAAATCATCGAGCGCCGAGCGGAACAGCGCTTGTGGACTGTCATCCAGACGCAGGCGAATATCCGTCGCGTCTGCCGGCAAGGTCAGCGGCGTGTCACCACTGGCCACGTCCAGGCTTTGGCTTTGCGTGACCTGCCAGCCTTCGCCGGTCGCGGTCAGGCGCACGGCCAAAGCATCAGCCGTTTTGCCGTCCTGCACCAGCTCAGCTGTCCACTCGCCACTGGCCAACGCGAACGTCGGCAGCGCGATGTAGTTGATGCCGTTATTCAGCGTTACGGGGACGCGTTGTTCGGCGCCATCGTAATGAATCACCAGCTCAGCCTTGACCGGTTTCTCGGCCTGACTGAACGCGAACACACCGAGGTCCGGTTTGTCGCCGTTGCGGAATTTGGTCGGGCCACTCCATTTCAGGTACAGCGGTTTTTCCGAGCGCAAGAATTGCTTCTTCTGCCCGACCTGGCCGTCATCAGCGATGGCCCGGGCGGTGATGCGCCAGCGGGTCAGCGAGTCCGGCATCTTGAAGGTGAAACGGGTTTTGCCGTTGGCGTCGGTGATCAATTCCGGTTCCCACGCGGCGGTGTCGACGTCTTCACGACGCGGTCGCTCCAGCACTTTCACGCCTCGCTCGCTGCGATTGGCTTTGCCCGGTGCGCCCGGGCTGCCCGGCAACGCAACGTCGTAGCTGATGAACGACAGACTGGCGCTGGTGCGCACGTTGTTGCGGCGCGGGTGGTAGAAAAACTGGTCGATGGTCGGCGCGACTTCCGGTTGCAGCGCGTAGACCATTTCGTCAACCACGCTGACCGTCAGGTGCGCCGCAATTGGCTTGCCGGCGAACTGGCTGGTCAGGTCAACCGACACGGTATCGCCCGGCTGATACGCCTCTTTATCGGTGGCGATGGCCACGTCGATCTGCGGCGCAATCACCTTGATGCCGGCGTTCTGGAAGCTGTACTGACCGCCCTTGGTGTACAGCACCGAGAACGTCAGGTTCGGCGCGAAGTTGTCCTTCACCGGAATGCGCGCGCGGTATTGGGTGTCGCTGAGTTTTTCCATCTTCAGCCAGTCGGCGCCCTTGGACAGCAACGCCGTGGACTCGACTTTGTCCCGTTCCAGGGACAGCAGCGCATCGCTGATCGGCTCGGGGAAAGTGATCAACGCCAGGGCTTCATCGCCCGCCTTGTACTCGGGTTTGTCGAGGACGATTTCCACGGTGCCGGGCACGGCTTTGACGCCGTCGCCGGTCACCGAATGGCCGGTGGCGCCGACAACGCGGCCATGGTCATCCTTCAACGTCAGGTTGTAGGTGCCAGGACGGTCGAAGGCCAATGTGAAGCCTTTATCGGTTGCGGCGAGTTTGCCGTCGCCGGTGGTCTGGTCTTCCAGACGCACCCAGCTGTAGCTGCCCGGCGTGACCGACTTGCTCTTCTCGCTGCCGCCTTCGTTGGCGTAGCTGAACGCAACCTTGTCGCCCACTGCACTGAAGCGCTGCGGTGCACTCAAGCGGAAACTCGCGGCGCCACGGTCGATGAGGATTTCCTTGGTGGTCTTGACCCGATACGCCGCGCCATCGCTGGCAAACACGGTGAGCATGTAGCGGCTCGGTTTCTCGGCGGCCGGCAGGTCGAGGGTCGCGTTGCCCTTCGAATCCGTGGTCAGTTCGGTGCTGGTCAGTTCCACCGGGAATTGCCCGAGGTATTGCAGCTCGTTGTCGACCATCGACAATTGCTGGGCGCGTAGGCTCAGGGTCAATTTGGCGTCGGCCACCGGTTTGCCGTCCGGGTACAGCAGCACGAGGCTGCCCTTGACCGGTTCGCCGGTGCGGTAATCCTGCTTGGCCAGGTTCAGCGAGATTTCGAAGTGCGGCTTGATGTATTCGGCAACGCGGAAGGCGCTGCTGTAGGCCTGGTCCTTGTAGCTGAAACGCAGTTCATAACCGCCGGCCACGGCGTTGTCCGGCAACTGGAAGCGCCCTTGGGTGCCGGCCTTGGAGTCGAGTTTCAGCGCCAGCGATTGCAGCGCGGTGCCGGTGGCATCGAGCACGGTGACGTTGACGTCGGCAGCAGTCGGCAGCACCGAGTCGCGGGCATTCTTGAACTCGCGACCAACGATTTTCAGCGACACCCAATCCCCCGGCCGGTACAGCGGCCGGTCGGTGAAGGCATAAAGTTTGGTGTCGTAGATTTCGCTGTCGTAATAGAAGTTCTCGGAGACGAACACCCCGCCCTCTTCGTCCTCGCCAATCACAAACGAACGCTCGGGGCTGACGTGTTTCAGGCGCAGCAAACCATCGGCATCGGTGGCGCCGCTGCTCATCACGCCCAGGCCATCGGTCCACAACACATTGACCTTAGGCACCGAACTGCCTTCGTGTTTGCGCGCGGCCCACACCAGCAGTTCATCACCGGCAATCTTGCTCACGGCGACGGTGTTGGAGACGAAGACCATGGTGGTCGCGCGGTACTTGCCGATCAGCGCTTCCACCAGATACAGACCCGGTTTCAGGTTGCCCAGCGGGATGTACACGTTACCCGGTGCGACGCTGACGAATTCGCTGGAAGACCCGGCCAGATTCACACCGGTAGGCGGCTGGATCGGCTTGGCTTGCCACAGCGGATAACGGAACTGGCTGACCACCGGCAAACCCGGAATCAATGCGAATTGCGGTTGTGCGTCGTAAGGCGTAGGCGCGGCAATCGCGCTGCCCATTTTCAGTTCCGGTACTTCCTCGGTGACTTGTTTACGCGATTCGTAGGAAAACGCCCGCTGCATCACGCGACGGGATTTTCGATACCAGTTGTCCCACAGGTACGCGAGCGTATTCGACAGGCCTTCGCCCTTGAACTGGCCGTCGCTGACCACGCGGTGCAGGTTCTTCTGGCGCTTGAGGAAATCCAGCGGTTTGTCGATGCGATACACGCGAATGTCGGCGCCGCCGTAAGGCTCCATGCGGAACCGGCGATAATCACGACCCGGCGCTTCGAGGCGAACCATCGCCTGTTCGTCGCTGGCAAAACTGCTGTCGGCCAGCAGGAAAAAGCTTTCACCGGCAACCGGCGTGTAGCCACTCGGCTCGATGGTGTCTTCGGCGTTGACCGCCGAAAACGGCAGCACCAAAACCAACAGCAAAGGCAGAAAACGCAACATGCGGGCACCGATCATTGGGAGAGAAAGTTCAGTCGATAGACGCCGATGAAGTTGGGGTTGGCTGCGTCGGGTATCCATCGGGTGTCCTTCCATGTCATGAGTTGCTGCAGGCTTGCGGAGCGCATGCCGTTGTCAGTCGGGGTGGTGGTGCCGGTGTGATAGGCGATGTAGCGGCCCATCCAGATCATCAGGTGCTGGTCGTCGCCCTGATCGAAAAACATCAAGTCGCCGGGCCGGGCTTGCGCCAGGTCACGGCCGACCAAATGACTGTTGAACTGAATCAGTTTGATCGCGTTGACGTACGGCCCGACCTTGCCGCCGCCCTGCTGCCATTGCTGGGCAAGGCCGCGTTGGGCCTCGCTCAGTTGCAGTTCCGGCGGCAGGTAGCGATTGGACAGGCCATTGCTGCGCAGCCATTTGTCGTCGTGGACTTTCAGCGCTTCGTTGGCGGCGAAACGCACCAGACCCGCGCAGTCCTGCTGATACCAGCGCGGGCTCGGGCCTTGGGTCAGTTGCTCCTGGGCGATGCGTACGAACCAGGCGCGGAACACCTGGGATTGCTGCGGATCCAGCGCTGCGGCTTCATTGGCAAATACGCGACTGCCCAGCAACATCGCCAGCAGGCCGAGGCCTCGGATGAGTGCGGTCACAGGGCTTTCCATTCCAGCGGCAGCCATTGCCAGTGGCCGTCCGGCTCGCTGCCCTCAGGCAAGGTCAGCGCATATTTGCCGTAGCCACCGAGCTTGCGCAGTTTGGGGATCAGGTAGGTTTGCGCGGCGTTGTAGAACACCGGCTCCATGTCTTGCGGCAGGCTGTCGAGGGTTTCCTGTTGCATCAGTTGCGCCATCGAATCCGGGCCGAAGTAGACCGGCATCAACAGGTCTTTCGGCACCACGTCGGCCATCGGCGGGAAGCGTTTGTCGAGGGTGCCGAGGGCTTTGTCCACGAGCTTGTCGTCGAGGGAAAACAGCAGCGTCGAACCGTGGCGCGCCAGGCTGACTTTCATGAACGCCTTGCCGGTGATTGCGTCCGGGTTTTCGGCGTCCTTGGCCTTGTAAGGACCGAAGTTGGAGCTGACCTGGCGCTGCCACTGATGGCTTTGGCCTTCCTGCTTCTCGACCACCGGGAACGCATGTTCTTCAACTTTACCTTCGTAGGCGCCGACCATCGAACCGAACAGAGTGCCCAGGTCACCGTCGAGTTTGGCGCTGTCATCATCATTCAGGCTGGCCACCAGCAACGGTGTGTACAGTCGCGAATCGGCGTACCAGCACAGCCCGGCAGCACCGGCCATGTGTTCGGTCAGGGCCTGAGCCACCGACTCTTCGGCACCGAGTTTCACCAGCAGCGGTTTCTGTTGTTCGGCGGCGAGCGGCAAGGCCACGCAGGCGCTGGCGCCCATCGGCATGGCTTGCCAGATCGGCTTGAAATCGAAATCCGGCTGGTCGTCCAGTTCGTCCATGGCGAGGAAGCTGTGCCAGCCCTTGTCGTCCATGTCGAAGCGCAGGCCGGCAAAGTTCGGGATGAAACGCTGATAACCCATCGCCAGAACGCTGGAATTGACCGACAGACGTTGTTTCACTTCAGGTGCGCGCGGTGGCAGGCCGAAGGCTTCGGGGAACAGTTTCTGGCCGCCGAGCAGTGCTTCCAGCGATTGAGTCGAAACCATGCCGAGCTCATCGATCGGGCCATTACTGTTGTCGTACAGTTTCGAAGGATTGGACAGCACCACCAACTTGTCGCCATGAGAGGCAAACAGCAGCGCTTTGCTGTTGTTGTAAGTGAGCTGATACAGCGGCACCGTATCGCCGGCGACCTTGATGTCACCGAGTTGCGTCAGCTGCGAATCATCCAGCGCCACTTTCGCCAGCGGCTCCAGCACCTTGGCCAGCCCACCGCGATCCATCACCAACAAAAAGTCTTTCAGACGACCATCCGCCCCGCGCCACAGCGCCACATCCGCCGGTTGATCGAAGAGCTGCTCAATCAGGCTGTCCTGCAACTTCAGGTCATGTTCGTAAATGATCCGCCGCAGACTGCCGATCAAGCCGAGGCGGTCGGCATGCGCTTCGTAATAGAAGACGAAATCTTCTGTCAGGGTTTCCTTGAGGAACGGCACGGCCAGCAAATCCTTGGGCAATTGGCTCAAGGAATGGGTTTCGAGCAGGCCGTCCGGGCGACTCATGCCCAGTTTGTCGCTGGCCAACTCTGCGGGCGGCGCCTTGGGTTTGTGCATGAACCAGCCAAGTCCGGCCGCCACGCCAGCCACCAGGATCAGCCCGCCCAGCAGCATTGGCCAACGCCGGGAAAGTTTGGTTGCGGGTGCGGCCGCGGCCGGAGTCACAGTGTTATCGCTCATTTCACAAAGCCCAATTCATCCGTGGTGCGGGATGCTTAATAGTTGAAAGTCTTGACCAGCAGCAGGTCACCGATCGCACGCAGGGGCACGATGAAGGTCTCGCGTTTTTCGTCGACGGTGTTTTCGTTGAGCACCAGATTGATTTGCGAGGTGATCACCTCGTTCTGGTTGCTGGTCTCATCGAAGTTATAGCCGCCGCTGCCGAAGTTGCCCCAATAGTTCACGTAAACCAGATAGGTGCCATGCATCGGCGCGGTCATGGTGAACATTTCCGGGCCGGGCCCATCGACGCCGTCCGGGTCCAGACCGCCGCCGTTGCTCATCGCCGGGCGAGCCCAGAACGCATGCTGGCCGTCGGGAGTAACAATGTGCAGATCGAGTTCGGCTTTCGGATCGTCCCAACCCAGCACCACGCGAATCCGCGCCGGGGTGCGCAGGTTGTTGGCTTCATAGAATTGAACGCGCTTGAGTGATTTGCCTTCGGCACTGCGTACTTCGACGCTGTTGGACCCGGCACCGAACGCATACGGCCGAGCGAAACGCCCCTGATCGTCGGTATACAGATTCAGAGGATTGCCGTTCACCGCCAGCGTGTGCGGCCCTCGCCGAGTGCCAATGGCCTTGAGCTGGCCCTGGATCATCGTGCGATTACGCTGCACGCCCCGGTCGATGGGCGGCGTCGGATAGGCGACTTGCGGGTTTTCACTGCGGTCGAGCAGGCCGTTATAGCGCCAGCCGCCGATCGGTTCCGACAGCTCGGCCGTCGGATCGGCCCAGGCAGCGGTCGCGCAGACCAGCCCCATCACCAGCAAAAGAAATGAACGCATGTGACGCCTCCTGCCATGCATAACGAAACCTTGCACCCGATCCTCGGTGCGTTACAGATCCAAAAACTGCGTTTCGTCAGAAAGACCCGTGACTATTGGGTCGTAGAAGGCGCGAAGGTTAGCCATTTGGCGGTTTTTTAACAATCGGATACATCTATATTTGCGGTAGGAATCACGGTGATTGTTGGGCGTGAGCCGAATAAAGCGGTTATTCGGCTCACGAAATGAGCCGAATACGACTATTATTCGGCTCATTGACCTTGGAGCACCCGAATTCATGGCACCTCACTGGATCTGGCAACAGCCCGATTGGCCGAACTTCAACTGGCAAGCCGAGCGCCTGACGCAGCTATTGCGCGAGTGCGTACAGGCCCAAGGTCAATTGATGGGCATGGCCAGTTCCGTGGGTAGCTCGCTCAGCGCGCAGAGCGAACTGGATGCGTTGTTGCAGAACATCGTGACGTCTTCGGCTATCGAGGGCGAGCAGCTGAATGTGGGATCGGTCCGATCTTCGCTGGCGCGGCGTCTGGGTTTGGAGCTGGTCGATGGCGATCACGTCAGTCAGCGCAGCGAAGGTCTGGCGCAGTTGATGCTCGATGCCACACAGCACTTTGCGAAACCGCTCACCTTGGAGCGATTGCTGGAATGGCACGAATGGCTGTTTCCGGATCAGGACACTGACCTTGCTGCCCGATTGATCCATGTCGGCGCATTGCGCGGCGATGAACCGATGCAGGTAGTTTCAGGTCGCCTCGACAGACCGACCGTTCACTTCGAAGCGCCGCCCCGCCGGGGCCTTGAGCAGCAACTCGATACGTTCCTTGCCTGGTTTGAAGCCAGCCGAAGTCAGGACGGGCTCGATCCATTGTTGCGGGCCGGTATCGCGCACTTCTGGTTCGTCACTTTGCATCCCTTCGACGATGGCAATGGCCGCCTGACACGCACCATTACCGATCTGGCGCTGGCTCAGGGCGAGGCACAGGCCATCCGTTTTTATGCCATGTCGGCGAGCATTCTCGAGGATCGCGCTGGCTATTATCGGGTGCTGGAAAACAGTCAGAAGGCGACGAAGGATATCACGCTGTGGCTGGAGTGGTTCCTGCAAACCTTGCTGCGCAGCCTGCAACAGGCCATGGCGCGGATCGACTCAGTGCTGGACAAGGCGCGCTTCTGGCAGGCACATCAAGCGTCGGCGTTGACGGTGGAACAAACCAAAGTGCTGAATCGCTTGTTGGATGGCGGGGAACGCGGTTTCGAACATGGCATTAGTGCGGCGCAGTATCAGGCTGTGGCGAAAACTTCCAAGGCTACTGCCACTCGTCATCTTGCTGAACTGTTGGAAAAGGGCTGTCTCAAGCGCCTTCCCGGTGGCGGACGCAGTACTCGATACCAGATCCGTTATCCCGATGACTCAACACAATGACCTGTTGCAGCACGCACCTTTGGGAGCGGGCTTGCCCGCGATGACGGTTTAACATTCAACATTGATAGTGACTGATCTACCGCTATCGCGGGCAAGCCCGCTCCCACAGGGATTGTGCAAATCCTGGACTGGTTGGAATCAGGACAGCTTCCCCGTCACAGAACAGGTCTCAAAACACCCGCTCATTTGCCCATCACCCCCATGTCTGCTAGTGTCGCGCCGGTTTAACGTCAACCGGAAATAGCCGCCATGGCCCGCAAAAAAGCTGCACTGGATTTCGAACAATCTCTCGCTGACCTGCAAACGCTGGTGGAGCGTCTGGAGAACGGCGAATTGTCGCTGGAAGACTCGCTGACGGCTTTCGAGCAAGGCATCGGTCTGACCCGCGACTGCCAGGCGGCGCTGGCCCAGGCCGAGCAAAAGGTTCAGGTGCTGCTTGAGCGTGATGGCGAGTTGGCCGAGGAACCCTTCGACGCGGATCAGCCAGAATGATTGCAGCGTATTCGGCGACCAGCCAGGCCCGCGTCAATGCTGCACTGGAAACCCTGTTCAACGCGCCGAGCCCTGAGCTCGCGCGTCTGTACGAGGCCATGCGCTACAGCGTGATGAATGGCGGCAAACGGGTCCGTCCGCTACTGGCCTATGCCGCGTGCGAAGCGCTGGGCGGCAAGGCTGAGCAAGCCAACGGCGCGGCCTGCGCGGTGGAGTTGATCCACGCTTATTCCCTGGTGCATGACGATTTGCCGGCCATGGACGACGACGACCTGCGTCGCGGCCAGCCGACCACTCACAAAAAATTCGATGAGGCCTGCGCGATTCTGGCCGGTGATGGCTTGCAGAGCCTGGCCTTCAGCGCCCTGCTTGATCCGCGCCTGAGCAACTCTGACGCAGAGATCCGCCTGCAAATGGTCAGCGCTTTGGCATTGGCGGCAGGCCCGGCGGGTATGGTCGGCGGCCAAGCCATTGACCTCGGTTCGGTCGGTCTAAAACTCGATCAAAAAGCCCTCGAATACATGCACCGGCACAAGACCGGCGCGCTGATCGAAGTCAGCGTCAAGCTCGGCGCCCTGGCCAGTGGTCGCGCCGAAAAAGACGAACTCAAGTCCTTGCAGACCTATGCGCAGGCCATCGGCCTGGCGTTTCAGGTGCAGGACGACATTCTCGACGTCGAAAGCGATACCGAAACCCTCGGCAAACGCCAGGGCGCCGACATCGCACGCGACAAGCCAACCTACCCGGCCCTGCTCGGCCTCGACGCCGCCAAGGCCTACGCCTTGGAACTGCGCGATCAGGCCCTGCATGCGCTGCGACCGTTTGACGCGGCAGCCGAGCCACTACGCGATCTAGCCCGCTACATCGTCGACCGGCGCAGCTGATGGCGTATCCGCCAAGTTAAAACCAACGCGTGGGCAGGGGGCGATGCATCAGGTAAACTGCCGCATCTTTTATACCTATAACGATTCGCCTGATGCCCACGACGTTTCATGAGATTCCCCGCAAGCGCCCGACCACGCCCCTGCTCGACCGTGCCAACACGCCGGACGGCTTGCGCCGGTTAGGCGAAGCCGAGCTGGAAACCCTGGCCGATGAGTTGCGCCTGGAATTGCTCTATACGGTCGGACAGACCGGCGGGCATTTCGGTGCCGGCCTGGGCGTCATCGAGCTGACCATCGCGTTGCATTACGTCTTTGACACCCCGGACGACCGGCTGGTGTGGGACGTGGGTCATCAGGCCTATCCGCACAAAATCCTCACCGGCCGTCGCGAGCGCATGGGCACCCTGCGCCAGAAGGACGGCGTCGCGGCCTTCCCGCGTCGTTCCGAGAGCGAGTACGACACCTTTGGCGTCGGCCACTCCAGCACCTCGATCAGCGCAGCGCTGGGCATGGCGATTGCCGCCCGCCTGCAAAACAGTGATCGCAAGGCGATTGCGGTGATCGGCGACGGCGCTCTGACAGCGGGCATGGCCTTCGAGGCGCTGAACCATGCGCCGGAAGTGAACGCCAACATGCTGGTGATCCTCAACGACAACGACATGTCGATCTCGCGCAACGTCGGCGGGCTGTCGAACTATCTGGCGAAGATTCTTTCCAGCCGTACTTACGCGAGCATGCGTGAAGGCAGCAAAAAGGTCCTGTCGCGCCTGCCCGGAGCCTGGGAAATCGCCCGTCGCACCGAAGAATACGCCAAAGGCATGCTGGTCCCCGGCACGCTGTTCGAAGAGCTGGGCTGGAACTACATCGGCCCGATCGATGGCCACGACCTGCCGACCCTGATCGCCACCCTGCGCAACATGCGCGATCTCAAAGGCCCGCAGTTCCTGCACGTCGTCACCAAGAAAGGCAAAGGCTTCGCCCCGGCGGAAGTCGACCCGATCGGCTACCACGCCATCACCAAGCTTGAACCCGTTGATGCGCCGGCCGCTGCACCGAAGAAATCCGGTGGGCCTAAGTATTCCGGTGTGTTCGGCGAATGGCTGTGCGACATGGCCGCGTCTGATCCCCGCCTGGTGGGCATCACCCCGGCGATGAAAGAAGGTTCCGACCTGGTGGCGTTCAGCGAGCGTTTCCCGCTGCGTTACTTCGACGTAGCGATTGCTGAACAACACGCGGTGACCCTCGCCGCCGGCATGGCCTGCGAAGGCGCGAAACCTGTTGTGGCGATTTATTCGACCTTCCTGCAACGCGGTTACGACCAACTGATCCATGACGTCGCCGTGCAAAACCTCGACGTGCTGTTCGCCATCGACCGCGCAGGTCTGGTGGGTGAAGACGGCCCGACGCACGCGGGCAGTTTCGACCTGTCGTTCCTGCGTTGCATCCCCGGCATGCTGGTGATGACCCCGAGCGACGAAAACGAACTGCGCAAAATGCTCACCACCGGTCACCTGTTCAACGGCCCGGCGGCGGTGCGTTATCCGCGCGGCAGCGGCCCGAATGCAACGATCGAGAAAGACCTGCAACCGATCGAAATCGGTAAAGGCGTGGTTCGTCGCCAGGGCAGCAAAGTCGCCTTGCTGGTATTCGGCGTGCAACTGGCCGAGGCGCTGAAAGTCGCCGAGAAGCTGGATGCGACCGTGGTCGACATGCGTTTCGTCAAACCGCTGGATGAAGAACTGGTTCGCGAAATCGCTGGCAGCCATGAGTTGTTGGTGACCATTGAAGAGAACGCGATCATGGGCGGCGCCGGTGGCGCGGTCAGCGAGTTCCTTGCCCGTGAAAACATCCTCAAGTCGATGCTGCATCTGGGCTTGCCGGACAGTTACGTCGAGCACGCGAAGCCTGCGCAGATGCTGGCCGAGTGCGGGCTGGATGAGGCTGGAATCGAGACTTCGATCCGTGAGCGCCTGCAGTTGCTGGCCAAGTAACCCCCGACCTGTAGGAGCGAGGCTTGCCCGCGAAGAGGCCATAACATTCAACATTTATGTTGCCTGTTAAATAGCCTTCGCGGGCAAGCCTCGCTCCTACAAGGACCGCGTTTTTCTTCGATCTTACGAATACATCATGAATTTCTCCCCTCTCGCCCTGACGCTGACCCTGCTGCCGGCCGGCCAACTCCTGGCTGACACCTTCGAACGCGATCAAGCCCTGAAACTCCCCGAAGTGCTGATCAGCGCCAACCGTCAGGTCGAAGCGCGCAACGACAGCAGCGCCGCCAACACCGTCTTCACCCGCGACGACATCGACCGCCTGCAACCGAGCAGTGTCACGGACTTGCTGAGTCGTGTGCCGGGTGTGCAAGTCGGGCAAACCGGCGGGCGCGGCAGTCTGCCGGGGATTTACATTCGCGGCACCAAGTCGGCCCAGAGCCTGGTGCTGGTGGACGGCCAACGCATCGGCAACTCGACCTCCGGCGACAGCAACCTGCAACACATCAACATCGAGCAGGTCGAGCGCGTGGAAGTGCTGCGCGGCTCCCGTTCGGTGATTTACGGGAGCGATGCGATTGGCGGGGTTATCCAGATTTTCACCCGACGCGGCGGCGAACAAGGCCTGCAGCCGCGCATGCACGTGGGGTTTGGCAGCAACCAGACGTGGGAACGTAGCCTCGGATTATCCGGCGGCGATGAGAAAACCCGCTTCAACCTCGGCGCCAGCCTCGATGAAACCGCCGGCATCAACCGCACCCACGAGTCCTATCCCAGCGACGGCGATCATGACGAATACCGCAACAAATCGGTAAGCCTGAGCCTGAGCCATGCCCTCACCGAGGACATCGAAATCGGCGCCAACGCGCTGGATAACCGTGGCAAAAGCGAGTTCGACAATCCGTTCGGACGCTTCGACACGACGACCTTCGAATCGCTCCAGCAGCAGCCTTACAGCGACTTTGCCGTGAGCAGCGTCAGCAGTTATGTCGATGCCCGGGTCAACGACCTCTGGAAAACCCGCGTCGAATTCGGCCACAGCGAAAACCGCGAGAAGACCCTCGACAAACTCAGCGATGAGCGCAGCGTGTTCAACACGTACCGTGATTCGGTGAACTGGCAGAACGACCTGACGCTCAATGAGCGCAACAGCCTGATTCTCGGCGGCGACTGGTACGAAGACCGGATCAACAGCAGCACCCCGTTCGACGAGGACAGCCGCTGGAACCGCGCGGCGTTTATCCAGCATCGCTACCAGGCGGACAGCTTCTCCACGGAACTGGGTTTGCGCCGGGACCAGAACCAGCAGTTCGGCGGCCAGAACAGCTGGAGCGGCACCTTCACCCTGCCGCTGAACCCGGAAAACGACGTGTTGCTGACCTACAGCGAAGGTTTCCGCGCACCGACCTTCAATGACTTGTATTACCCGGACTTCAGCAACCCGGACCTGAAGCCCGAAACCTCGAAAAGCTACGAGCTGCAATGGCGCAGTCAGTTGACCGAGACCAGCCGCCTCGAAACTTCGCTGTACCGCACGGACCTTGAAGACGCGATTATTTTTGGCAGCAACTCACGACCACAGAACGTGGCTTCGGCGCGGATCAATGGGTTCGAAGCGGCTCTGAAACAGGAACTGTTCGGCTGGCAGAGCAACCTCGGCGTGGCGATCATCGACCCACGGGATCGCGACAGCGGCCACACCCTGGCTCGGCGTGCGCGGCGGACCTTGAGCCTGGACCTGGATCGACAGTTCGACCGACTCGGCCTCGGTGCCAGTTGGCAAGCGGTGAGCAGCAGCTATGACGATGAGAACAATCAGCAGCCATTGGGCGGGTATGCGTTGCTGGGGTTGCGCAGCAGCTGGGAACTGAATCGTGAGATCAAGCTTGAGCTGAAGGTCGATAACCTGTTGGACAAGGGTTATAGCCGGGCGCTGTACAGCCATGACGGCAGTCAGTATGGGTATCGCGAGGAAGGTCGGGCGTGGATGTTTGGGGTGACCTGGACGCCGGAAATCTGATCTGAAATGTGTGGTGTTCGGGCGGGCCTCTTCGCGGGCAAGCCTCGCTCCTACAAGGATCACACCGGACCTGTAGGAGCGAGGCTTGCCCGCGAAGGCCACACCTCGGTCTCACCGGTCAGGCGCAATCACTTGGCAAAGTTTGGCCGTCGCCTCGATCATCTGCCCACTCGGCCGCTCCAGCCCTTTATCCGTCACCAACCGCAATCGCCCCTGCGCCACCGCCGCCACCTGCGGCCAGGCTTTCCAGGCATCCAGCTGCGCCTGATCACTGGCCAGAATCACCTCGGGATCTCGCTGCAACACCGCCTCTACGCTGACCTGCGGCGCCGGCAATGTCAGGTCGGCAAACACATTCCGCGCACCGCACACCTCCAGCGCATCACTGATGATCTGCCCGCCGCCAACGGTGTACAACGGCCGATCCCAGACCTGATAAAACACCCGTAACGGTTGATCCCGGCGGTAACGCTGGCGCAGCACATCGAGGCGCTGGCGTAAATGCGCGGCCAATGAAACGCCACGCTCAGGACGACCGAGCTGGGTGGCAATCGCTTCAATCTGCGCGGTCAGTTGTTCGAGGTTGTGGGGTTCAGCGACATACGTGGGGATGTTCAGTCGCTTGAGCTGTTCACGCTGGCCCGGGCCAACGCTGCCAGGCCAGAGCAGCAGCAAATCGGGTTTGAGGCTGAGCAACTGTTCCATGTCCAACTGACCGTAGCGGCCAACCGATGGAAGACCGTTGAGTTCGACAGGACGCTCTCCGGCATCCAGCACGCCGACCAGAAGGTCCGCGGAGCCCAGTTCGACAACGATTTCAGACAGAGACGGCGCGAGACTGACAACGCGCTCAACAGCAGAGGCCATGCCGCTACCGGCCAGCAGCATCACCGCCAACCAGAAGCGAAACATCAGCTGAGTTGACGCGGGATACGGTAGAGGTAGAACAGCACCGTGGTCGACAACGCCAGCAGCACCAACGGCACCGCTTCGAGGCCGACGAACACCGCCAATGCGCCGATCCAGGCCGGCAGGCTCGCGACCAGGAACGCCTTGCGGCGCTTGGCGGCCAGGGTAATCCAGGCGGCGGGTTCTTCAGGGGTGTCGAGGGCTTTCTGGGTGGCGATCAGTGCGTGCTTGTAGCCGCCGAAAAACTTCAGGCTGACAAACATCGAGGCGACACCGGCGATGAACAACGGCATCGCCAGCACGGGCAGGAGCGCCTCGCCCTGGCCGAACACGCCATTGATCACGAACAGCGGCAGCAGGGCCAAGGCCAGGTATTGCCACCAGTTGAAGGACAATCGCCGCCGTACTTGACCGCGCGTCACGCCCGGTCTGCCTCGCCCTGATGCTCGTTGCCCATCATGTGGTCGAGCTTGCTGGCCTTGGTGGCCAGGTAGAGTTTGTTGTGCGGGTTGTGACCGGTGTGCAACGGCACTCGCTCGGCGACCACGATGCCCATGTCGGTCAAGGCTTTGACCTTGCGCGGATTGTTGGTCATCAGGCGCAGGGATTTCACGCCCAGGTGTTCCAGCATCGGCAGGCACATGGCGTAGTCACGCTGGTCGGCGGCGAAGCCCAGACGTTCGTTGGCTTCAACGGTGTCGGCACCACCATCCTGCAACTCATAGGCGCGGATCTTGTTCAGCAGGCCAATGCCACGGCCTTCCTGACGCAGGTACAGCAACACGCCACGGCCTTCACGGGCGATGGCCTGCAAGGCGGCCTCAAGTTGCGAACCGCAGTCGCAACGCTGGCTGAACAATGCATCGCCGGTCAGGCATTCAGAGTGCAAGCGGCCAAGTACCGGGGCACCGTCGGCGAACTCACCCAGGCTCAGCACCACGTGCTCGCGCCCGTTTTCTTCATCGAGAAAGCCGTGCATGGTGAATTGCGCAAAAGGCGTTGGCAGCTTGGAAGCGGCGACAAAAACGACAGGCACCGGTGTGCTCCTGATCAATAAGTACTGGAGATTCGCAGAGGCGGCATTGTAACAGCACGTTCCTACAGACGCTTAGGCTGAATTATGGGGCATAACGATCAAATAGTTAGATCTCAAGCCCACCATCAACCCCTGTGGGAGCGGGCTTGCCCGCGAAGGCGGAGTGTCACTCTGCATATTTGTATCTGACAGACCGCCATCGCGAGTAAGCTCGCTCCCACAAGGGTTCATCATTAACCAATAGATTCGTGTTCATTTCGAATCGAACGGATACGGCTGTTTCCAGCGCTCGAAGATCGGTTTCAACCGGCCGCTTTTCACCAGCAGCTCCATGCGCTGGTCGAACAGCGCCATCAACGTGCGGGCCTTGGGCGTATCGGCGAAGCACAGGTACAGCGGCAATTCCGCGATGTGAGTGCGCCGAAACTGCGAAGGATCCTTGGCCCACTTGAGGACGTAGTCGACTTCGGTCAGCGCGTCGATGTAGTAGTCGGCGCGGTTGTGGGTCAGCATCGACAAAATGCCGGTGCGCCGCATGACTTCGTTATAGCGCCGCACGTTGGGCAAGTAATCCTGATAGTCGTAGCCGCGGACCCAGGCCAGTCGATAGTTGCCCAGCGTCTCGGGGGTCGGTGCCGGATTGCTCGCCAGGCCCAGGGCATAGATGTGATCGGTATCGAAATTCCAGCGCGGATAAAGCAGATCGCTGTTCTCGTCACGGTAGGAGCCAACACAGGCGTCCACTTCCCCGCGCTGGGCCAGGCCCACGGAGCGGGTGTAAGGCTCGGTACGGATGTCCAGTTTGACCCCGGCCGGCTCGAACACTTCCCGCAGCACGTCCCAACCCAGGCCATGACCGTCAGCGGCGGTGTAGTCTTCCCAGTCTTCGCTGGCCAGATGAATCACGGACGGCGTCGTCGCTACATCGCCCGCGCGGGCGATCGAGCAAAACATGGCGAACACCGTCACAGCCAACCAGCGCCGAGCCATCCCTAGTCCCCTGTCTCGCCCGTCAGGCGAAAATCCATACCAGCCCTTGCATCGCCAACCACGCAAACACACCTGCCAATACGTCATCGAGCATGATCCCGACGCCACCGTGCACATGCCGGTCGATCCAGTGGATCGGCCAAGGCTTGAGAATGTCGAAGAAGCGGAACACCAGGAACCCCGCCAGCAACCAGTACCAACCTTCCGGCACCAGCCACAGGGTGATCCACATCCCGACCATTTCGTCCCAGACGATGCCTTCGTGGTCGTGTACCCGCAAATCGTCGGCGACCTTGCCGCACAGCCAGAAGCCGAACAGCATGGTGACGCCGAGCATCAGCCAGTAACCCCAGTCGGGCAGCATCTGCCACAACGGGATAAAGGGCAGCGCAACCAACGAACCCCAGGTGCCCGGTGCTTTTGGCAAGGTGCCCGAGCCGAAGCCGAACGCCAGGAAATGCCAGGGATTGCGCCAGACCGACGGCGGTACGAATTCCGCCGGGACCTGTTTGGGATGATCTGTCACGGTGTCTCCCGAAAATGTTGATAGCCCCGGTTTTGCGGGGTGATGTCTTGTCCAGCGGCATCCAGCAGCACAACGCCCTGCCCTGCCACCACACGTCCGACCACATGGATCGGCCAGCCGGCGGCCAGCAACGCGGGCAACTCGACGGACGGTAGGGTGAAGGCCAGCACGTAATCGTCCCCGCCGCTCAACGCGGCCTCTTCGGCGGAAGATTGACCGAGGAAGGCCACTAGAGCGTTCGACAATGGCAGCGCGTCCCGTTCAACCTGAATACCCACCTTCGACGCCAGGGCGATATGCCCGCAGTCAGCGAGCAAGCCGTCGGAGATGTCCAGCGCCGAAGTGGCTTTGCCGCGCAGCGCCATTCCCAGCCCAAGCTGCGGCTGCGGTGACCAGTAATGGGCCAGCAATGGATCGGCGATGGCGGCTTCAGCCATACGCTGCCCCAGCACCAGCGGCAAGGCTCCCGCCGCATTGCCCAACTCACCGCCCACGCAAAGCAAATCGCCGGGCTGCGCACCGCTGCGGGTCAACGCCATGCCGGCCGGCACACGACCAAACACCGTCATGGTCAGGCTCAGCGGCCCCCGCGTGGTATCGCCGCCCACCAGCGCCACCCCACAGCTCTGCGCCATGAGGTTCAGACCACGGGCGTAGGCGTCCAGCCAATCGGCGGTCACCGTCGGCAGGGTCAGGGCAAGGGTAAAGGCAACGGGGGTGGCGCCCATGGCGGCCAGATCGCTGACGGCTACAGCCAGCGAACGCTGACCGAGCAGGAACGGGTCGCAAGGATCTGCGAAATGCACACCGGCAACCAGCGTGTCGGTGGAAATCGCCAACTGCTCCCCGGGGGGAACAGCGAGCAAGGCGCAGTCATCGCCGATCCCGAGGGCAACGCCTTCGCCGCCTTGCGCACAAGGCGCGGCGGCGAAAAAGTTGCGGATCAGCTCAAACTCGCCCATCGCAAATTCAAGCGCTGGTTAGCGCTTGAACGCCTTCACTTCAGCTTCACGCAGACGCGGGGCTAGCTTGTCGAGTACACCGTTGACGAATTTGTGGCCGTCGGTGGAACCGAAGACTTTCGCCAGCTCGATACCTTCGTTGATCACAACTCGGTACGGCACGTCGACGCGCTTGAGCAGTTCCCAGGTCGACAGGCGCAGAACGGCCAGTTCAACCGGGTCCAGCTCTTCGATCGTGATGTCCAGGCACGGCGTCAGTGCAGCGTCGATCTCAGGCTTGTGAGCCGGAACGCCGTGCAGGATGTCGTGAAAGTAAGCGGCATCGACATCGCTGAAATCGTTATCGACCCGAAACTGCGCTTCGATCTCGTTCAGCGACTGCTTGGCCATGTGCCATTGGTACAGCGCCTGAGTCGCGAGCTGACGGGCTTCGCGACGCTTGACGCTTTTCGATGGCTTGCCGGCATCCGCAGGCTTTGGATCGCGCGGGTTGAAACGATCACTTTCGTCGCTAATCACTTGGCCTCCAACTGCGCCAGCAGGCTGACCATTTCCAGAGCGGACAGGGCAGCTTCGGCACCTTTGTTACCGGCCTTGGTGCCGGAACGTTCGATGGCTTGCTCGATGGAATCAACGGTCAGGACGCCGAAAGCGACCGGAACGCCGAACTCCATGGACACCTGGGCCAGGCCCTTGGTGCATTCGCCCGCCACGTATTCGAAGTGCGGAGTACCGCCACGAATGACCGCGCCCAGAGCGATGATTGCCGCGTACTCGCCCTTCTGAGCGACTTTCTGCGCAACCAGCGGGATTTCGAAGGCGCCAGGTGCGCGGATGATGGTGATGTCGCTTTCGCTCACGCCGTGGCGAACCAGGGCATCAACTGCACCGCTGACCAGACTTTCAACGACGAAGCTGTTGAAACGGCCCACTACCAAAGCGTAGCGGCCTTTAGGGGCGATGAAGGTACCTTCGATGGTCTTCAGGGTCATTCGTTAGATCTCTTAAAGAGCCGGGACGCGTTTTCTACGCGTCCCTCAGTGATGTGTTAACCGCGAATCAAGGACTGGAAACAACCGGTCATTATTCGGAGGGCACGTATTCTACAACTTCCAGATCGAAACCGGATATCGCATTAAATTTCATTGGCGCACTCATCAGGCGCATTTTGCGCACGCCCAGGTCCCGAAGGATCTGCGAACCGGCACCGACGATGCTGTAGGTCGTCGGTTTTTTCGCCGGTGCGTGCTCCGCGGTTTCGCGGATATGCGCCAGCAACACGTCGCCATCGAGCGGGTGACCGAGCAACAGCACCACGCCGCTGCCCGCCTCGGCCACCGCGGCCATGGCGGCGCGCAGGCTCCAGCGGCCAGGCTGCTTGACCATCAACAGGTCGCGCAGCGGGTCCATGTTGTGCACGCGAACCAGGGTCGGTTCTTCGGCGCACACGGTGCCCAGGGTCAGGGCCATGTGCACGTCGCCTTCCACGGAATCACGATAGGTCACCAGGTTGAATTGGCCCAGTTCGCTGTCCAGCGGCTGCTCGGCAATCCGCTGAACGGTACGTTCGTGGATCATCCGGTAGTGAATAAGGTCGGCGATGGTGCCGATCTTGATGTTGTGTTCGGCAGCAAACGCTTCCAGTTCCGCGCGGCGGGACATGGTGCCGTCGTCGTTCATCACTTCGCAGATCACGCCGCTCGGCTCGAAACCGGCCATGCGCGCCAGGTCGCACGCCGCTTCGGTGTGGCCGGCGCGGGCCAGGGTGCCACCAGCCTGAGCCATCAGCGGGAAGATGTGGCCGGGGCTGACGATGTCTTCAGCCTTGGCGTCTTTTGCGGCAGCGGCCTGCACGGTACGCGCACGGTCGGCAGCGGAAATACCGGTGGTCACGCCGGTGGCTGCTTCGATGGACACGGTGAACTTGGTACCGAAGCCGGAACCATTGCGCGGCGCCATCAAGGGCAGCTTCAGCAGCTCGCAACGCTCGCGGCTCATCGGCATGCAGATCAGGCCACGGGCGTGCTTGGCCATGAAGTTGATGTGTTCAGGCTGGCAGCACTCGGCGGCCATGATCAGGTCGCCTTCGTTCTCGCGGTCTTCGTCATCCATGAGGATAACCATCTTGCCTTGGCGGATGTCTTCAACCAGTTCTTCGATGCTATTGAGCGCCACAAGGCACCCCCTTCAGTCAGGATTTGAGGTAGCCGTTGGCGGCCAGAAAGCTTTCAGTGATGTTCCCGGAAGCCGGTTCTGCGGCCTTATCGCCCAGCAACAGGCGCTCCAGATAACGTGCCAGCAAGTCGACTTCGAGGTTCACCCGGCGACCAGGCTGGTATGACGCCATGATGGTTTCGCTCAGGGTGTGGGGAATGATCGTCAGCAAGAATTCGGCGCCATCGACCGCGTTCACGGTCAGGCTGGTGCCGTCGACAGTGATCGAGCCTTTATGGGCGATGTACTTGGCCAGGTCCTTCGGCGCACGGATGCGGAATTCCACGGCGCGAGCATTCTCGGTACGGGAAACCACTTCGCCCACGCCATCGACGTGACCGCTGACCAGATGCCCGCCGAGGCGAGTGGTCGGGGTCAGGGCTTTTTCCAGGTTCACCGGGCTGCCGCTTTTCAGGTCATTCATGGCAGTGCAGTCGAGGGTTTCGCGACTGACGTCCGCCGCAAAGCCGTTGCCCGGCAATTCAACGGCGGTCAGGCACACGCCGTTGACCGCGATGCTGTCGCCCAGTTTGACGTCGCTCAGATCGAGCTTGCCGGTTTCTACGTGTACCCGCACATCTCCGCCTTTTGGGGTCAATGCACGAATACTGCCGATGGATTCGATGATGCCGGTAAACATGGAGTCCTCCTCGAGAACAGGGCCGTCGCGTGGCGCAGGCCCGGAATTATACGCTCGCCGCTGGCGAAGGAATGGCGATGACTCGCCAGTCATCGCCAACCGCACGAATTTCGGTGATTTTGAGCTCGGGCGCATCCTTCATTTGCGCGAGCGGCCAGTCCAGCAATGGACGAGCCGAAGAACCGAGGAACTTGCCGGCGATGAAGATCTGGAACTCGTCCACCAGACCTTGCTGGGCAAATGCCCCCGCCAGACGCGGGCCCGCTTCGACCAGCACCTCGTTGACCCCGCGATTGGCCAGTTCAACCAGCAACTTGCGCAGGTCGACCAGGCCATCGTCACCGGCCACGATCAGGCATTCCGGGCCGTTGGCGTATTGCTCTTCAATGGCCATGCAGGTGGCGACCAATGCCGGGCCGGCCTTGAAGAACGGTGCATCCAGCGGCACTCGCAGACGGCCGTCGATCAGCACGCGCAGCGGTGGACGGCTCATGGCCAGGGCCGTTTGCTCGGCGTCCAGGCCCAGTTCATCGGCGCGCACGGTCAAGCGGGCGTTGTCCGCCAGCACCGTGTCGGCGCCGGTCAGCACCACGCTGGCCTGGGCGCGCAGGCGTTGAACCGCCGAGCGCGCAGCCGGGCCGGTGATCCATTGGCTTTCGCCGCTTTCCATCGCCGTGCGACCATCGAGGCTCATGGCCAACTTGACCCGCACGAACGGCAAACCGTGTTCCATGCGTTTGAGGAAGCCTTGATTGAGCTTGCGCGCCTCGCCTTCCAGCACGCCACTTTCGATGACGATGCCCGCCTGGGCCAGGCGTTGCATGCCGCGACCGGCCACCGAGGGGTTCGGGTCCTGCATCGCCGCGACGACCCGTGCGAGGCCGGCATTCACCAACGCATCGGCGCAGGGGGGCGTGTGGCCGTGGTGGCTGCACGGTTCGAGGGTCACGTAAGCGGTGGCGCCTCGGGCCTTGTCGCCTGCGGCACGCAGGGCGTGGACTTCGGCATGCGGCTCGCCGGTACGCACATGCCAGCCTTCGCCGACAATTTGCCCGTCACGCACGATCACGCAGCCCACCCGAGGGTTGGGGTGCGTCGTGTAATGACCTTTGCGCGCCAGTTCCAGCGCGCGGGCCATGTAATGGGCGTCGAGGATGGCTTGTTCTGGGGAGGTGTTCATTCTTTCACCGGCTCACGGGCCAGGCGATCGATCTCTTCGCGGAACTCGTTGAGGTCCTGGAAGCGCCGATACACGGAGGCGAAACGAATGTAGGCGACTTCGTCGAGCTTTTGCAGCTCGGCCATCACCAGTTCACCGACGACAAGGGATTTAACCTCTCGCTCACCGGTGGCGCGCAGTTTGTGTTTGATGTGCACCAGCGACGATTCGAGGCGCTCGACACTCACCGGGCGCTTCTCCAGCGCACGCTGCATGCCGGCGCGCAGTTTTTCTTCGTCGAAGGGCTGACGGCTGCCGTCGGTTTTGATCAGGCGCGGCAACACCAGTTCGGCAGTCTCGAACGTCGTGAAACGCTCGCCGCAGGCCAGGCATTCACGCCGGCGGCGCACCTGTTCGCCCTCGGCGACCAGACGCGAGTCGATGACCTTGGTGTCGTTGGCACCGCAGAAGGGACAGTGCATGGTGGCAGGCAACAAAAAAAGGGAGGGCCATGGTAGCGCATCCCCGTGGCAAGACAAGCCATAGGGTTTACGGTATACAGACGGGCTATATGCCTGATTCATGGATTTCACCTTGCTGGAGCCGCAAATGTCCCTAAGACCGCTCGTATTGCTCAGTCTTTTCAGCCTGCTGGTGGCCTGCAGCAGCGATGCGCCCAAGCCCCAGCCGCCGACGCCAGGGCCAGCCCCACAAGCCGCGCAGAAAAAAGCCAAGGAGTCAGCCAACCTCGGCCCGTTGCCTGCTTATCAGCGTGAATTGAGCGGCACCTTGCAAGGCGTGCCGGCCGGCGCCGAAGTCGAACTGGCGCTGCTGGTGATCGATGATAAGGACCGCCCGCAGCAATTGCTCGCCAGTTCGAGCCTGATCGGCACCAATCAGATTCTGCCGTTTCACCTGCGCTTCAACCCGGAATCGTTCCCGGCCGGCGTGCGCGTTGAATTGCGCGGTCGCGCCAGCCAGTCCGGTCAGTTGATTTTGCACCTGCCTTCGCAGGTCATTACCCAGCCGACGACCCAGGCCTTGGGTCAGTTGCAATTCGTCAAAGCGCCATGATTGCACCGCTCGACCTGCAACGGGCGTTGGGTGAATTGCTCGGTGATGCGCAGCTGGTGCCTGTTGCATTGCCCGATACCGAGCTGAAACTCTGGCTGATCGACGGCGACAACATGGACCGCGCGTTCAGCCCGGAAGAAACCCGGCGGATTCTGCATGAGCCGCCGTACTGGAGTTTCTGCTGGGCCAGCGGCCTGGCGGTCGCCCGCTATCTCGCCGCATTCCCTGAGTGGGTCAAAGGCAAACGGGTGCTGGATTTTGGCGCCGGTTCCGGGGTGGCGGGGATCGCGGCAGTCAAGGCCGGGGCGCTGGAAGTGGTGGCCTGTGACCTCGACCCGCTGGCGATTGCCGCGTGTCGGGCGAATGCTGTACTCAATGACGTGGAGCTGAGCTACTCGTCGGACTTTTTCGCCGAGGCGGATCGGTTTGATCTGATTCTGGTGGCGGACGTGCTCTACGACCGGGCGAATCTGCCGTTGCTCGATGAGTTCTTGAGCCGTGGCAAGGAGGCGTTGGTGGCCGATTCGCGGGTGAGGGATTTCAGGCATCCGCTCTATCAACGCATCGAAATGCTGGAAGCGATGACCCTGCCGGATCTGGCCGAGCCTGAAGAGTTTCGGCATGTGAGCCTTTACCACGCCACACGACCATGATCGTTCCCACGCTCTGCGTGGGAACGATCAGTGTTCCGGCTTCCGGCCGCCCCCCGTCAAGCCGTATAGTTGCCCCATTCACGCTTTTACGAGATCCCCCATGAGTCAGGAAACGCCGTACATCTTCGACGCCACGACTGCCGATTTCGACCAGTCGGTGATCGAGAACTCTTTCCACAAACCGGTGCTCGTGGATTTCTGGGCCGAATGGTGCGCGCCGTGCAAAGTGCTGATGCCGATGCTGCAAACCATTGCCGAGAGTTATCAGGGCGAACTGCTGCTGGCCAAGGTCAATTGCGATCTCGAACAAGACATCGTCGCCCGCTTCGGTATTCGCAGCCTGCCAACGGTGGTGTTGTTCAAGGATGGTCAGCCGGTGGACGGTTTTGCCGGTGCGCAGCCGGAATCCGCCGTGCGGGCGATGCTTGAGCCTCACGTGCAAATGCCGCCACCCGCAGCCGCTGATCCGTTCGAACAGGCCCAGGCCTTGTTCGACGACAGTCGTTTCGCCGACGCCGAAGCCGCGCTCAAAGTGCTGCTGGGCGAAGACAACACCAACGCTGGCGCCTTGATCCTCTACGCCCGTTGCCTGACTGAACGGGGCGAGCTGGGCGAAGCGCAAACCGTACTCGATGCGGTGAAAAGCGACGAGCACAAGGCTGCGCTGGCCGGCGCCAAGGCGCAGATCCAGTTTCTCGGCCAAGCCAAGGATTTGCCGGATACCGCAGACCTGAAAGCGCGCCTGGCGAAAAATCCGCAGGACGATGAAGCGGTGTATCAGCTGGCAATCCAGCAACTGGCCCGTCAGCAATACGACGCCGCGCTGGATGCATTACTGAAACTGTTCGTGCGCAATCGCAGCTACAGCGAAGGCTTGCCGCACAAGACCTTGCTGCAGGTGTTCGAACTGCTGGGCAATGATCATCCGCTGGTGACCACCTACCGTCGCAAGTTGTTTGCTGCGTTGTATTGACCGCAACCTTGTAGGAGCACGGCTTGCCGGCGAAGACGTCCTTGAGATCGCCTTCGCGAGCAAGCTTCGCTCCTACAAATTTGGTGCGATCCAGCTGTAGAGCGGCGTATCCCCGCCGCTCGTCACCTTCACATCAGCGCAATGGCGCAGGCGCACCAACAGGCGTTTGCCCGACGCCCCGCTGCCGGTCAATCCTTCCAACTGCTCCAGCAGATCCGGCCCGCTCAATTGCCCGGCCTTGCGCAGCAGGTCTTTGGCGACCTGCCACAGCGCATCATCCTGATTCACAGGTTTGGCCGGGGCGGTAGCGGCCTCAGGCTTGACGACCTGCAACTGCGCACCAAGCCGCGCCCAATCGCCGTCATCCATCTCCAACGTCAAATCCACCGGCCAGTCGCCGATGCTTCCGCGAATTCGCAACATAAGTCTGCTCCTGCACATTTCTGACTTGCATGCTCCCATGTGACTTGCGCAACGCCAAGCAGACGGTCAAACTCCCCGCACTTTCGTTATAAGATTACATAACAAACTCTTCATTTTACTTTCGGAGACCCGCCATGCGCCGTCTGCTTCTCGCTCTGCCGTTTGCCCTGTTGCCGCTGGCCGTCGCCCACGCTGCTGAGCATGATCATGACCACGACCATGAGCACGGCAGCCTCAGCGCCCACGAACATGGCGTCGGTCGCCTGAACGCCGCGCTGGACGGTCAGACCCTGGAGCTGGAGCTGGAAAGCCCGGCGATGAACCTGGTGGGCTTCGAACACGTAGCCACCACCGATGCCGACAAGGCCAAGGTCGCCGCTGCTCGTGCGCAGCTCGAAAAACCGCTGGCGCTGTTCAACCTGCCAAAAGCTGCCGGTTGCGTGGTGGCTAGCCAGGAACTGGAAAGCCCGTTGTTCGGTGACAAGCCAGACGCTGATGACGATCATGATGAAGAGGCCAAAGACGGGCATCACCATGACCACAGCGAAATCCACGCCCACTATCAATTCACCTGCGCGGCCCCGGGGGCACTGAAAACCCTCGATCTGGCGAACATCTTCAACACCTTCCCGGCTACCCAGAAGATTCAGGTACAACTGATCAGCCCGAGCGGGCAGCAAGGGGTTGAAGTAACGGCCAAGGCGGCCAGCCTGAAGTTCTGAATGCACTAAAGATCCTGTGGGAGCGGGCTTGCCCGCGAAGGGGCGGTCACATTCAGCACACCTGTTGACTGTCAGACCGCTTTCGCGGGCAAGCCCGCTCCCACAGGTTCATCAACACTCATGAAATCGGTTAAATGACCCAAGCACTCATCGAACTGTCCGACCTGGGCTTCAGCTGGCCCGGTCACCCGCCGCTGCTGGATATCCCGGCGTTTCGCCTGATGCCCGGTGAAACCCTGTTCCTCAAAGGCCCCAGCGGCAGTGGCAAGACCACGCTGCTCGGCCTGCTCGGCGGTGTTCAGAAGCCCGATCGCGGCAGCATTCGCCTGCTGGGCCAGGAGCTGACCGAACTCGGCGCCGGCGCGCGTGACCGCTTTCGCGTCGATCACACCGGCTACATCTTCCAGCAATTCAACTTGCTGCCGTTTCTCTCGGTGCGCGAGAACGTCGAACTGCCCTGCCACTTTTCCAGGCTGCGCGCCGAACGGGCGAAACAGCGCCACGGCAGCGTCGACCAGGCCGCCGCCACCTTACTTGCTCACTTGGGCCTGAAGGATGAAAGCCTCCTCAGCCGCCGCGCCGACTCGCTGTCCATCGGCCAGCAGCAACGGGTCGCCGCCGCGCGCGCGTTGATTGGTCAGCCGGAACTGGTGATCGCCGACGAACCGACTTCGGCGCTGGACTACGACGCTCGCGAAAACTTCATTCGCCTGCTGTTCGCCGAATGCCGTGAAGCCGGTTCGAGCCTGCTGTTCGTCAGCCATGACCAGAGCCTGGCGCCGCTGTTCGATCGCCACCTGTCGCTGGCCGAACTCAATCGCGCCGCCACCCCGTCCGAGGTCTGAGATGTATTTGTTTCGTCTAGCCATGGCCAGCCTGGCTAACCGCCGCTTCACCGCGATCCTCACCGCGTTCGCCATCGCCCTGTCGGTCTGCCTGCTGTTGGCGGTGGAACGGGTGCGCACCGAAGCCAAGGCCAGTTTCGCCAGCACCATCAGCGGCACCGACCTGATTGTCGGCGCGCGTTCCGGTTCGGTGAACCTGTTGCTGTACTCGGTGTTCCGCATCGGCAACGCCACCAACAACATCCGTTGGGACAGCTTCGAACACTTCGCCAACAACCCGAAAGTGAAGTGGGCAATCCCGATGTCCCTCGGCGACTCCCATCGCGGTTATCGCGTGATGGGCACCACCGAGGCCTACTTCGAGCATTACCAATACGGCCATCAACAGCACCTGGAAGTGGCCGATGGGCGCGCCTTTGCCAGCGATCCGTTCGAAGTAGTGCTCGGTGCCGAAGTGGCCGATGCGCTGCACTACAAACTCGGCGACAAACTGGTGCTGGCCCACGGCGTGGCAGTGATCAGCCTGGTCAAACACGACGACAAACCATTCACCGTAGTCGGCATTCTCAAGCGCACCGGCACCCCGGTGGACCGCACGTTGCACATCAGCCTCGGCGGCATGGAAGCGATTCACGTCGACTGGCACAACGGCGTGCCGGCCCAGGGCAAAGGCCGGATCAGTGCCGACCAGGCGCGCAACATGGACCTGACACCGCAAGCGATCACCGCGTTCATGCTGGGCCTCAACAGCAAGATTTCGACCTTCGCCGTGCAGCGCGAGATCAACGAATTCCGTGGCGAGCCGATGCTGGCGATCCTGCCCGGCGTGGCACTGCAAGAGTTGTGGAGTCTGATGAGCACGGCGGAAAAAGCCTTGTTCGTGGTGTCGCTGTTCGTGGTGCTGACCGGGTTGATCGGCATGCTCACGGCGATTCTCACCAGCCTCAACGAACGACGCCGCGAGATGGCGATTCTGCGCTCGGTCGGTGCCCGGCCGTGGCACATCGCGACGTTGCTGGTGCTGGAGGCGTTTGCCTTGGCGTTGTCCGGCGTGATTGCCGGGCTGGGGCTTTTGTATGTCGGCATCGCCCTGGCCCAGGGATATGTGCAAGCCAATTACGGCTTGTACCTGCCGCTCGCCTGGCCCAGTGAATATGAATGGACGCTGCTCGGTGGCATCCTGATCGCCGCGTTGCTGATGGGCAGCGTGCCGGCCTGGCGCGCGTATCGCCAATCCCTGGCCGATGGCCTGTCGATCCGACTATGAGGACGTTAATGATGCCCCGCGCTCTGCTTGCGCTGTTGATGCTGGTCGCCCTGCCACTGTGGGCGGCCGAGCCAAAAGACCTGACCTGGTCGGAAATGATCCCGCCGGATGCCGCACCGGAAGTGCCGAACATGACACCGCTGCACGACCTGTCGCAGATGAGCAGTGCGCTGGAATCAGCGCCCGCCGCCAAGCAGGACATGCCCAATGCGCCGGTGGTGAAAAGCCTCGACGGACAGAACATTCGCTTGCCGGGTTACATCGTGCCGCTGGAGGTGAGCGAGGAAGGTCGCGCCACGGAGTTTTTGCTGGTGCCGTATTTCGGCGCCTGCATCCATGTGCCGCCACCGCCGTCGAACCAGATCGTGCATGTGAAAAGCGAAGTGGGCGTGAAGCTGGATGAGCTGTATCAGCCGTACTGGATCGAGGGGGCGTTGCAGGTCAAAGCGTCGACCAGTGAGTTGGCGGATGCGGGGTATCAGATGGAGGCGGACAAGATTTATGTGTATGAATTGCCGGAGTGAATCTGGTGGGCTTGAATTGATTGAGAGGACGCCTTCGCGGGCAAGCCTCGCTCCTACAGGTCATACGTAGCCCCTTGTAGGAGCGAGGCTTGCCCGCGAAGAGGCCCTCAAAGGCTGCGCAAAAATCAGGACCATCACTGTTTCATTGAGCTGAATCAAAAGACCGTATCAGACGCTTCCGTACCATTGGACATCGAACATTTTTAACGTCCTTTGGAGCCCCCATGCACAAGTCCTTGCTCAGCGCTTCGCTGTTTGCCCTCGCGCTCGCAGCCCCGCTCGCCTACGCCCACGAAGCCGGCGACATCATCGTTCGTGCCGGTGCAATCACCGTCAACCCGAAAGCCGACAGCTCCAGCGTCAAGGTCGATCAAGGCCCGCTGGCCGGCGCCGACCTGGGTGGCAAGGCCACCATGAGCAGCGACACGCAGCTGGGTCTGAACTTCGCTTACATGATCGACAGCCACTGGGGGATCGAGCTGCTGGCCGCCTCGCCATTCGAGCATGACGTGAAGCTCAAAGGCACCGCCCTGGGCGCAGCCAACGGCAAACTCGGCACCCTGAAACACCTGCCGCCGACCTTGAGCGTTGTGTACTACCCGCTGGACGGGAAGTCCGCGTTCCAGCCGTATGTCGGTGCCGGCATTAACTACACCTGGATCTACGACGAACACGTCGGCAGCGAAGCGCAGGCCAACGGCTTCAGTAATTTCAAGGCGGATAACTCTTGGGGCATGGCGTTTCAGGTCGGGGCTGACTACATGCTGACCGATAACGTGATGATCAACGCCCAAGTGCGCTACATCGACATCGACACCACGGCGACCGTGGAAAACAACGCCGTGGCTCCGGGCACTCGCGCCAAGGTCGATGTGGATGTCGACCCATTCATCTACATGGTTGGCCTCGGTTACAAGTTCTGACAACCTGACTGGAGCTGATCGTTCCCACGCTCTGGTGTGCACCCCAAAAGTTGGACGATTGTGGTTCTAGGCCTGAACGGATTGAGTCCTGTATTCCACAGGGCTCATTC